>SLSJ01000271.1 GCA_007130525.1 Ectothiorhodospiraceae bacterium | reverse complement strand
GCCCGCTACGCGATCGATACCCTGAAGGTCCGGTTGCCGGTGTGGAAGCATGACTTCTACGACGATGGCAGTGACGCTTTCCAGGACGGTGTGCCGCTGGAAACCGCCGAGGCCGCGCGCAACAAGGGCGGGGATGCATCATGAGTAATGCGCCGGAGCCTGAGGAAAGCGGATTCCTGCCCCTGGGCATGGCGGTGCTGACGGTCTCCGACAGCCGCACCGAAGATGACGACAAGTCCGGCAGGCTGCTCGCCGATCGGTTGACTGCAGCCGGCCACGAACTCGTCGACAAGCGGATCGTGCCGGATGACATTTACCGCGTTCGCGCCGCGGTTTCGCAGTGGATCGTGGACGAAGCTGTGCAGGTTGTGATTTCCACTGGCGGTACAGGTATCACCGGTCGCGATACCACTCCCGAGGCAATACTACCGCTCATGGACATGCGCGTGGATGGCTTCGGTGAGCTGTTTCGGCAGCTCTCGTTCGAGGAGATCGGCAGTTCGGCACTCCAGTCGCGCGCAGTGGCAGGCGTTGCCAATGCGACCCTGCTGTTCGTGCTTCCGGGATCATCCGGCGCCTGCCGCACCGCCTGGGACGGCATTCTGGCCAGGCAGTTGGATCTCCGTCACAAGCCATGCAACTTCGTATCCTTGATTCCGCGCCTGCGCGAGCGTTGATCATTCTTGCGGCCATGGGAGTAAAGCGGAATCTCGCCGGCCCCGCGGATCCGTTGCCTGCAACCTTTTTCGCGGGTTATTGCCATACTGGTAGTTGCAAGTCGTTCAAAACAACGTCGAAGGGGGATTGCATGAACAATCGAATCGTTCGGATTCTGACGGGTGCCCTGCTGGCCGTGCCCATGGCGCTGGCGACAGCGAATCACCATGAAGGACCCAAGGCCACTGCCGAGATCATCAACGAGCAAGGAGAAGCCATCGGCGAGGCGCGACTCACCCAGGGACCAAACGGCACCCTGATCGTGCTCGAACTGGAGGGTTTGCCGGCAGGACCCAAGGCCATCCACATCCACAGCGTGGGTACCTGCGATGACCATGATCACGGTTTCCAGGACTCCGGCGGCCATCTGAACCCGGATGGGAAGAAACACGGATTGATGAACCCGGAAGGCCCTGACGCTGGGGATCTCACCAATTTTTACGTTCATGACAACGGTTACGCCTGGGCGGAGTTCTTCAATCCGCGCGCGAGCCTCGATGGCGCGTACGGTGCCACGATTCTGGACGAAGACGGTGCCGCGCTGGTGATCCATGAGAATCCCGACGACCACCAGACTCAGCCGATTGGTGGCGCCGGGGCGCGGATTGCCTGCGGTGTGATCGAGAGCAAGTAATGGGTGGGCGCGCTGCGGGCGGATTCTGTTCCGCCCGCAGCGTTTTGCCGCCGATCCGGGATGTTCGTCATATGTCGCCCCGCGCCTGAGGTCCTGAATTCGCGGCAGAAATCCGCGATCATGTTGGCGACTTCGAGACCGCCCCGGAACGGCGACAAAGTGATGAGCGGAGGTATTCAATGCGACGTCGGTCTTTCGTGAAGGCCTGTGCGCTGGGCGCAGGTGCGGCCGCGCTTGGTCCTGTCCTGGTTACCGGCAGCGATTTGCGGCCGCGATACTACGAGCGGGTACGACTCATGGATGGGCGTGGCCAGCCGCTGCGCGTGTCCGACATCCAGCCCCGTCGAAATTATGTCTTTCACTATCCGTTCGCCTCGACGCCGGTCTTTCTGCTGGATCTGGGACGCCCGGTCGAGGGCAGAAATGGGCTCCAGACGGAGGACGGGAACCGCTATGACTGGGAGGGCGGTGTCGGGCCGGATCGCAGCCTGGTGGCGTTTTCGGCGATCTGCGCCCACAAGCTGGCGCATCCAACGCCGGCAGTCAGCTACATCCGGTTCCGGGGTCCCAGGGCGGCGGATGACCCCTCGACGGGGGTCATCTCCTGTTGTGCGGAAAACAGCATGTACGACCCCTATCGGGGTGCGCAGGTGCTGTCAGGGCCGGCCCAGCAGCCACTGGCGGCGATCCTGCTGGATTACGATGAAGACGAGGGCACCCTGGACGCCGTAGGTACGCTCGGCGGCGAGCTGTTCGATCGGTTTTTCCGGGAGTTCGAACAGCGCCTGGCTGTGGAATACGCGGAGTCAGACCCCGCGGAGCGGATCGTCGACGAGACGGACGTGGTGCCACTGGAGTCCTTCAGCGGGAACATCATGCGGTGCTGAGGGCGGCGAACCCTGGGAGGTACCATTGGTTGGCAGGCGCTCAACCCCGGGGCCAGGCTTCGAGTATCCGTACAATTTGCCTGTTGCCCACGCTTTCAGCTATTTTCCGCGCCGTATTTCCGGTGTCGTCCATCGTTTCGGGATCAACGCCGACCTGCAGCAGCGTGCGCACCATTTCCTCGTTGCCCTGCTCGGCGGCACGCATCAGCACCGTCCAGCCGTAAACATCCTGGGCATTCTTGTCCGCGCCCAGTTCCACCAGGCGGCGGACGCTGCTTTCATGGCCCTTCGCCGTCGCAAGCATCAGGGGCGACCAGCCGTTGCTTACCGTGTGGTTGGGGTCGGCGCCGGCTTCCACCAGTCGCTCGATGGCATCGACATTACCGGATACCGAGGCGTACATCAGCGCAGTGCCGCCCTTGGGGTTGCGACGGTCCACCTCGGCGCCGTAATCAAGCAGCGCCTCGATCATGTCCATGCGCCCGCTCTCGGAAGCCCACATCAACGCGGTCTTGCCCTGGAATTCGCCATCGCTGGTCGCGCTGTCCGGCGAGACACCGAGATCAAGCAGGATGGATACACGCGCCATCTGACCGTCACGTACCGCGTTCACCAGCGCCTCGCCGGAGCGTGCCTCGGCCATGGACAGCGGCATGAGGACGATTGCCAGTATCAGCCCAAGCAAAGCCGGTGCCCGATGCGTTATCATGTGTTGTCCTCGTAGTGCGAATTCATCGTTCATCCAGTTTCCGGGTTTAGCAAAATCCGGGGGCAGTCGCAACAGCCGACCTCGACCGGATCAACCGGCCCGAGGATGAATGTCACGGGTCCGGTCGCAGGGGCCGGATCCCGGGAGGAGTCAAAGGTATGACCGATATAAACCGTGCCCTGGTGGAGGATGCACTGAAGGGCTGGGTCGAGCCTCATCTGGGCAAGGATCTGGTCAGCGCCCAGGCAGTCAGGGACGTGGCTGTCGACGGCGACAAGGTGACCATCGATCTGGAGCTCGGGTTTCCTGTCGATACGGTCCGCAAGAGTATCGTGGAGGCGGTGAGTGACGCGGTGCGTGGACTTGACGGCGTGTCGGAGGTGGAGGTCAATCTCGCCTCCAGCATCCACGCCCACGTTCACCAGAAGGGGATGTCGGGAGTCAGCGGCGTCAAGAACATCATTGCCATTGCCTCCGGCAAGGGCGGTGTCGGCAAATCCACTACGGCGGTCAATCTGGCGCTTGCGTTGTCCGCGGCCGGTGCTCGGGTGGGTATGCTCGATGCGGACATCTACGGGCCGAGTCAGCCACGGATGCTTGGTATTTCCGGCAAGCCGGATTCCCACGACGGCAAGAAGCTGGAGCCACTGGTTAATTACGGACTTCAGGCCATGTCGGCAGGTTTCCTTATTGATGAGGAAACGCCCATGGTCTGGCGCGGCCCCATGGTCACACAGGCCCTCGAGCAGCTACTGCGTGACACCAACTGGCGGGACCTCGACTACCTGGTGGTTGATATGCCACCCGGCACCGGTGACATCCAGCTGACGCTGTCCCAGAAGGTGCCGGTCAGTGGTGCGGTGATTATCACCACGCCCCAGGATATTGCGTTGCTGGATGCCCGCAAGGGCCTGAAGATGTTCGAAAAGGTCAATGTGCCCGTGCTTGGCGTGGTGGAGAACATGAGCACCCACGTATGCAGCAAGTGTGGCCATGAGGAGTTCATCTTCGGCCAGGGCGGCGGCCAGAGCATGGCCGATCAGTACGGCATTGACCTGCTCGGTCAGTTGCCGCTCGACATCCGGATCCGGGAACAGGCGGATGGCGGCAAACCGTCCGTGATCGCCGAGCCCGAAGGGCACGTGGCGCAGGCGTATCTGTCGATCGCGCTGAAAGTGGCGGCAAAACTCTCGCTGCAGTCCCGCGACTACAGCAGCCGTTTCCCGAAGATCGTGGTGGAGAATACCTGAGCCAAGGGAGTTGGCCGCCTGCCGCGGCTTGTGCTTGCCGATGCAGGCGCAGCGTGGCTGACACTCGGTCAGTCGGTCTCCGATTGTCCAACCCGCCATGCCTTGAGCTTGCGCTCCAGCGTCTTGCGGCTGATGCGCAGGCGCCTGGCTGCCTCGGACTTGTTGCCTGCCGCGGCCTTGAGGACTTCGAGGATATGCAGTCGCTCAACGTCGGCCAGGGGCAGGTCCACCGGGTAGCCGTTACCGCCGCGCGCCTCTGCCTGGTCCGTTGCCGGCCCACCGGTTTCCAGGCAGTCGGCGGGGGAGCAGCCAAGGAGTATGGCCCGTTCCACCAGGTTCTTGAGTTCACGCACATTGCCCGGCCAGCTGTACTGCTGCAGTCGCGCGAAATCCGTCCTATTCAGCTTGACCGGCGGCAGTAGCAATTGCCGGGACAGGCTGTCGGAGAACAGCGCCACGAGCTGGGGGATGTCAGACGGCCGTTCCCGTAGCGGTGGCAGTCTCAGCGCAAGAACATTCAGACGATAATAAAGGTCTTCCCGGAAGCGGCCCTGAGCCACTTCGTGGGCCATGTCCCGGTTGGTCGCGGCAACGATGCGGACATCAACAGGCTGTTCCTTCTCGGAGCCCACCGGTCTGATGGCGCGCTCCTCGAGTACCCGCAGCAGTTTGGCCTGCATCGGGAACGGCATTTCACAGATCTCGTCCAGCAGGATGGTGCCACCATTCGCGTAGCTGAACAGGCCCTCACGCTGATGGGTGGCGCCGGTGAACGCGCCCCGGACATGGCCGAAGAGTTCACTTTCCAGCAGTTCCGCCGTGATGGAGCCGCAGTTGACGGGTACGAATGCGCCGTTGCGGCCACTGCACATGTGAATGCGGCGCGCCGCCAGTTCCTTGCCGGTCCCGGATTCACCCTGCAGCAGGACAGTGGTGCTCCTGGCGGCCACACGCTCGATGAGGCGGGCAAGTTCCTGCATGGGTTCGCTGGAGCCGACCAGCAGATCGAGTGAAGCGGCGGCTCCTCCCGTTGCGCCCGTGCCACCATCATCGCCTGCGGTGAGCACCGGTTGTTCCGGCTGCGTGCTCCGCAGCAGGCGACTGACCGCATTCTCCATCTGCTCGATTGAAAATGGTACGGCCAGGGTGTCCGACCGGGGAAGAGGAGTCCGCGGCACGTCGCTTTCACGACTGCAGAGAATGATGGCCGGAACCCGGTCGCCGGCGTCCCGCCGTCGCGCCAACCAGTTGCTGCCGGAGCCCTCCGGCAATGCGGACGCCACTACAATGAGGTCGAAATCGTAGCGATCCAGGAGCTGATCTGCCCGCGAGCCGGATTCCGCAACCTCCACGAAGGCGCATTGCCGTGACAGCGAGTAGCGCAGGAATTCGCGGGCATCGGTATCCGGATCGATCACCAGCGCCGAAGCCGGTGATCGGCCCGCGTGCCTGGCACGATGCCTGGAAGCGATCGGATCGGTGATTGACTCGTTCACGGTTCGTCTCAACTCCCAGCGACGTCTATGGCCACTATGCGCATGCCTTGGTATCCCGGTTTTCGCAAGGCAAGGCGCGGTGCGCAGCGCCGCTGCACCTCTGCGGTCGGCCATCGCAACCACGCATTCAGGGAGCAAGCGATGCCAGCCGCTTTGCGGCCGGCCGATTCCGCCCCTGGCGGTGTTGTACCGGTGGCTCGGTTGCCGTGGCCGGCGGACCGGGACCGCGGAATTGCCAGAGTGTGGAAATCGATTCAAGCGCAAATGCGTGAATGCTTCGGTCTTTCCACAAACGGGCAGCGCCGATGTTCACTGGATTTCAGCTGCCAGTATATGCCTGCCGGTCTAGAAATGTGAGACAGTATGACCCAATCGTCGTTCGTTCCGGGAATCCGGTCCGCAAATCGGTACTGTAAACATGTTCCGTGGGTGACTGGCGTATGCTGTCGAGGTGGTTGGCGAGAATGCGCATGCCGGCCTCCCGTGACTGGCTCACCGGCGTCGGACCGAATTCCCCGATCGGGCGACAGGTTGATTGCCGGCGACGGAGTTTGACGGTATGGCTAATCAGCAGTTTTCGCGGGATTTGGTCACCGGGGTCGTGCTGGCCGGCGGGCGAGCCACCCGCATGGGCGGACAGGACAAAGGCCTGGTAACGATCGCCGGCCAGCCCATGGTTGCCCATGTGCTCGAACGCCTGCGGCCACAGGTGAAAGAGGTCCTGGTAAATGCCAATCGTAACCTGTCGTCCTATGCGGCACTGGGTGTACGCGTGGTTTCCGACCGCGAAGCGGACTTTGCCGGCCCACTGGCGGGAATGGCAAGCGGTCTTGCGGCCGCGGGTACGTCCTGGGTCATGACGGTGCCTTGCGATTCGCCGTTGCTTCCGGCAGATCTGCTGCAGCGGCTGAGCATGGCACTGGAGCGCGATGATCCCGCGGAGCTGGCCGTGGCCCATGGCGAGGGGCGTATGCAGCCCGTGTTTGCACTGCTTCCGGTACACCTGCTTGAGAGCATGGAAAGCTATCTGGCAGAGGGCGGGCGGAAGATCGACCGCTGGTATGCGCGACACCGAGTGGCTCTGGCCGATCTGTCGGACGTACCCTCCACCTTTTTCAATGTCAATACGCCGGAGCAGCGCCAGCAGCTTGAGGACCGGCTGCGGTCCGCGATCGGAACCCACGGCTGAAACACGTCGAGGCAGAATGACCATTACCGCCGATAACGAGTCCACCCCGCTGCAACGGGCCCTGACCGACCACCGGGCGTACTCGGACTGGCTGGCGGAACATGCCTCCGTTCCCCGGGAGGTATCAAGAGCGCTTACGCGACATGCCGCCGGCGCCGAGGTGCCGCGTGTGCTTGTCGGCAAAGGTATGACCGTATCCGCAATGCTCGCGGCCTGGTCCCGAAGCTACGCAGCCGGGCACGAGCAGGTACCCGTGTTCGTCCATCACGTGGGTTGCACGGCGGACAGTCGTTCCGTCGACAATCTGCTGCATCGGCTGCTGGACTGGATTCGAGGCCGCTGCGAACTGCGTGAGCCGGTTCCCGTGGATCCCGATGCGCGTGTGGAGATCCTACCCAACTGGCTGGCGAGGCTTGCGTCCCGGGGGCGCTGTGTGCTTGTGCTGGATCGACTGGATGCGCTGGAAGACGAGGGTGCGGAACAGGCGATGAGCTGGTTGCCCGACTGGTTGCCGCGTCCGCTCCGGTTGCTGGTGGGGCTGGCCCCGGGGTCTGCCGTGGAGATGCTCCGAAGTCGGGGCTGGACGGTGGAAGAATATCCTTCGGATGCCCCGCCCGCCGAGCTTCCACGCGAAACCGCGGAAAACCCTTCCGCCGTGACTGCCCTGGCCGCGCTCGCGAGTTGCCGTCGCGGGCTGAGCGCTGAGCAGCTTGCGACGGTTGCTGCTGCTCCTGATATGGACGAATTGCCCGCGCTGCTGCGCAATCAGGTCTACATGGCCAATGGCCGGCTGACACTTGCAGGACCCGATATCCGTGACGCCGTGCGCCGTCGATACCTTGCCGATGGCGCCGATCGCCAGGCCTTGCAGGCGCGGGTCGCGGCACACCTGCGCGACCCGCTGTCCGCGGATGCCCTGGACCAGTGCCCCTGGATGCTGGTGCGGGCGGGGGACTGGACAGGTCTGGCGGGACTGCTGGGTGATCGCCCGGTACTTGATGATCTGCTCCGATCCGGATGGCAGGACGATCTGATCGCGACCTGGCGGCTTTGGGGCAGCGGCGCCGAAATCATGGCGTTCTATACCGCCCAGGCTCGGGCATGGGAGTCTGAAGCCGCCGATGCCGCATTGGCCTGGCTGCTGTTGCGGCTGGTGACGGCCCTGCAGGAGTTGCCGGAGCCCGGGGATCCGGCGGCCCTGCTGGCCCTGGCGGAAAAGTACGCCGATACGGAAGACAGCCTGTGCCGCGCAGCCCTCGACGCGGTGCGCGGAGCCTGGTTGGCGGAACAGGAGGAGTACGGCGCGGCCCGGCCACTCTTGCGCCGTTCCCTGGAAACGCGCACGGCGGAGCTCGGGCCGGATCACCCGGACACCCGAGCCACCCGTCATCGATTGGCCATGCTGCTTGAGAGTACGGATGACCTGGCCGCCGCGACCGAGCTCTATCGCGAGACCCTGGCGCACCGCGAGCGTGCTCTGGGCAGAATGCATCGGGAGCTGATTCCGCACCTGGTGAACCTGGCCGCGGTGGTCAAGGCCGCCAACGACCTGGATGCCGCCCGACCGCTTTATCAGCGCGCACTGCAGATTGCGGAACGCCACTACGGGAATGCCCATCCCACCACCGCCGCCTGCGTCGACAACCTCGCCGGGCTGCTATACGCGGGGCACGATTTCGAGCAGGCCGAGGATCTCTACCAGCGTGCCCTGGGCATCGCCGAGGCCGTGTTCGGCCCGAACCATTCCGCCACTGCCGCGAGCGCCCATAACCTGGCTACCGTCATGGATGCCCGTGAACAGTACCAGGCGGCGGAAATGCTGTTTCGGCGGGCACTGGAAATTCGTCGCGAGGTTGCCGGCGACGACCATATGGATACGGCGTCCAGCCTGCATAATCTGGCTGGCGTGCTTGACGCCATGGGCCGTTATGACGAGGCCGAGCCCATGTATCGGCGCGCCGTCGAGACCTGGGAGAAAGTGGTGGGCCGGGACCACCCGGCGACCGCCACCAGCGTCAATAACCTCGCGGATCTATTGCGTGAAAAGGGCGAGTACGGCGAGGCGGAAGCGCTTTATCGACGCAACCTGCAGACCTGGACCGAACTGCTCGGAGAGCGGCATCCGCATACCGTGATGACCCGCTCGGAACTGGCCATTCTGCATGCCGACGCCGGACGTCCCGACGAGGCGGAACGGCTGCTCCGGCAGGCCGCGGAAGAGACCGCGAGCGTGATGGGCTGGGACAGCATGCAGCACATCAATACCGTGGTGCGCATGGCTGCTCTGCTGCGCGATACCGGGCGCCGCGACGAGGCCCGTTCGGCACTGAAGGAAACTCTCAGACACGCCGAGGGCCGGGTGAGCATGCTCTCGCCGCGCATCCAGAAGCTGCGCCGCCACCTCGAGGTTCTGGACAGGGATCCCGATAGCCTGCACTGAGTCCGTGCGGGCGGGATTCAGCGGCGAATGATGTCCACCAGATAGCTGTCGCGGCGCGTGCTGGTGAGCACGACCCGGTCGAAACGCTGGCTGCCGGCAAGGGCATGGGCGGCGACCTGCCGGGCGGCCTCTTCCTGCTCGGGGCCGTCCACCATGTGGACAACCGGTACGACGTGGCGCTCGCCGGTGCCCTTGAGCAGCCCCAGGGGATGACTGTAGATCCGCCCCAGGTGGCGGGGCTGTATGGTGTCGCCGAGTTTCAGGCCAGTGACCTCTGATACCCGTTCAGGGCGGTGTGCGACCCGGTCATCCAGCGGTCGTCCCACTGCCGCGACCGAGAGCACCAGCAGCACTGTGTCCGCGCAGTCCGGGATCTGCGGCTCGTGTTCCGCCGGGCACTTGATCCGGCGCATGCGGGCGCCGTCCGCTTTCAGCAGGGTCAGATCGAAGCCGCCACTGCGGTGAATGGTGAGCACGTCGGCTGCCTCCAGTCCGCCCAGGCGGCCTTTCTTGTCCGAGGGGAGTGCATACGCGATGCGTTGCGCCGGACTTGCGGGAACCTCGACCAGCAGTTGCTCCAGTGGCGCCACATGGACTTCCGCGGGCAGGTCCCGGGGAAAGGTATAGGTGAAGGACGTGGCGGACAGTCCGACCCGGCCGGGATGGATGGCCAGGAGTCTGTAGAGCGTGGTCTTCTTGCCCCCGGCCCCGACCACGCTGACGATGCCGCTGCGCGCATTGAGGGCGTTCAGGAGGATGCTGTCCGTCGTGTCAATCATGCTCGTCCAGTGCCCGGGCCTTGACGCTGAGAATCCGCGGCAGGAACGAGGCAATGCACTGCCAGTTCGCGCCGCGGTCGGGGCTTGCGAAGACGTGACCGCTGGAAGTCCCGAAATAGACACCGCACTCAGGCAGTCCATCCACGTCCATGGCCTCGCGCAGCACCGTGACATAGGCGTGATCCTGGGGCAGCCCGCGGGTCAGGGCGGTCCAGTTCCGACCGCCGTCGCCGGAGCGGTACACGCGCAGGCGGCCCTCCGGTGTGGTGCGCATGTGGTTGCTGTCAATGGGCAGCACGTAAACGCTGTCGGCATCGTCGGGTTCCGATACCAGGGCATAGCCGAAGTCACTGGGCAGGCCGGCGGTGATTTCAGTCCAGTTCAGGCCGCCGTCATCACTGCGATAAACGCCGTTGTAGCATTGTCTGAAGAGGCGGTCCGGGTTGGTGGGGTGAACCAGCAAGCGGTGGATGTTGTGTCCGCTTTCGGCACGGACGTCCGGCAGGTTCTCGGCCCGTACGCCACTGTTGATCGGGTACCAGCTGTCGCCGCCATCGTCACTGCGGTACGCTCCGCCCGCCGAGACTGCGGCGTATATGCGGCCGGGAGCACCCTCCGGACACGTGATCGAGTGCACACAGAAACCTCCCCTGGCAGGTTCCCAGGTATTGCGCGTCGGGTGCCGGTTGAGGCCGTCTACGGGCTGCCAGCTGTCGCCGCTGTCGTGAGTGACGAACAATCCGGCGGGATCGATGCCGGCATAAAGCGTGTCCGGCTGACCCGCGGGACCGGGTGCGAGGAACCAGATGCTGCGCAGACTGGGGCCGTCCTCCCTATCGCGGTGGCAAGGAACCGTGCTCAGCGACTGCCAGCTCCGGGCGCCGTCCGTCGTTCGGTAAATGTGTGTGCCCCAGATGGTGTGGGTCGCGGCCGCGAAGCCGTTCCCCGGCCGCCTGGGGTCGCGCCAGGCATGCAGAATCTCGTAACCGGCAATGGCCGGCCCGGTCAATGTCCACTTCTGGCGGCCGGGGTCACTGACCAATCGGAACAGGCCCTTCTGAGTGCCGACCAGCAGTTCGACCCCTTTTCGGCCGCCAGCGCCTGCTGAGCGCGTCATCTAATCCGTCTCCTCGCCGTTATCGAATGCGGCTATTGGACCAGAAATCCGTGCCTGTATCGACGTCTGTCCCTGCGGACCACGTCGACAAGCTGGTAAACTGCTCCGATGCGGACCCTGGGGCTGGAGGCGGCAGCGCTGCAATGCATGCTTGAACGGGCGACGGCCCTGTATCCACAGGAGGCGTGCGGGCTGCTCGTCGGCCGTGCCGGGAGGGTGGAACAGGCCCTGACCTGTCTGAACCGTGCCACAGACCGGCGAGTGGGGTACCTGATCGACCCCGAGGACTATCTTCACATCGAGCAGCAGGTCGCCAACGCCGGTCGTCAGGTTGTGGGAGCGTGGCACAGTCATCCGCATGGTGACGCGGTGCCCTCGGAAACCGACCGCCAGCTCGCCTGGCCCGACTGGCATTACCTCATTCTCGGTTTCCGAGGGCGGCTGCCGAGCCAGTGTCGGGCGTGGATCCTGAATGAATCCGCGTTCGAGGAGGAAATCATTCAGCCGTGAGCACTGTCAACGTACGCATACCCGCCCCCCTGCGCAGTCATACCGGCGGCGCCGCGGAAGTTGTCGCCACCGGCAATACCCTGCGGGCGGTAATAGAGGATATGGGCGCCCGGCATGACGGCCTTGCTCAGCGTATCCTCACCCCGGAGGGCGAACTGCGCCCCTACGTCAATGTGTTTGTCGACGGCGACCGACTGCAGGGAGACGATGTGCTGGATCAACCGCTCAGGGATGGTGCCGTCGTCTCCCTTGTGCCGGCGGTTGCCGGCGGCGCGGGCCGGGCGCGGGATGAGCGCCTTGATGCATTGCGACAGTCCATCTCCGAGGTCACGCCCGGTGAAGCCCGGGCGTTGCAGGGGCAGGGAGCCGTACTTATCGATATCCGCGAGCAGGAGGAAATCGCGGCCGGCTCCCCGGAGGGAGCACTGCATCTCGGCCGCGGTTACCTGGAGTTGCGAATCGAGGACGAGGTGCCGGATCTGGAAAAGCCGGTACTCACGCTTTGCAGCGGCGGCGTCCGCTCGCTGTTTGCGGCGGAGGATCTGCGACGCCTGGGATACCGGCACGTGCATTCCGTGGCCGGCGGGTTCAATCGCTGGAAGGACGAAGGGCTGCCATTCTCCATGCCGCGAATGCTGGATGCCGCGGCGCGGGAGCGCTATTCACGCCACCTCCTGATGCCCGAAGTCGGGGAGAAAGGACAGCTGCGCCTGATGGATAGCCGCGTGCTGCTGGTCGGCGCCGGGGGCCTTGGTTCTCCCGCGGCGCTATACCTGGCCGCGGCGGGGGTCGGCACGCTGGGTATCGTCGACCACGACGTGGTCGAGCGCAGCAACCTCCAGCGGCAGGTCGTGCATGCCGACGATCGCGTTGGCCAGGCCAAGGCCGAATCCGCTCGCACGGCCGTTCGCGCCCTCAATCCCGATGTGCGGGTTGAACTGCATCAGGTGCATCTGGAGAGCGGCAACGTCGATACCATTTTTCCGGGTTACGACGTAATCCTGGACGGTACGGACAATTTCGCAACGCGCTACCTGATCAACGACGCCTGCATCAAGCATGGCCTGCCCAACGTGCACGGCGCCGTGTTCCGTTTCGAGGGCCAGGTCAGCGTGTTCTGGCCGGCGCGTCCCGGTGAGCCGGGCCCATGCTATCGCTGCCTGTTTCCGGAGCCGCCGCCGCCGGAACTGGCTCCCTCCTGCGCGGAGGCGGGCGTGCTGGGAGTGCTGCCCGGTATCGTCGGTCTGCTGCAGTCCGTGGAGACCATCAAACTGCTGTTGCGGACGGGCGAGCCCCTGGTTGGCCGCCTGCTCTTCTACGACGCCCTCGGCGGGCGATTCACCGAGATGCGCATGGAGCGCGATCCGGAGTGTCCTTACTGCGCCGAGGGTGTGGAATTCCCCGGTTATATCGACTACCAGGGGTTTTGCGGTGCCTGAATGCGCGCCCGGAGAGTTCCTTTGGTCGGGAAGTGTTGCCGATGTGCTGGGCACAATCTGTAATCCGTGTCTCCGGTACGGTCCGGGTAAGAATGGCGCCCTGGGCAGGATTGCTGCGGCGCGGGGCGCCTTGCCCTTCGGGTCCGCGTCGCTGCGCTCCGCGGGGCTATCCGGCTGCGCCGGATAGTCGAACCTGACTTGGTTTGATTGTCGCAGGTTCGAATCCCGGCTTCGGACGGGCTGAGTCGGATTTGGGTGCCACGGGTTTCACAGGGTAAAGATGGCGCCCTGGGCAGGATTCGAACCTGCGACCTGCCGCTTAGGAGGCGGCTGCTCTATCCTGCTGAGCTACCAGGGCGCTGGGCCGGGAAGTATAACCAAGTGTCTGCAAGGGGCCAAAAAGCGGCTGTGCCCTCACCGGGTCCGATCCCCCCGGGCGTGATGCCCTGTGCTCGACACGAACGGCTTGAAGCATGCCGCCCGCAATCGGCTGCGGCAATCGATTTCGGTTTTCCCGGATGGCTGTCCGTGCGGAAGGAGGGGTATGGTGGAGCCGAGGGGAGTCGAACCCCTGACCTCA
Source organism: Ectothiorhodospiraceae bacterium (assembly GCA_007130525.1). Lineage (GTDB taxonomy): Bacteria > Pseudomonadota > Gammaproteobacteria > Nitrococcales > Aquisalimonadaceae > Methylonatrum. Next base: position 85 of record SLSJ01000271.1, on the reverse strand, counting down.
GCAGTGCGATTGCTGCGCTCTCCCAACTGAGCTACGGCCCCGTGCGCGGTGTTTCGCCTCAGGCGGCGTAAGGTTAACACCATTC
>SLSJ01000058.1 GCA_007130525.1 Ectothiorhodospiraceae bacterium | reverse complement strand
TACTGCAGCCCGTCCACGTAGATTAGCCCCGGATGGCCGACGAAAGTCCACCCGGAGAACGAGGTTGCCGTCGCCGCCAGCATGAATACCCACATGCTGACCCGTCGACCGGCCACGAAGTAGTCGCTGGCTGTACGCGCCCACAGGGCACCCTTGATGCCCCAGAAGATGCAGTAGGACCAATACAGGCCTACGAAGATTAACAGCCACCAGGCCATTGCTGTCATCAGGATTCTCCCCCGAATATTGTTGTGCCTTGTGGATTCCGAAGGCGGATCTACGCCGCCACAGACCTGACCCCCGCCAAGGGGCCGCCGTGTTCCCTTGCCAGATTCGTGCCGTGAGCGTGACACCGCGACAACGGCCATTTTCGGGCGCCGGGCACGGACGGCGGCATGGACAGACCGCGCAATATGTTACGAACGGTAACGAGCGGTCGTGTCGTTCGGTAACGGTTGCGCGTATGATGAGGGGAAGTGGCCGTTTCCCTGGCGGCATGCCGCTTGGAAAACCCGCCCACTGAGCGATAATGACCCGAAGACTGCGGGACAGCCGATTCGGGGCATGGATGCGCCATGGTTCGCGGACTCGATGCGTGGATGGCGCGGGATCCCTGTTCCCGGTCCAGCTGAAAACATACTTATAACCGCCGTCCCCGCCGCGAAGGACGCAGCAGATATGACTGAAACTGAAAAACTCTCAGGCCTTCCCGCGTTTCGGGACCTGCCCCGGGACACACTCAAGGCGCTGATGTCGATCAGCGACAAGCTGACACTGGATGCCGGGGAGCAGATCGACCACGATCAGCTCAACTCGCACCTGCTGATCCTCTGGCAGGGCGCGGTCGAACTGGAAGGCCACAATGCCGAGCGGTTGCGCGAGGGGCCGGGCCTGATGCTGGGGCTGGACACCTATCTCGAGCGGGAAAACGCCTATTACCAGTCCGTTCTGGCCCTGCGTCCGAGCCGGATGCTTCGGATTCCGTTCGAGCGCCTGAGGGCCCTGGAGGATTCGCATCCCGGGCTTGCGGGCATGCTCAACCGGGTGATCGCGGAACGTATCCGTCACCGCGGCCTGAGCGCGGAAACCGGGCCCCGGGGCGCGCTCGCGCAGCCGGTATCGCGGGTCATGAACTCGCCGCTCACCTCCTGCGCGGCCGACTGGACGTTACGCAGAGCCTACCAAACCATGCGTGAGCGCAAGATCGGCAGCCTCGGCGTGTCCGGCATGTTCGGCAGCCTGAACGGCATTGTCACGATGACCAGCCTGGCCAATGCCATGCTGGTCAAGAACGCGCGCCCCGAGGACAGCGTGCAGAGCGCCTGCGAGGAGGCGCCGACGGCAACCCCGGACATGCCGCTGTGGCGCGCCGAGGCGCTTCGCAAGCGCAAGGGCGCAAAGTACCTGGTCGTGGTCGAGGACGGGCGCCCGGTGGGGATGCTCTCGCAGACCAACATCCTGCAGGCCCTGCTCGCGCAGCAGGACGTGCTGCTGGACCAGATCGGACGCTGCGTGTCCCAGACGGAACTGCGCCGCATCCATGACGACGTGGTGGCGGTGGCGCGGGATGCTTGGCAGCGCAACCGCGACGTCAATCGCGCGGTGCTGCTGGTCAACGACTTCCACCTCGCAATACAGCGACGCTGCGCCGAACTGACGCTGGAGGAAATCGCCGCCGAGGGCATGGCCGAAGCGCCGCGCCCGTATGCGTTGATCATCATGGGCTCCGGCGGTCGCCGCGAAATGCTGATCAACCCCGACCAGGACAACGGAATCATCATAGGCGACAGAGACGGGCAGCCGCTCGATGCCGATGAGCAGCACTGGTTCCAGGTCTTCACCGACCGCTTCAACCGCAATCTGGACACGGCCGGTTACATTCTGTGTCCCGGCGACATCATGGCCCGAAACCCGGCCTACCAGAAGACCCTGGGCGGCTGGAGCGACCAGATCCGCCGTATCTGCCGACATCCGAGTTCGAAGTTCGCGCGCTGGGCGAACATCATGTTCGATTTCGATCTTCTCTACGGTGACGCCAGGCTCTACAGCGCGCTCTGGACCAACACACTGGAGATCATCTCGGAACACCCCCGGCTGCTGCGCTTCATGGCGCAGGACGACGCCGAGGGAACCCCGGCGCTGGGCCTGTTCAACCGGCTGGTGCCGCCATCGAACGAAGACACCGGCGGCAGGATCGACATCAAGCGGCAAGGGCTGAGGCTCATCTGCAACGCGGCGCGAATCTTCTGCCTGAACGCAGGCATCAGCGAAACCAACACCCTGGAGCGCCTGCGCGCGCTGGTCCGGCAGGGCGAACTGAGCGCGGATTTCGCGGACTCGGTGGTGGCGGCCCACGAGGAGTTCATGGATCTGCTGCTGGCGCACCAGATCCGCCAGGCCGAACGTGGCGAGGAACCGGACAAACTGATCGATGCCAACGAACTGACCCCGCTCGGCCGCGAGAGCCTGCGTATGGGGATGCATGCGGTCAAGCGATTCCAGCAGCGCCTGCAGGGCCGATTCGGCCTCTGACCCGGGGGTGTCATCGCGCCGCACAGGAACGTCCACGATCAATAAATACGACGCGCTACGTGCACGAGGAGAGCCCATGCCCAAACACATACTGATAGTGGACGACGAACCCAACATCGTTCTCTCGCTTGAGTTTCTCATGCGCAAGGGCGGCTACGAGGTGACCACGGCGCGCGACGGCGAAGAAGCCCTTGCCGCCATCGATCAGCAGGTCCCCGACCTGGTGTTGCTGGATGTGATGATGCCCAGGAAGGATGGCTATCAGGTCTGCCAGATCCTGCGCGAGCGGGAGGATCTCAAGGACCTGCGCATAGTCATGCTGACGGCGCGAGGCCGGGATGTGGAACGCGAAAAGGGGCTGCAGCTGGGCGCGGACGATTACGTCACCAAGCCGTTTTCGACCCAGGAGGTCGTGTCCAAGGTGCGGCAACTGCTGGGCGAAGAATGAAGAACGACGAAACGCCGCGTCAGGTCAGTCCCCGTCTGAAGCTATGGGCGCTCTGCTCCCTGCTGGCTGTTGCCGTCGTCGCCGCGCTCGCGGCGATCGTCATTCTGGCCTGGCCGGCGCTGGATAACCCCAGCCATAGAATGCAACTGGTGTTTGCGGCCGGTGTTTCCGGCGGCGTCATCCTGCTGCTGCTCCTGCTGACCTTCGCGCTGCTCGACCTTGGCCTGGTCCGTCCGCTTGCTGCGCTGTCCCGCGGCACGACCATCATGCGCCGCGGCCACGCCACCCACGATCTGGAGATACCCGGATTCCACCTTCTTGGCGATCTGCCGGAAGACGTACAGGCACTGGGCACGGATCTCTACGCCTGCCAGCGCGAGGTGACCAAGGCCATGTCCGCGGGGGCCGCCGGGCTGGAAGACCAGAAAATCCGCCTGGAAACCGTGCTGCGGGAAATACGAGAGGGGGTGATCGTCTGCGATCCGGAAGGCAGGATACTATTATACAACCCTGCCGCCCAGAGCATACTCGACAACACCCACAGCCTGGGCCTGGGACGATCGCTGTACAGCCTGTGGGCGCGCACGCCGGTGGAGCACACATTGCAGATGCTGCAACGCCGGAGCCGCGAGGACCCCGATGCCGAACGCCAGTCCGAATTCGTCTGCGCGACCCTGGATGACGGCCTGTTGCTGCATTGCCGGATGAGTCTGCTGCCCTCCGATTCCCC
>SLSJ01000205.1 GCA_007130525.1 Ectothiorhodospiraceae bacterium | reverse complement strand
GTATCCGTATCCGGCCCGCCCGTTGGCCTTCGCGTGATACATCGCCGTATCGGCGTGTCGAATGATGGCTTCGGGGTCCTCGCCGTCGTCTGTATGGATGCAGTTGTCCACCAGGCCGACTGTCCGGTCCTCTTTCATGGCGGAGATGGCCGGATTCATGGCGACCTCGCCGGTGAGGCCATCAACGATGTTGAAAACCGCGGACAAGGCTGTCCCGACGCTTCGTTGCCGGCCCAGCCGGTCATGGTTTCCGCCGCCCTGTTCAGATAGGTCACATGGCCCTGCATGTCGGTTACCAGTATCGCATCACCGATCGAATCCAGTGTGACCTGCCCACGCTCTTTATCTTCGAACAACGCCTCTTCGGCGATCCGCAGGATTGATTCAGTCGATGTTCGCTCGGCGACGTAACAGAAAATGGCGTGTAGCCGGTCGTCGTCCTCAAACCGCGTCTCGTCCAAAGGAAGTACCAGCGCGCCGGGAGCGGCACGTTTCGCCCGGTCAAGCGCATCACCAGCGCCGCCTGACAGAGCCCGGTTGAATAGCACCACATCCACGACACTGGTCGCCAGGTACGCGCATCCACTCGACAGTGTGGCCACCTGTTGCACACGACAGGGCCCGCTCGGGCACTCGACCAGGGCCGCATCGAGCAACGCCGCTCTTGCGGTATCAGGCTCGATCAGAAGAACTGACACCATGCATACGTCCGGGGTCGGAATGCAGGTTGTCGACGTCCGCTTTGCCGTCAGAAACAACTGTCCAAGAGGCACGTCCCTGTGCGCCTCACTAGATTGATCGTCAGGGCAAACGCCCATCTGTGCGGTGGCGCACATAGGCTTTGCAGGGGGGGCCGGCTCGGGCTCGGCACCGGTGGGCAGTGCGCTTCCTTGCTCCAGCGTCACCGTGTCAGTTCCAGTGAGGGGCCGGCTGTGGGCTAACACATCATCGCCAGGAAGGGCAGCCGGGCCCAGCCAGCGGGGCAGAAGTGGCGATTGCGGATCGTGCTGCGCGCCCTGGCCACGGATTCACTCGACCGCGGCTTTACGCTGCCGCCCTCGTCTTCCCAGATTTGCAGGCCCCGCTGCACTTCCCTGTTTCGGCGCTGTCTCGAATTCGAGGGCGCAGCCGGATTGCTGCCAATTGCGAGTGGGGCAAAAGCTGGCAGGGGCGTTTCGAGCTTGCTGGGTGTCATGGCGGAGTCCTGTGGTCTTGGGTTCAATAATGCGCCCAAGGTGGAGCCGAGTCTGTGCGGTGGGCGTGGATTGGGACGATTCCATGCGCTACCGCACGGACGACCCGCCGGGGTGTTGCGGACACTTTTTCTGGCAATCTCATTACTCTGCCCGAGGAATCAAACCATGAAGACTGTTGAGCGCCTTTACTAACATCCTGCGCGCGTTACCCGCGCGTGCCCTTTCCTCGACCGTGTCGGCGGAGGCTCAGTCACCTCCCGATCACCTTGCCCTGAGCGTGAAGATGGAGGAGGCGCTCGCCGAAGACCCGTCGCTCGAAATGGCTCGGATTCAGGTCGAGACGTTCACGGGCGTGGCGCAGTTGAGCGGGGTCGTCGACTCCCCGATACAGAGGGAGAAGGGCCATCGCCCTGGCGCGGCAGGTTCGAGGTGTCCGCGCCATTCGAAATTGCCTGAAAATCGCCTGGCGGTAGGTTTGCCGGCTACACGAAGGGCATGCCGCAGTGGGTATTCGGCTATACTTCGGCCGGGGATCAAGCTTCAACGAGGTATTGAATATGAGTCGGTATTCCGCCGGCAGCAAGACCGATGCTGCTTCAGGGACGGATACATCGTCCACGCCCGAGTGGCTAGATCCAAATCTCAACCAGCTACTGGCAGCACTGCCGCCGGATGAGTGCGCGCGTATCTTGCCGGATCTGGAGCCAGTGTTTCTGCCTCTGGGTGACACCCTCTGCGAACCGTACCGGGAGATGAAATACGTTTACTTCCCCTTGGGCTGCATTGTCTCCCTGCTCTGCGTCATGGAGGACGGTGGCTCGGCAGAGATCTCCGTGGTCGGGAACGAGGGCATCGTCGGTGTCTCCCTGTTCATGGGTGGTGAAACCACCCCAAGCCGGGCAGTCGTGCAGTCCGGCGGGCACGCCTATCGGCTCAAGGGCCAGTCGATGAAAGCCGAGTTTTACCGTGCTGGCCCGATGCAGCGCTTACTGCTGCGTTACACCCAGGCCTTATTGACGCAGATGGCGCAGACCGCCGTTTGCAACCGGCATCACACGCTGGACCAGCAACTCTGCCGCTGGCTGTTGCTGAGCAATGATCGACTCCTCACGGACGAACTGGTGATGACCCAGGAACTGATCGCCAACATGCTCGGTGTGCGCCGCGAAGGCGTTACCGAGGCTGCGGGCAAGCTGCAGAAGGCGGGCCTGATCAGCTATCACCGTGGGCATATTTTCATACTGGACAGGGAAGGTCTTGAACACCGCACCTGCGAGTGTTACTCGGTGGTCAAGCGCGAGTACGACCGGTTGCTGCCGCCCACCGTTGCGCGCTAGATCCGGTCATGGGGCCGCGGTCGGCCGAATGTTGCCCCGGCAGGGAAGACTTTGCCGACGCAGGAGGGCTGGTGTTTCCATATCAGCCCTCCTGCGTCGGCAGGTGTTACGAATCGATCGCCGACGTTTGCGGTGCGTTTTCGATAATGACTTCCGCGCGACGATTCTGCTGGCGCCCGGTTGCGGACTCGTTGCTGGCAACCGGACGATCCTTGCCCATCCCGGACGTGGAAAGTCGATCTGGTGAAACGCCGCGCCGGGCCAGGTAGGAGCGCACCGAGTCCGCGCGACGCTGGGATGGCCGCTGGCTGGACTCCGCGTTGCCGACACTATCGGTATGCCCCTCGATCAGCTCGCTTCGCTCGGGATGGCGTCGCTTCTCTCGCTTTGCACCGCGTTGCTGAAGAAATGCGTGAGAGGAGGCCTGATCATCGGCGGAGAGATCACCATTGGAGGCTCTGTTGAACTGGTTCACAAGACCCGGTCACGATTGCCGAGATCGCGGTTGAGAAGGGCGCAACTGCGCTCTTGATGCCCGTCGCATGCCGTCGACAGCTTTTTGATCTGGCGGACGAGATGGCGATCAAGATCGACATACAGTCTTACTCTGATGCTCCGGATGCACTTCTCAAGGCAATCGCGGAGTGACGACTTACCCGATCGTTCACTTTGCCGAGGAAATCAAAGCGGTGGTGCAGGTTTCGTGGAAATCTAACGGAGAGGGTGCGCATATAGCCTCTGCTTTGGGGCACTGATCATGGGTGAGCCCCATCAAGGGTGCCGGATGAAGCGCCTGAAGGCACCGCAAGAGGGCAGCTTGGGCCTGTACCCGCATTTCTCACCGCCGTTCTACTACGCACGCGGATCTGCTCGCCGTAAAGGGGCGTACTCCCTCCAGCCGGCTCGACGTCGTGTCAGCTGCGCCTTCGCCGTCTTCCGGTCCGTGCCCCCCCGACACAGCGGCATCTCGACGCCCTCGCGACGAACGGCGGTGAGATATGCGGGTGTAGAGAGAGGTTTGTGGCCGAAATCTGCTATCGGCTGACCCTGGGTTCTATGGAAAACACAAGCTGTTCAATTGCTTAGTAATATTTCGTTCTGTGTTAAATCTGCAAAGCCGTCCTCCGTGTTCAGCGTCACATTCACGTACAGCGCCGGTCCAGGTTTATGGGTCAATAATCCAGCCTTATTGTTAATAATCCAGCG
>SLSJ01000235.1 GCA_007130525.1 Ectothiorhodospiraceae bacterium | reverse complement strand
TCCCTGCAGCCGGCTCGACGTAGTGTCGGCTACGCCTTCGCCGTCTTCCGGTCCGTGCCCCCCGTCACAGCGGCATCTCGACGCCCTCGCGACGAACGGCGGTGAGATATGCGGGCTAGCCGCTACGGTTGAGTATTCGTTCCACGGCATTTTCCACCGCAAGCGTGAGGCGTTTCCCCATGGGTTGGCGGCGATGGAAGGTGACTTCGAAAACGTCCGCGTCCTTCGTCAGTTCCATCAGCAGATCATCGCTGGTGCCAAGTTCATCCACGAGTTTCCGCTCCAGCGCCTGCTCGCCGAACCAGTGTTCACCGGTGGCCACCTGTTCCAGATCCAGGGTCGGCCGATAGCGGCTGATATAGGCCTTGAAGAGAGCGTGGATGTCGTCAAGATCCTCCTGGAACTTGCGCCGGCCTGCTTCCGTGTTCTTCCCGAGTACCGTCAGCGTGCGCTTGTGCTCGCCGGCGGTCAGCAACTCGATATCGACGTCACGCCGCCGCAGAAACCGGTGGAGGTTTGGAATCTGCGCCACCACGCCGATGGAACCGACGATGGCGAAGGGTGCCGCGACGACCCGGTTGGCCACCGCTGCCATCAGGTAGCCGCCGCTGGCCGCTACCCGGTCCACGGCGACGGTCAGCGGGATTTTTCGTGCGCGTATGCGGGCCAGTTGGGAGGCAGCCAGCCCGTAGCTGTGCACCAGGCCGCCCGCGCTCTCCAGGCAGACCACAACCTGATCGCGGTCCGGTCTGGCCATGGTCAGAATTGCCGAGACTTCCTCGCGGAGGTTGTCGGCACGTGAAGCCCGCAGGTCGCCCTCGAAGCGGAGCATGTAGACGCGTTTGCGTTGTTCGGTGTCCTCCTTCTTTTCCTGGCGCTTTTCCCTTTTCCGGTCCTTTCGGAGCATGCGCAGGGCCTTGCGGCCCATGAGCGCATGGCGCAGGGTATTCTCCATGTCACGGAAGCGCTGATTGAGCTTGCGCACACGCAGGTGCTCGCGGGGTCGGCTCCGACCGCGCTCGGCCAGCGCGAACAGGGTTGCCACGACCACGAGAATCGCTATCACCGCGGTCAGTGTCTTGGCGAGAAACAGGCTGTACTCGGTGAGCAGTTCCATGGGTTCTCCCGATCAATCCGAACTGTACGTGCCGGGGATTGGGCACGTTCGCTGTGCCGCACGCTGCCCGGCCGGAGTGTCTGCATGGAGTCTATCGATTTCAACGGGCGCAGGACACTGAGCTTCCTGCAACTGGACCGCCTCAACGGCGTGCCCAAGGGCACCGCGTTCCGGCACTTTCGGGCCATCCGCCATGAGCTCGAGGAAGGCAGGGACTATTTCTACCTTGACGCCGCAACACATGGCAGCTTCATCGCGCAACTGCAACAGCGCGGGCTGGCCTATCCGGGGACGCCACACGTGGTTCTGATCACCGAAAGCGGCTATCGTCGCATGCTTGGCCCGGAGTCAGGTGAGCGCTGACCCGCGGCTTTCCCGCAGCCATTGCGGGGCCAAGGCACGACCCCGGCGTGACAGCGAAAGGCGGGAGCCCCGGATGCCGGCCCCGGCTCCGGTTGCCGTGTCCACGGCGCGGCCGTTGGCGATGGTGCACAGCAGCATGGCATACTTCGCGGTTTTCGCGGACTGTACGCTCCATGACTACACCCCTTGAACGATACCAGTCCGATCTGCGGCGTCCGGGTTTTTGCCACGATGCAGCGCAGGAACGCGCGGTGCGGGCGCTGGACGAGTTGTACCGGCGGTTGCCGGCAGAGTCACCGGCCGCCGGGATTATGGGCCGTTTCAGGCGCTGGATGGGGCGGCCGGTCATCCTCCGCCCGGAAAAGGGCTTGTATCTCTGGGGCGGCGTAGGTCGTGGCAAGACCTACCTGATGGACATGTTCTGTGACTGCCTGCCATTCCAGGACAAGAGTCGCATGCATTTTCACCGCTTCATGCAGCGGGTGCATGGCAGGCTCGGGCGCCTGCGTGATGAGCGCGATCCCCTGGAACTGGTCGCGGGCGACATCGCCTCCGGCGTGCGGGTGCTGTGTTTCGACGAGTTCTTCGTGTCCGACATCGCCGACGCGATGATACTTGGCGGGCTCCTGGACGGGCTGTTCAGGCGTGGCGTCACACTGGTGGCAACCTCCAATGTTCCACCGGATCAGCTCTATCGGGACGGCCTGCAGCGTGAGCGTTTCCTGCCCGCGATCGGATTGCTGGAGGAACACACACGTGTGTTGAATGTCGACGGCGGCACGGATTACAGACTGCGTTATCTGAAGCAGGCGGAGATCTATCACACGCCGCTCGATGACGCGGCCGAATCCACACTCGCGGAGGAGTTCCGAAGTCTGCGACCCGATCAGGGGCAATGGGACACGTGGATCGACATCAATGGCAGGCGAATCCCGGTGCGCGCCCTTTGCGATGATGTTGTCTGGTTCGACTTCGATGCCATCTGCGACGGCCCGCGAAGCCAGGACGACTATATCGAGATCGCGCGGGAGTTCCATACTGTGCTCATCGGCCGCGTGCCGGCATTGAGCGCATCGTGCGAGAACGCTGCCCGTCGCTTCATCAGCCTGGTGGATGAATTCTACGATCGCAACGTCAAGCTGATCCTCGCTGCGGAGGAGCCCCCGGAGTACCTGTACCGGGGCACGAAGCTGAGATTCGAGTTCGACCGCACCCGCAGCCGGTTGGAGGAAATGCAGTCCCATGCTTACCTGGCGCGGCCGCATCGTCCCTGAGCAGCCACTGCCGTATCGAGCTGCGGCGTAGAAATGCCTGCATTGAGTCAGGCACCGAACACCAGGTTACGGCAATGCATATCCGTCGTGTTCAGGTAGTATCAGGGGAAAGGATTATCCAGGAGGCGGTGTGGCGGATCTGCTGGATCGAATTCTGCTGGCCCATGGCGGCGTGCGGCGCTGGGAGGGTGTAAACCAGGTCCTGGCGCGCGTTTCCATGGGTGGTGCGGAATTCACCACGCGATTGCACGTCAACCCCTTGCGGGACGCCGAAGTGACCGTGTCCACTGCGTCGCCCGATGTCACCATTTGCGGCTACCCGGGTCCCGACGATGTGGCCAGGTTCCAACCCAATCGCGTATCCATCGAGTCCAGCGACGGTACGTTGCTGCAGGAGCGCACGGCCCCCGGCGTTACGTTTCACTCCGTCCGCCACTGGCTGTGGTGGGACCAGCTCGACGTCACCTACTATTGCGGGTTGAGCCTGTGGCAGGCCATGTGCCTGCCATTCATGCTGTTGCGCTCGGGCACCGAGGTCGAAGAGCTGGAGCCGGTAACCCTGGATGGCGAGCGTCTGCGGCGCCTGCGCGTCGTCCTGCCGGCGGATATCCCCACGCTCGTCACCGACCTCATACTGCACGCCGACGCCACCGGTCTGCTCAGACGCCTGGATTATTCGCCCGGACTTTACGGTTCCTGGATCCGTGTCGCTCAAGTGCTGGAAGAGCCGGAGTTTTTCGATGGCTTCGTGCATGCCACACGCCGCCACGTACACGCATGTGTGCCCGGTGGCTACGCCATTCGTGCCATGCCGCTGGGATGGATCTATCTGGACGATATCGGGGTTGCCCGCCGCGCAGCCGTGAAATGACGTTCTAGCCTGCATATCTCACTGCCGTTCGTCGCGAGGGCGTCGAGATGCCGCTGTGACGGGGGGTACGGACCGGAAGACGGCGAAGGCGTAGCTGACACTACGTCGAGCCGGCTG
>SLSJ01000041.1 GCA_007130525.1 Ectothiorhodospiraceae bacterium | reverse complement strand
TTCCGTAATAAAACTGCGCCGCGAAGCGGCGCAGGATCCGCTGAACACGGAAAACCGAACACCTAACACCGCCCTTCTACTACGCACGCCGATCTGCTCGCCGTGACGGGGCGTACTCCCTGCAGCCGGCTCGACGTAGTGTTCAGCTACGCCTTCGCCGTCTTCCGCTCCGTGCCCCCCGTCACAGCGGCATCTCGACGCCCTCGCCACGAACGGCGGTGAGATATGCGGGCTAGAGAAATCTACGCCCTGAAAAGCAGAGGCCCGCCAGAAGGCGGGCCGGACTGATAGGAGTTTGCACTATGACTGCAGGATATCCCTTTTAGAAGGGGATATCGTCGTCGAAGTCGTCGGGCGGTGAATTCTGGGTCGCCGGCTGGCCGGACTGTTGGGGGCGGCTGCCGCGTTCCTGGGTGTCTCCGCTCTCACCGCCCATGCCACGCGCATCGAGCATCTGCATCTCGTTGGCGACGATCTCGGTGGTATAGCGGTCCTGGCCGTCCTGGGTCTGCCACTTGCGGGTCTGGAGCCGGCCTTCGATGTAGACCTTGGAGCCCTTCTTGAGGTATTCCCCGGCTATTTCCGCGAGTCTGCCGAAGAACACCACGCGGTGCCATTCGGTCCGCTCCTGGGTCTCGCCGCTCTGCTTGTCGCGCCATTGTTCACTGGTGGCAATGCGGATATTGGTTACCGCCGCCCCGCTGGGCGAGTAGCGCACCTCGGGATCCGCGCCGAGATTGCCGATGAGAATGACCTTGTTGATGCCCCTGCTGGCCATGGAGTACCTCCGTATAAAGGATGCGAGTCCAGCCTCCTGCCGGACCGTGTTTGAAAGCGGACATGGTAACGCAAACCAGCGCGCTTGTGAGAGCGCGCGCTGGAGCTGCAAGCGCCAAGCGCGAAGGCGGCCTGACTACGCGGCTTGCTACTCGGCGCTCGGCGCTCGGCGCTCATAACCAACCGACTCAGCCGCCGGGGCGACCCCGGCCTCCGGTATTCGCCCGAGCGCGCTGGCGCCTACCAGCCAGACCAGGGCGACGCCGGCGCAGAGCAGGAACACGCCGCCGGTGCCGGCGGTGCCCAGCACTATGCCGCCGAGCACGCCGCCGGCGAAGGCGCCAAGGAACTGGAAGGTGGCGTAAACCCCCAGTGCCGTGCCCTTGTATGCAGGCGGCGCATAGCGGGAGACGAACGAGGGCAGCGTGGCTTCAAGAATGTTGAATGCCACGAAATACAGCCACAGTGCCAGCAGAACGCCAGAGCCCATGTCCAGCAGCAGGGCGAGCCCGCTGCTGGCCACAACCATGGTTAGCACGGCAAGCCTGAACACCAGTCGCTGGGCGCCGTAGCGCTCGCCGAGAATGATTGCCGGCACCAGGCCGACAACGGAAAGCAGCAGCACCGGAACGTAGACCATCCAGTGCCGGTCAACGGGCAGACCCATTTGCTGGTGCAGAACCACCGGCACGGCGATGAAGGTGGCGGTCAGTATCAGGTGCAGGCAGAAAATACCGCTGTCCAGCCGCAGCAGGTCACGGTTGCGCAAGACATCAAAGATGTGTCCGGGCATGGGTTCGGCGTCCGCGTGCGGACGCTCAACCTCGGGATTCGGCACCAGCAGATAGAGGACCGCAATGGCGGCGACGCCGAGCACGGCCGGAACCCAGAACAGTGCGGCCAGACCGAAGCGTGCGCCCAGGATCGGCCCCATGACCAGCGCCAGCATGAACGATGCGCCCACGCTCATGCCGATAACCGCCATGGTCCGGGTGCGCCGCTGCGGCGCCGTCAGATCGGCGGCCAGGGCCAGTACCGCGGCGGCGATGGCGCCGGCACCCTGGAGCGCGCGGCCGGCAATGATGCCGAGGATGTGGTCGGATACGGCGGCCAGCACACTGCCGACCACGAACACCAGCAGACCGGCCAGGATGACGCGCTTGCGGCCGAAATGGTCGGAGGCAATGCCCATGGGAATCTGGAGCAGGGCCTGGGTCAGGCCATAAATGCCGATGGCGAGCCCGATCAGAGCCGGGGTGGCGCCGGCAAGGTCGGCACCATAGATGCTGAATACCGGCAGAATGAGAAACAGGCCGAACATCCGGAGCCCGAATATCGAGGCGAGTCCGGTCGCCGCACGACGCTCGAACGGGTTCATGCCGGGCCCCCCGCGGCCGGTACGATGCTCTGCATGGGATTCCTCGTACAAGTGCAGGCGCGTATGTTATCACTTGGCGACGCCGCGCTCAGCGCCGATCTGCATCTGCGGGTGCGGACCGCGAAATGGCACCCCATTGGCCGCTGCGTGTGGTGCGGGTACATGCAGGGGATCTTGCCCTATGCGGTTGCGGACGGGCATGACCTGCGTCAATTTGCGCCGTGGCCTCCTGCTGCACACTGCGCCAAACAATACCAAGCGAAGGAGTGGCTACATGGGCTGGAAGGTCAGGGGGGCGGCTACGCTCGGTCTGCTGCTGGTTACCGGTTACTTCCTGCTGGCGGTGCTGCCGGTGATCCTGGCCTGGGCACAGGGACTGGAACCGCGCCCGTGGCGGGATGACCTGGCGTCAGGGTTGGCATTGGCCGGTTTCGCCATGCTCTTGATGGAGTTTCTCCTCTCCGGTCGTTCCCGCGCGCTTTCAGCCCGCGTCGGCATGGACCGGATCATGCGGTTCCACCAGCTCATGGCCTACGCGGTGGTTTCCTTCGTACTCCTTCATCCCTTCCTTTACAGCCTCCCCATGGGCGTGCGCATGCCGGACGATCCGGATGGCGCCGGGTGGCTGCAACTGCCTCTGTGGCCGGGTGTTACCGGCATGCTTGCCTGGCTGCTGCTGGGCGCCCTGGTTTTTCTTGCCGTGGTTCGGGATCAGATGCCGCACCGGTACGAAACCTGGCGGTTGCTGCATGGGCTGGGGTTCGTTGCGGTGGCGTTGCTGGGTCTCCATCACACGCTGGAAACGGGCCGTTACAGCATGGATTCGCTGCTGGCCGGGGTCTGGGTCGCGGCGACCGTCATCGCCGTGCTGTCGCTGGTGCACGTGCATCTGGTCACGCCCATCAGGCAGCGCCGGCATCCGTTCCGGGTGGCCGAGGTGCGCAAGGAGGCGGAGCGCACCTGGACGCTGGAAATCGAGCCCGACCGGGAGGCGGGACACCGGGGAAAGCGCTTCGCCTTCCGCGCCGGGCAGTTCGCGTGGCTCAAGTTCCACTACCCCTTGTTCCGGATCACCGAGCACCCTTTCTCCATCAGTTCCGCGCCCGCGCAGTGGCCGCGACTGGCGTTTACCATCAAGGAGGCGGGCGACTTCACCAATCGAATCGGCGAGCTGCCCGTGGGTACGCCGGCCTTCGTGGACGGGCCGTACGGGGATTTCACGCTGCCCATGGAAGACGAGCGCCCGCTGATCATGATTGCCGGAGGCGTCGGCATGGCTCCGATCATGAGCCTGTTGCGGGATCTCCGCGCCAGGGGCGACAAGCGTCCGATCCGGGTGATTCAGGGTAATCGCATCCAGCAGCAGATCCTGTACGCGCAGGAACTGGATGCCATAGCCGAGGAACTGGATCTGGTCGTTCATCACGTGCTCTCCGAGCCGCCGCAGGGCTGGCCCGGTCCAAGGGGCATGCCGAATGAGCACATGCTGGCATCGCTGATTCCGGAGTCGGAACGGCTGAGAGGCGTCTATTTCGTTTGTGGTCCCCCGACCATGATCGACACGGTCGAGCGGACTCTGCGTCGGAGCTTCGGCGTACCCGC
>SLSJ01000250.1 GCA_007130525.1 Ectothiorhodospiraceae bacterium | reverse complement strand
TTCGGCAGCGTCCCCAGGGGTGGCGCGTTCTGGTACCGAAACTCCAGCGACCTGGTGGAAATAGCCGCAAACCAGGCACGCGCGGACGAGCTTCTGGGGCTCGCCCGCGGTGCGATGGTCCGCCTGCTCCGACCCTGAGCCGACAAGGGGACAGCCATGAAAGTAACCGTCAACGTGGATGCGACACCGGAGGAACTGCGCCGATTCCTGGGGCTTCCCGACGTTCAGCCGGTGCAGGAGGAGATGATGGAAATGATCCGGGAGCGCATGCTGGAGGGGCGCGAGGGCTACGATCCGGCCACCCTGCTCAAGCCATTCCTGTCGGCCCAGGTCCAGGGCATGGAAGGCCTGCAGAAGCTTTTCTGGGATGCATTGCGTCAAAGCACCGAGCCGGCCGCCAAGGGCAAGAAGAAGAACACCGGAAAATCCGGCGAGTAATCAGGCCCACGCCGCCCGGATTTCCGCCAGACAGAAAAACCGGGCCTGCGCCCGGTTTACCTGTTCCTGCTGGGAAGGCCCTGCTTACTCGGCTGCGGCGGTCTCTTCGCGCTTTTCCTTTTCTTCCTGCTCCGGCGGCTCGACATCCCGTGAACGGTCCACCAGTTCCACGAACGCCATGGGGGCATTGTCCCCGGTGCGGAATCCGCACTTGAGTATGCGCAGATAACCACCCGGCCGCTCCTTGTACCGCGGACCCAGCTCGGCGAAGAGCTTGCCCACGGCGGCCTGGTCACGCAGCCGGCTGAACGCGAGGCGGCGCCTGGACACCGAGTCTTCCTTGGCCAGGGTGATCAGCGGCTCGGCAACCCGGCGCAGCTCCTTGGCCTTGGGCACGGTGGTTCTGATCGCTTCATGCTCGAACAGCGACGCCGCCATATTACGGAACATGGCCTCGCGATGAGGGCTGTTGCGGTTGAGTTTTCGACCGGATTTACGGTGACGCATCGCTTGTTACCTTCTGTACACTGTTGGCCCGTATCGCCTCGGGATCGTCAGCCGGCGGCGTGTTCCCGATCGGTGAGCGCAGCCGGCGGCCACTCCTCCAGGCGCATCCCCAGGGACAGGCCGTGGGAGGCCAGGACTTCCTTGATCTCGGTGAGCGACTTCTTGCCCAGATTCGGGGTCTTCAGCAGTTCCACTTCGGTGCGCTGAACCAGATCGCCCACGTAATGGATGCTTTCCGCCTTCAGACAGTTGGCGGAGCGAACGGTCAGTTCGAGGTCGTCGATGGGGCGCAGCAGCACCGGATCCACCTCCGGCTCGCTGCGCTCCGGCTCGGCGAGATCCTCGCCACCTTCCAGGGCCACGAATACCGAGAGCTGATCCTGGAGCAGACCGGCGGCGAAGCGGATGGCTTCCTCCGGCTCGATCACGCCGTTGGTTTCGATCTCCATGATCAGCTTGTCGAGGTCGGTGCGCTGTTCCACGCGGGCGCTCTCGACGTTGTAGGAAACCCGCCGCACGGGGCTGAAGCTCGCATCCAGTTGCAAGCGGCCGATCGGCCGCTCCTCGTCCAGGTCGCGCTGCGTCACGGCCTCGTAACCGCGTCCCTTGAGAACCCGCAGGTTCATGCTGATCTCGCCGCTCTTGGTCAGGTGGGCGATAACCAGATCCGGATTCTTGATCTCGACGTCGTGACCGGCCTCGATGTCCGCGGCGGTCACCGCGCCCGGCCCCTTTTTCCTGAGGCTAAGCGTGGCTTCTTCCCTGGCATGCAGGCGCACCGCCAGGTTCTTCAGGTTCAGCAGGATGTCCACGACATCCTCCTGCACACCCTCGATCGCCGTGTACTCGTGCAACACGCCCTCGATCTCCGCCTCCACCACGGCATACCCGGGCATGGAGGAGAGCAGGATACGGCGCAGCGCGTTGCCGAGCGTGTGACCGAAGCCCCGTTCCAGCGGCTCGATGGTCACGCGCGCCCGACGATCGTTCTGGGCCTGTACGTCGACAATCCGCGGCCTGAGAAAATCTTTAAACTGAGCATGCATTGGCACGTCTCTCTCTACGTTCCTGATGGGTGACCCCCGGCGGGCTCTTACTTGGAATAGAGCTCGACCACGAGATGCTCGTTGATCTCTGCCGACAGGTCGCCGCGTTCCGGCCGCGTCTTGAAGGTCCCTTCGAACTTCTTGGGATCGACTTCCACCCAGTCGACGAAGCCGGACTGCTGGGCCATGTCGAGGGCCGCCTGAATGCGGCCCTGTTTGCGCGCTTTCTCGCGAATGGTGATGACGTCGCCAGGCTGAACCTGGTAGGACGGGATGTTCACCGTGCGACCGTTGATCATGACTGCGCGATGGCTGACCAGTTGGCGGGCCTCCTGTCGCGTGGAACCGAAGCCCATGCGCCAGATCACGTTGTCCAGCCGGCCTTCCAGTAGCTGCAGCAACCGCTCACCGGTCGCGCCCTTCTGGCTCGCCGCGGTCTTGTAGTAGTTACGGAACTGCTTCTCCAGGACTCCGTAGATACGGCGCAGCTTCTGCTTCTCGCGCAACTGCAGGCCGTAGTCGGAAACACGCGTGCGCCGCTGACCATGCTGCCCCGGGGGCGTATCCAGCTTGCACTTGCTCTCCAGCGCACGAACGCCGCTCTTGAGAAACAGGTCCGTCCCTTCACGGCGGGACAGCTTGCACTTGGGACCGATATACCTAGCCATTCATGGACTCCACTCGATCAGACGCGACGCTTCTTGGGCGGACGGCAGCCGTTGTGCGGGATGGGCGTCACGTCGGATATATGCGTGATCTTAAAGCCGGCGTTGTTGAGCGCGCGCACGGCCGACTCGCGGCCCGGACCGGGGCCCTTGACGCGCACTTCCAGATTCTTGAGGCCGTACTCCTTGGCAGCCTGACCGGCACGATCGGACGCCACCTGGGCGGCGAACGGTGTGCTCTTGCGCGAGCCCCGGAAACCGCTTCCGCCGGAACTTGCCCAGCTAAGGGCGTTGCCCTGACGGTCGGTAATCATGATGATGGTGTTGTTGAAGCTGGCATTGATATGGGCAATGCCGTCAACAACATTCTTGTGCACGCGCTTTCGCGCACGACTCGTAGCTTTCGCCATAGCGGTAATCCCAGTTGATGCGTTACGCGTCCAGTTCCGTTTTGGAGCCGCGGCTTATTTGCGGACGGCGCGGCGCGGGCCTTTGCGGGTACGTGCATTGGTCCTGGTCCGCTGACCACGGACCGGCAACCCACGGCGATGACGAATGCCCCGGTAACAGCCCAGGTCCATCAGTCGTTTGACATCCATCGCAACCTTCCGGCGCAGGTCGCCTTCCACCAGACCCTTGCTGACCTCGGCGCGAAGCGCTTCGACCTCCTGCTCGGCAAGATCGCGGATCTTGCGATCCGGCGCGACGCCGGCTGCCGCACAGATCTCGGCGGCGCGAGCGCGTCCGATACCGTAGATAGCGGTAAGCGCAATAACGGCGTGTTTCTGAACCGGAATATTGACGCCAGCAATTCGCGCCATGAGTCAAACTCCCAAAAATGTGCGGAAAATCCGCAATGTTAGCGAATATTCGCCGGAATCCGCAAGAAGTGCGAACATCACCCCTGCCGCTGCTTGTGACGGGCATCCGTGCAAATCACACGTACTGCGCCGCCCCGGCGGATGATCTTGCAGTTCCGGCAAATCTTCTTCACCGAAGCGCGTACCTTCATGATCTTTCTCCGAATACCAAACGGTGCCCGAAAAGGGCGCGCATCATAGCAGATTTATTCCACCAATGCGCCCCTCTCGCGCGAGCGTTTCCCTGTTCC
>SLSJ01000279.1 GCA_007130525.1 Ectothiorhodospiraceae bacterium | reverse complement strand
GCGCACCTTGCGCAGCGCCCGGCACTCGAGTTCAAAGCAGTCCCGGAAGTTCTCCGAGATATAGCGGGAGGCGCCACGGTACCCCAGCATGGGGTTCTCCTCCTTCGGCTCGTACTGTTCGCCGCCGATCAGGTTGGCGTATTCGTTGGTCTTGAAGTCCGACATGCGCACGATTACCGGTTTCGGTGTGAATGCGGCAGCCAGCGTGCTGATGCCCTCGGCGAGGCGGTCGACGAAGAACTGCACCGGATCCCTGTAACCGGCGATCTGGGTGTCGATGACCTCGCGCAGTTCCCTGTCCTGCTTTTCATACTCAAGTAGCGCCTTGGGGTGAATGCCGATCATGCGGTTGATGATGAATTCGAGCCGCGCAAGGCCCACGCCGGCGTTTGGCAGGTTGGCAAAGTCGAACGCACGGTCCGGATTGCCCACGTTCATCATGATCTTGAACGGCAGGTCGGGCATGTTTTCCAGGCTGATTTCGCGGATCTCGAAATCATGCTTCCCTTTGTAGATGACCCCGGTTTCGCCCTCCGCGCAGGACACCGTGACGTCGTCGCCGTCACGGATCCTGTCGGTGGCGTCGCCGCAACCGACCACTGCGGGAATCCCCAGTTCACGAGCAATGATTGCCGCATGGCAGGTGCGTCCACCACGGTTGGTGACGATGGCGGACGCCCGCTTCATGATCGGTTCCCAGTCCGGGTCGGTCATGTCGGTAACCAGCACATCGTCTGCCTCGACGCGGTTCATCTCCTTGATGTCGCTGATCACCTTGGCCGGTCCGGCGCCAATACGCTGACCGATGGCACGTCCCGTGGCCACGACATCGCCGCGGTTTTTCAGGTGGTAGCGCTGCAGCGTCTGTGTGCCATCACGGCTTTTGACCGTCTCCGGCCGCGCCTGCAGGATATAGAGCTTGCCGTCGTTGCCGTCCTTGCCCCATTCGATGTCCATGGGCCGGCCATAGTGCTTCTCGATAATCACGGCCTGACGAGCGAGGGATTCGACCTCTTCGTCGCTCAGGCAGAAGCGGTGGCTGTCGGCCGCGTCCACGTCCACGGTCTTCACGGTTTTGCCGTGCCCCGACTCGCCGCTGTAGACCATCTTGATGGCCTTGCTGCCAAGAATGCGGCGAAGCACGGCCGGGCGGTCCTGCTCCAGCACGCCCTTGTGCACGTAGAACTCGTCCGGATTCACCGAGCCCTGCACCACGGTCTCACCGAGACCGTAGGAGGCCGTGATGAAAACCACGTCGGGGAACCCCGATTCCGTATCCATGGTGAACATCACGCCGGCCGCGCCAATATCGGAGCGCACCATGCGCTGCACGCCCGCCGACAGCGCCACCTGCCCGTGCTCGAATCCCTGGTGCACGCGATAGGATATGGCGCGGTCGTTGAACAGGGAGGCGAACACGTGCTTGATGGCCAGCAGCACCTCGTCGAGTCCGCGCACATTCAGGAAGGTTTCCTGCTGGCCGGCGAAGGAGGCGTCCGGCAGGTCCTCGGCGGTGGCGGATGAGCGCACGGCGAATGATGCGTCGCCGTCGACCCGTGCCTCGAGCCTTTCGTAGGCTTCAACGATTTCCTGATCCAGCCGCTTGGGGAACGGCGTGTCGATAATCATCTGTCGGATCTGCTCGCCCGTCCGCGCGAGGGCGTCGACATCGTCCACATCCAGGCCGTCCAGGGCTTCGGCAATGCGCGCGCGCAGTCCGCTTTCGTCGAGGAAATCCCAATACGCAGCTGCGGTGGTGGCGAAGCCGCCCGGCACCTGTACCCCCGCGGCGGAAAGGTTGGATATCATTTCGCCCAGGGATGCATTCTTGCCGCCCACGCGGTTGACGTCGCCCATGCCCAACTGATCGAACCAGAGTACGTAATCCTGCAAGGCTCTTTACCTCCTGATATCGCGCTTTGCCGTTAGCCATGGCGATGGCCGCGGTCGGGGAACGGGGCGTAATGCTACGAAATGCCCCGCCAAAGCGTAACCCCTTGTCGATGATTTTGCAGTCGCCTTGGATCACCGCCCGATGTTCCTGCAGCGTCCGCTTTCAGCTAGCATGCGTCGATTCATATGCTGCGAAGACTGACGGGAGACCCGGTTCCATGGAGTCCAGCCCTCCACCAAAGCGGACGATTTTCTTCGTCTCCGACCGCACGGGTATTACCTCGGAAACCCTGGGGCAAAGCCTGCTGACCCAGTTCGACGTCGAATTCGACCAGGTTACGCTGCCGTTCGTCGATAATCCGGAGCGGGCCAAGAAAGCCATCGAGCAGATCAATCTCACCGCGCAGGAAAGTCAGCTGCGCCCCGTGATCTTCAGCACCGTGGTACAGGATGACGTACGCAACCTGCTGAAAACGGCAAACGCGGCATTCTTCGACTTTTTCGACCAGTTCATCGCGCCACTGGAGCTCGAACTGGGTGTCAAGTCCTCCCATGCCATCGGTCGCTCCCACGGGGTGGGTGACCGGCGGGTCTACGATGTGCGTATCAATGCCATGAATTATGCCCTCAGCCATGATGATGGGCAGACCGTCCGACATTACGAGAAGGCCGACGTCGTGGTGGTGGGGGTGTCCCGCACGGGCAAGACGCCCGTATCCATTTACCTGGCCCTGCAGTATGGCATTTATGCCGCCAATTATCCGTTGACCGAAGATGATCTTATGGACGGGCGGTTGCCGAAATTTCTGCAGCCGTTCCGCGACAAGCTTTTCGGGTTGACCATCCAGCCGGATCGACTGCAGACGATCCGTCAGGAGCGGCGCCCCAACAGTCGCTACTCCTCACTTGCCCAGTGCCAGGTGGAAATCATGAGGGCCGAAGCGCTGTTCCGTAAGGAAAAGATCCCCTGCGTCAATTCCACTACGATGTCCATCGAGGAAATGGCGACCACAATCCTTCAGGAAACCCGATTGCGTCGGCGCACGTTCTGAGAGTCCCGGGCCCGGAAGGTGGCGGGAGGGCCCGGTATCGCTGTGATATGCTGTTGGAATGATGCTGAAGTCTCGCCAACACCCGTTGCTGCAGGGTATTCCGTCGCGGTCGTTCGCGACCCTGATGGAACTCTACGAGAGCAACTACATCCTTATCAGGCGGCTTGCACCCGCATTGCGCTCCATGGAGGGCGAGGCGGTATCCGCGGTTTCCGGCGTGGTCGATCTGCATCTGCGGGTACTGGAGCGTTCGCCTTACACCACCTCCCTGTCACTTACCCACTATTTCGATCCGGACTCGCCGGTAGGTGCCGAGCCCAATCTCCGCATTCGCGTTTATCATGACGCAAAGGTGGCGGAAGTCATGCCGGATACCGCGGTGGAACGGTTCCGGCTCTGGGAGGGGTGTCGGCCCCAGCCCAAGAGCCTGGCCTGGCGCTGGGAGTTGAATCGCTTTCTGAATCGCTGGCTGCGCTACTGTCTGTCGGAAGGGCATGGCTTTCCCGGCCCCGAATACTGAACCTTTTCAATCGATTCCGCCCGGGGCGGCGGCGCGCAATCGTCATTCCGCAATCATCCGCAGCGCGGATCAGGGCGACGTGTCGAGGCCCAGTTCTCGACGCAGTTCGCCTATGGCCATGGTCTCCAGGTGGGTGACATCCCGTTGCAGCAGCGTGCGTGCCTGATCGGCGTTGGCAACCTCGTACACTGTCCACTGCCAGCAACCGGCGGCAAGGGCAGCCCGTCCTGCCGGCAGCCGCGCCAGATCGCAAAGCAGATAGTCCGGTGACAGCCCGCGGGCGCGTTCCAGGTGGTCGCCGTCATACACGGGCAGCACCCAGCCGGTTTCAATGTCGGGCCGGGAGGCGGCCAGTTCCACCATCGTGTGCATGTAGCTGATGATTACCCGTCGCCCGCCCAGGGGCTCGCTGTCGGCGAGCACGCGTGCCAGGGTCGCGGGCAGCGGGGCGCGATCCGCCGTGTCCGGCTTGATCTCCAGGAATACCCGCTCCGCTCGCAGGTCGGCCAGCAGTCGACTGGCCTGCGCAAGCGTGGGTATGGGTTCGCCCCGGAAACGATCGCCGAAACGCAGCGGTTCGTGGGCGTTCAGCATGGTCAGTTGATCGGCATCGAGGTCGTCGACCCGCGCCCGATGCCCGGTGGTGCGATAGAGTTCGCGGTCGTGCAGCACCATGGGTGTGCCATCGGCAGCGAACTGCAGGTCCAGCTCAACCGCATCGGCGCCCGCTTTCACGGCGGCGGAGAAGGAAAGCAGCGTGTTTTCCGGATAATGGCGGGCGTAACCACGGTGTGCGATCAGCGTGCAACGCTCCGGCATGGCGGCCTCCGGCAACGGGGTCATCTCCTGACGCAAGAGCGGGTGCGTTCGTGCAACAGGAGGCAAAGCGTCCGTCTCTCCCAGTGTGCGCCGATCATTTCCGCGCGCAAGTCGGGGAGAGGGCGGGTGGCTCAGCCGCGGAAGTCCGCAATGGCGCGACGCAATGCCTGCACTGCCTGGGGACGATGTCGGGTTCGGCCATAGCGCACCGCAATGTACCGTGCAGCGACCTGGTGGATGCCATTCGCCAGATCCGGCCGCTGTCGTGCCGCGCGGTCCGCGAAATCCCGGGGGCCCTCATGGGGTTGCCGGCGGACTCCGGCGCGCGCCAGCCTGGCACAGAAGCGGTCCCAGGCGATGACCTCGGGATCCCTGGGTCTGGGCCGTCCCCGCCAGATGACAAGCGCCGTAATGGCGCCGGTAATCAGAATCAGGCTCATTGCCAGGAGGCCGATCATCCGGCCCGTCCCTTCCACTCCGAGACGGTCCATCAACCGTTGCTGCATTTGTGGGCCGTAGGCAAGCACCCAGCGATCCCAGTTGGCGTTGACCGCATCCCAGCGCAACGCCATCCGGTGCATCCATCCGCCATCCCGGCGCGCCAGGGCCGGCAGCCTCTCGGTCTCGCCGATAGCCCCGTCCAGCCCCGATTCGATCCGCTCCGGGGCGACCCAGGCCGTGGGATCGATGCGGATCCACCCTTCGTTTTCGACGTGCACTTCCACCCAGGCGTGCGCGTCGGACTGGCGCACGATCATGTAACCGCCATTCGGATTGATTTCACCGCCCTGGTATCCGGTTACAACGCGCGCGGGCACGTTGCCGGCGCGCATCAGCACGGCAAAGGCGCTGGCAAAATGTTCGCAAAAGCCGCGCCGGGTATCGAAAAGAAATTCATCCACCGGATCCGTGTCGGCGGCCGGCGGATTAAGCGTGTAGGTAAAGGGTCGCTCCCGGAAATACGCCAGGGCGAGGCCCACGAAGTCGCCGATGTCGTTGCTTTCCCGGCGCCACTCCCGCGCGAGTTCGACAGACTTCGGATGGTGGTGGTCCGGCAGGTAGGTATAGGAGCGGGCCTGCGTAGCCGGAAGATCCGCATGCAGCCGGTAACGCAGTATGGAACTCACCCTGTAGCGGACCCGTTCCCGCACCGGTTCGGTGCTTCGCAGCGCATATTCGGAGTTGAGGTGCGCGCGAGTGTTGATGCGCACGGGCAGATCAAGCGCGAAGAGCCAGCGCTCATTGTGCGGTTCCAGGGCCACCGTGTAGTCCAGCGCTGTGGCCAGGCCCTCCAGGGACGGCGTGAACGCGGCTGTCTCGTCCGGCTGCCGCCAGGTCGTGCCGTCGTAGCCGGAAAGCACCGGACCACGCCAATAGAGTTCGGGGGTGGAGGGTACGTCGCCATGGAACTCGACCCGGAAAGCGACATCGGCGGACTGGGTGAGTTCGCTGATGCTGCCCATGGTCATGCTGTCGCTCAGTCCGGTTACACCGGTGTGATCGCTCTGTGGCATGCCCCAGAGTGGTCCGGGAATGCGGGGAAAGAGCAGGAACAGCAGGAACATTACCGGCAGGGCCTGGATCAGCATGGACCCGGCAAGACGGCCATGCTGCAGGGGGCCTGCCGCGGCGGTGGGACGAGTGACCGTTATCAGCAGCATGGTCATCGCCCAGACCAGCAACAGCATGTAGAGCAGCATCAGCAGGCTCTGGTGGTAGAGCAACTGCGTGACCACCAGAAAGTACCCGAGATAGAGGGCCACCACGGTATCTCTGCGCCTGCGCAGTTCAAGGAGCTTCAGGCCCAGCATCGCGGACAGGATGGCGACACCCGCATCAAGGCCAAGCAAGGTGTCGTAGCTCAGATAGATGCCGGCTATGGCGAGAAGTGTGGCCAGGAGCCGCAGACTTCTGGGTGGCAGCCGCAGCCCGCGACGTGCCACCAGGTAGCGCCACAGAGCACAAAGCAGGAAGGCCGCCGTGACCCACGCGGGGAGTCGCAGCGCGTGGGGCGCCAACACCGCGGCCAGGCTGACCAGCAGCAGGATCAGGGTTCGGTGGGGAAGCAGTTCCGTGACGGCGTTACGGGACATGGTCCGGCTCCTGCACTCCGGCGCCGCCGGGGAACAGCGCCAGGGCTGTCAGGCAACGGGTCTGCTGATCGGGCCCGAGGTCTGGCGCGATGGCCTGTCCGGGAATGCGCAGCCCGTAGGGTCGTCTTTCCGCTTCCGCGTCGAGGATCCAGCGCGTGAGCCGACACAGGCGCGCTTCCGGGGGAAGTTCCGGCATTGCCGACCAGTCGAGCCAGACGGAGCGCCGTCCGTATCCGGCAAACTGCTTGGTCTGCAGTTCCTGGCCCCTGGCAAGGGTCCGCCAGGCAACCTGCCGAAGGGAGTCTCCGGGCTGATAGGGGCGCAGTCCGTGAAAATCCTCCTCGCCATGATGGCTGCGAACATTGCCGCTGTCGCCGCCAGATGCATCCAGGGGCGGTGGTACTTCACCACTTTCCGGAGCCGGGTAGACAAGCACCGTGGTATCCAGTCGAATCCATGACCATGCGACGAACAGCCCGCCGGGAAAGCGAGTCCGCAACTCGAACTCAGCAAGGTGCAGGCGACCACGGCGGGATGCCGCCACGGGGATGGCCATCACCGTATCGGTATCGGCCTGCGCATCGAAAGGAATCGGTCGGGGTTTTCCCGGGTAAAGGATTTCCAGTCCATAGCGGCGTCGGCCATGGTGTTCGACGCACTGCAGCGGAAAGCGCACCTCGGTGCCGGCGTAAACCGCATCCGGGACACCGGCACGCAGTTCCAGGCCCGAGAGATTGCGGAAGGTGTGAATCATGGCGGAAATGCCGATGCCAACCAGCAGAAAACACAGGAGAAGCGCCATGCTGTTGGAATAGTTCACGCCGCCCAGCCAAATGGCGAGGATCATGGCTGAAAACAGCAGTCCGCCGGGACTCGGCAAAATGAAGATTCGCCTGTAATCCAGGGATTGCCGTTCCCGCCGTTTTCCCAGGCGATAGTCAAGCCAGCGCCTGCCAAGGTGACGGAAAGGCCTGCTCAGCGCGGCCATCAGGGAACGGCAACATCCGCGAGCAGGGCATCCACACCGGCAGCGGGTTCCTTGCTCCCCGGTGTGCCGGTCACCGCCTGAAGTCTGTGGCCGGCCACGCTGGGGAATACTGCCTGGATGTCTTCCGGCAGCACGGCGTCACGGTGATCGAGCAGGGCCCAGGCGCGGGCTGCCCGGAGTAGTGCCAGCCCGGCGCGGGGGGAGAGTCCCGTGGCGTAATCGGGACTGCGCCGGCTGTAGTCGAGCAGGGCCTGCACGTAGTCCACCAGCGCGCCGGAAACATGAACGGCTGAGACCCGCTGCTGCACCTGCATCAGGTGATCCAGTTCCATGGCAGGTTGCAGTTCCGCGAGCATGTCCTGGCGATCGCGTCCGCGCAGCAGTTCGTGTTCCGCCCGCCGGTCCGGATAGCCGAGCTGGATGCGCATAAGGAAGCGGTCGAGCTGGGATTCCGGCAGGGGAAAGGTGCCGATCTGGGTACCGGGGTTGCGGGTCGCAACCACGAAGAAAGGCATCGGCAGGGGACGGCTCTGTCCCTCCACGGTAACCTGCCGTTCTTCCATCGCCTCCAGAAGCGCGCTCTGGGTCTTGGGCGTGGCGCGATTGACCTCGTCGGCG
Organism: Ectothiorhodospiraceae bacterium; assembly: GCA_007130525.1. Classification (GTDB taxonomy): domain Bacteria; phylum Pseudomonadota; class Gammaproteobacteria; order Nitrococcales; family Aquisalimonadaceae; genus Methylonatrum. The sequence goes on along the minus strand of SLSJ01000279.1, from coordinate 6,052 downwards.
AGAACAAGCTGGGAAAAGATCGGACCGGGGTGGAAGGTGAAGCTTCCGGTTTCACGCTCGAAAATCGTGGCGCCGATGATGTCGGCGGGAAGCAGGTCGCTGGTGAACTGGATACGCTGGAACTGCAGGCCGAACAGGTTTGCCAGCAGATGTGCGAGCGTGGTCTTGCCGACGCCGGGGAGATCCTCGATCAACAGGTGGCCCCGGGCGAGGAGGCATGCGACCGCCAGACGGAGCTGATGGCGTTTTCCCAGAAGAATCTCGCTCGCCTGGTTGAGGGCGGCGTCGATCGGGGACGAGCCAGAATTGCTGCGTGGTGTTGTCAACTGCACTGGTTCGGCACTCCCTTGACGTCTCCGGCTTCATGGCCTCGGCTGGCGTCACCACGATGGGCCTGCGGAAGTCTCCCGCCCACGCCCATGCCGCTCAGTTCCGAGCATACCGCAATAGCAATGCCGAAATCCGCGTTCGTCCGCAGTTCGAGAACTGTTCGGACATATTCCGGCCCGCTTGCTGGTAGTCTTCAGCCCAAAATCCTGCCGCCGTTGGCGAAAGCGGGTGGCTGAATCAGCATCGGAATAGATCAGGCGTGCGACAGAAGTTTACCGTCACAATTACCGACTATCGCGGATCCAGGCACTATTCGCTGCACCAGATGGTGCGGGGCGTTGCGCTGGGCTTGCTGCTGATGATACTGCTGGCAGGAATCGTCGGAGGCAGCATGATCTGGTGGCTGAGCCAGGAGGTCGCGGACCTGGAGCATCGCCGCGACGAGGCATTCGCGCAGTATTCGCATTTGCTTGAAGTCAACGGATCGCTGCTGCAGACGGTGGAAGAGAAGAATAGCGAACTGGATTACCTCACCAACGAGCTCACCGAAATTGAGGGCATTATCGGCCTTGGCGAAGATCTCGAACAGGAGTCCGGTAGCCGCAGTATTGATGAGCGTCTCGATACGGCAAGCCACACCGCGCTCGAACGGACCACCTTTCTCCAGAACGTGCCCAGCGGCTATCCGCTGAAGAACCGCGGCGTCACGAGTCGCTACGGCTGGCGCCAACATCCAGTGTCCAGGGAGCGCCGCTTCCATACCGGCATCGACCTGCGGGCACCGGTAGGCACGCCCGTGGTAGCCACGGCCGACGGCGTGGTGGAGCACGCAGGGTTTCATTCCCAGAGCGGGTTCGGAAACCTCGTCATTCTCAATCACAATTTCGGATTTCGGACCTACTTCGCCCACCTGGACGATTATGTGGTCGAGCCCGGGGAGTTCGTGCGAAAGGGTGACGTGATCGGCCACAGCGGGGAAACCGGTGTTACCGACGGTCCGCATCTGCATTACGAAATCTGGCACATCCAGCGACGGCTCGACCCCAAGCCGTTCCTGGGCTGGAGCCTCGCCAGCTACGACAGCATTTTCGAGGAAGAGGGCAGCGTGCGGTGGAATTCGTTGCTGCAGGCGGTGCGGCTGCGTTTGAACGCACCGGTGGCGCACCGGATGACCATCCGCGAAACCGCCAACCGATCGCAGGAATGAACCCCGGGGGTACGGGGACTCAGGGTTGGACCTGTTGCCGGATGTCGGTCTCTTCCACCCACTCAAACAGCGCGTTCCACTGAGCCAGTTCCTTGCGCAGGGCATGACTGTGGCGCAGTTCACCGATGCCCAGACCCTGTTCTGCGGCGTGCAGGTAGTTCTGGGTGTCGCGGAACCTTGCCACCACGGGGATGCGCAGGCTCCTCAGAAAGCGCTCCAATGCCTGCAGCGCCACGGTGCGGGTCTTGATCCGGTTGGCAATGATGCCGACCCGGATGCCGGCACTGCGCACCTTTCCCAACAGCAACAGGTCACGGATGAAATCCGCACCGGCCTCGATGTCTATGGAAGAGGGGAGGACCGGAATCAGAATGCAGTCCGCGTCGCGCACCTGGTCGACGATATCCAGACCGGCAAGCCCGGCAGGGGTATCGTTGATGATGCGGCGGGTTTCCGGCGGCACGCGCAGATGCCAGCTGCGGGTTACTCCCAGCTTCTGGCGCGTCTGGACGGAGACGCCGTGCACCTTAGGCTGGTCGGGGGGGCGCATGCGCAGCCAGCGCATGCTGGATGTCTGGGGGTCGTGGTCGAACAGGGCCGGGTGGTAGTCGCGGCTCGCATACCAGGTGGCCAGGTTTGTGGCGACCGTGGTCTTGCCGCAGCCACCCTTGCCGTTGATGATCACGATGCGCCGCACGTTCTCGGGCGCATGGCTTTCGGCCCTGCTTACGACGCGGCTTTCGGAGGAAGCAGCACCGTTGCCGAACGACGCCCGTGAAAATTCGTTCTCCGTATACACTTGGCCATGTTGTCCCGTCTGCGAACAGGCGGCACAACCTCCCCCTTGGATTTCGCTCAAACTGACCCTGATTCGTTCACGCCTCCCCATCGGCATCGCATGATTATCGCTGCCAGACGCGGTGCCACAATCGACTGGTAAGCGCTCCCGGGAACGGATCAGCGTCCGCTTGAGGCCTTCATTGGGCCCAGCATATAACGCAAGAGGCGACGGAATGGAAGGAAATCGGTCACTAACCCAGAATTTGGCCCGCATTTCTCACCGCCGTTCGTCGCGAGGGCGTCGAGATTCTGCTGTGACGGGGGGCACGGAACGGAAGACGGCGAAGAGGCGTAGCTGACACTACGTCGAGCCGGCTGGAGGGAGTACGCCCCGACACAGCGAGCAGATCGGCGTGTGTAGTAGAAGGGCGGTGAGAAATGCGGGTTAGGGCGCTGATACGGGGCGATGCCGGACGCGGCGGACGATCTGCACACCGGATGGTTGAACGGGGAGCCTCCCGGTTCTTTTGGGCATTCACGGTTCCGCGTGTTCGCGCTGGTCGTGAGTTGCCGGGGTGTGCCGATTGAACGGGACCGTCAGGCCGGGCACCCCTCCCTGTACATGGAGTTATCCAGAACGGCTCTGTTGCGGCCCATGCGCTTGCCCTCGAGAAGGGCATTGTCCGCCCGTTTTATGACGGATTCCAGGCTCTCGCCTCTGCGCGCCATGGCAATGCCGATGGTGACGGAGACGCGGCGTCCGTCGATACCGACCCAGCACTCCGCCACCGCAGTCCGCAGTCTGTCTGCAATTGCCCTTGACTCGGCGAGGTCGCGGTTCGGGAAAACCATGAGAAACTCCTCGCCGCCCCAGCGGGCAGCGTAATCCGACGCCCGCAGGTTGCTTCGAAGCGCCGCGCCGACCGCTTCCAGCACCTGGTCGCCCGCATCGTGACCAAGTTCGTCGTTGATCACCTTGAAGTGATCAAGATCGGCCAGCAGCACTGCGACCGGTCGTCCGGAATCCAGCAACTGCCGTAACAGCGGTTCCATGCTGCGGCGATTGAGGAATCCGGTCAGCGGGTCGGTGGATGCGAGTTGCTCGAGCTTGCGTCGGGCCTGCAGAATTATCCGGTCAGCCCTGTTGACGGCGATGGCGTAGAACAGTGAAACCACGCTGAGTCCGATACAGGTGGCACCAAAATTTGCGCTTTTCAGCCAGCCGACGACGTGCGGGTCAAGCGGCACCAGGGGCTCCATGCCCATGTAGGTGGAGGCGACCAGCGCATAAAACACCGAGATCAGGGCGATCAGCAGGCAGCGCTGCCGGAATGAGAAGTCGGCCAGGAAAGCGACCAGCGGAATCAGGATCAGGGCGTAAAGATGGAAACCACCGCCCCAGCCCGTGAAATGCGTGGCCAGCCAAACATGCATCAGGACCGTGACGTAACCGGTTGTCAGAATCCACCGTTCCCGGAACCGGTGCATGTTGGCGAGAAGACCCGTGTACAGTGCCACGGACAGGACGTTGATCACCAGCATGACGCGGATGTCCAGCAAGTAGAATACGCCGACGAAGGCCAGGTGCACGGCCAGCGCGAAGCCCAGTATGGGACGCAGCACGCGCGCGAATCGCCAGCTGTCCAGCGGCAGTTCCGCGCCAGCGGTGTCCTTCCAGGTCACGCCGAATCCCGAATTCATGGCCCGTTCCGATTCGTTGCATCTGATTGCAGAATATCGGGAAGCGGCGGGGCGGAGTACCTGTAAGATCCTTCAGCGCCGGGCAAACTGGAGGCGCTCCGTGGCTGTGAGGAAATGGAACGCCGTGCAATGATGGCTAACACGACATCCGCCGTGACGGCGCCCGAGCAGCCGGATACCCCCGGTGTTGCTCCCGGCCTCCATGTGGACCGACCGAAACGGCATGCCGGCTGATGGTCGATCCCTGATTCAAGGCTCCGGCTAATCTCCTGTAGGGAAATGGGGAGATGAGACGGGCAAGAGCGAGAGGATGAAATGAGCGAGACGGTAAAGTACCTGCTGGACGAGAGCCGCCTGCCGCGGGCCTGGTACAACATCACCGCGGACATGCCGGAGCCCATGGCGCCCGTGCTGCATCCGGTCTCGCGGGAGCCGGTCACTGCGGATGATCTGGCGTCGCTGTTCCCCCGGGGCGTGATCGAGCAGGAGGTGAGCAGCGAACGCTATATCGACATTCCCGAGCCGGTTCGCCGCGTGTATCGGCAGTGGCGCCCGTCACCCCTTTACCGCGCCCGGCGGTTGGAGCAGGCCCTGTCCACGCCCGCCCGCATCTACTACAAGTACGAGGGCGTCAGCCCGGCGGGCAGCCACAAGCCCAACACGGCCGTCCCCCAGGCCTTCTACAATGCCGCGGAGGGCATCAGGCGGATCACCACCGAGACCGGGGCGGGTCAGTGGGGTTCGTCGCTTGCCATGGCCGGAGCCATGTTCGGTCTGGAAATCGTGGTCTACATGGTGAAGGTGAGCTTCCAGCAGAAGCCTTACCGCCGCGCCTTCATGGAGAGTTTCGGTGCCCGCTGCATCGCCAGTCCCAGCGATACCACCGAGTCCGGGCGAAAGATCCTGGCCGAGCGTCCGGACAGCACCGGCAGCCTCGGGGTGGCCATCAGCGAGGCGGTGGAACTGGCCGTTCAGCGCGAGGATACCCACTACGCGCTTGGCAGCGTGCTGAACCATGTGCTGCTGCACCAGAGCGTGATCGGCCTGGAAGCCATGGAGCAAATGGCCATGGCGGATGACTACCCGGATATCGTTATTGGCTGCACCGGCGGCGGCAGCAACTTTGCCGGTATCGCGTTTCCGTTCATGGGTGAGCAGTTCCGCGGCGGTAGGTCGCTGGAGGTGGTTGCCGTGGAGCCGGCCGCCTGCCCGACCCTTACCCGCGGCAGGTTCGCCTATGACTATGGGGATACAGCCCACCTTACCCCGTTGACCAAGATGCATACGCTTGGTTCGAGCTTCATGCCGCCAGGGTTCCATGCGGGCGGCCTACGCTACCATGGCATGGCGCCCCAGATCAGCCACCTGGCCCACCTCGGCCACATCAAGGCGCGAGCCTACAATCAGCTTGAATGTTTCGAGGCGGGGCTGCAGTTTGCCCGCGCCGAGGGCATTATCCCGGCTCCGGAGGCGAATCACGCGGTCAAGGCCACCATCGACGAGGCGATCCGGTGCCGGGAGGCGGGCGAGTCCAGGGCGATTCTGTTCAATCTCTGCGGCCACGGAAATTTCGACATGCAGGCGTACACCGATTACCTGGCCGGCCGCCTGCGGGACGACGAATACGATGCAGCCGAAGGCAGCATGGCGCTGGCGGGCCTGCCGTCCGTGTGAACCACGGCGCCAGTGGGGTGACGGGCGAAACGCCCACGGCCGGATCCCGCTGTCGACGGCCGCCGGTTGACGGCGCATGCGTGCGACGGCTCTGACTGGCGGGGCGGATGCCGACGCTACAATCAAGGCAACGACTGATACTCGGGTTCACGGTCATGGCTTTCCATAATCCGGATCCGGCATTGAGAAAGGTGGAGCAGCGGAACCTGCGGCTGCGCGCCGAAGTTCTTGCCTGGCTGTTCCGCGGGCTGTGGCGCCGACTTGTTCGCGGCATCCGGTACCTGTCGCGGTATCGAGCTTCCGGACGACATTAGCCCGCATATCTCACCGCCCTTCTGCTACGCACGCCGATCTGCTCGC
>SLSJ01000261.1 GCA_007130525.1 Ectothiorhodospiraceae bacterium | reverse complement strand
GCTCGCCGTGTCGGGGCGTACTCCCTGCAGCCGGCTCGACGTAGTGTCAGCTACGCCTTCGCCGTCTTCCGGTCCGTGCCCCCCGTCACAGCGGCATCTCGACGCCCTCGCCACGAACGGCAGTGAGAAATGCGGGCTAGTGGACCACCGTCACCGGGCAACGTGCACGGTGCACCACCTTGTTGGCGACACTGCCCAGCAGCACATCCGTCACCTGGGAGTGCCCCTTCGTTCCCATGACAATCATGGCCTCCGGGTGAGACTGCGCATAGTTCAGAATCTCGACGTCCACATCGCCTGAAAGCGTCACCTCCTCGACCGTGACCTCGGGTGGGACCATCTCCCGCGCCGACGGAAAAATCTTCACGGCCTCATCCTCGCGCGCCCGCCTAAGTTCACCTTCCGCCTTGGCCTTGGCGATTTCCGGGTAATGCAACAAATCCATAAGTTCCGTCGAACCGACAGGAAAGACATGCAGCAGGTGGAGCTTCAAGTCCGCTGCCTGCGCCAGTTCGACGGCGTGCCGAAGGGCGCGGTATCCGCCCTCGCTGCCGTCCAGCGGCACAATGATCGTGTCGAAACTCTTCAACGGCATGGCAACCTCCGGTTCGGCTTTGTGCTTGGCTGCATGCGGGTGTCCCCGGCCGGCTTCCGCCACAGGAACAACGCACGTCCCAAGTATGGGCAATATCGAGACGATCCGCATGCGTGGCGCCCGGGAGAAACAAACCTGATCCTTACTATTACGGCGCTGCGGCGAGAGTATTTCTATACCAGCCGACTCGGTGATGGTTTGCCGGGTATTACATCATTGCCAACTGCGGGAGCGAGGCTCGAAAATCACGCCCCGACCGCGGGCATCATCCGCATCTCTACGAGGGCGGCACCCATGGCCAAACTGAAACTCGATCTGCATCCTATCTTCCATCGCGGCCGCGCCATCGAAGCCGAACTTGAGCGAGTGATAAACGAGGCCGAGCGCAAGCGCATCCGGACCGTGGAAATCATTCCCGGCAAAGGCAGCGGCCAACTCAAGAAGCGCGTACTCAGGTTCCTCGACAGACCGGACATCAAGAATCGTTATCACCGTGTCGACAAGGACGCGAAGAATCACGGACGCCTGTTCGTGTATTTCCGGTTTTGAGAAACATGCCCAGCCCCGGTGATGGGGGGTTGTTGTGGTTCTTGTCGTCTTGTCGGGTCGGACCACGATAAGTGGCTGATTTATAAACATCCATGTCTGGCCAATCGCATCCAGATTTCGCTTAAATGCCCTTTTTTGTCGCCAAAATCGGTTACATAGCCAGTTGTCTCCGAGGCTGCCATCGGCTTAGAACCCTCTTTTCGGGGTCAGAAATGGCCGGATAAGGGGCAAATACGGGGCAAACCCAGGGGTCAACTTACGAATAATCAGTAAGTTGGGAGTCCGTTTTTTGGTCCGACCCCGTTGCTGCGTTGCTGATTACTGGTTCCAGTGCAGGGTGAGGCGTCCCGAGGCGGTGTGCTCGACCTGGCAGCCCCAGCGGCGGCTCTCCCGGTCCAGGGTCTGCGCCATCCATTGAACGTCCATGTCGGCGGGCCGCAACAGGCGAAAGCGCCTGGTCTGCAGGGGTGCCATCTCCAGCGATGAAAGGACGCCTCCTGCATCCAGCGTGGGAAAGTACATCACCGCCAGGTCACTGCGGAACCGTTCGTGGCCTTCGATCCCTTCGTAGTCATTGAGGAAGTCGCCCGCCCCGTACAGGATCAATCTGCCGCCATGGACCTCGATGCCCTTTGGATGGTGCGAGGAATGCCCATGCACGATATCGGCTGCGCCGGCGTCCACCAGGCTGTGTGCGAATTCCCGCTGTGCCGCAGGAACATCATAGCCCCAGTTGCCGCCCCAGTGCACCGAAACCACGACGCGATCACCGGGGCGCCTGTGGGGAAGTACCTGCTCGGTTACCCATTCAGCCCCGGCGACACCTAGGGTGGGCAACAGGTTGACGCCGGCTCTACCCTCCCCCGCGGCCCATGCTTCCGGCACCCCCGAACTGGTGCAGGCATACGAGAAGATCAGCAGCCGGCCGGCTCTGGTTCCAAGCACCGCGGGCGCGGCGGCGCCTTGAAAATCCTCTCCGGCACCGGCGGTGGCGACTCCGGCGTCATGGAGGACCGCGAGGGTCTCGCGAAGCCCCGAATGACCCCAGTCCATGACATGGTTGTTTCCGAGTACACAGACGTCGATGCCCGCCGCGGTGAGCACCCCGATATTTCCGGGATGCATGCGGTAGTGGATACCCTTCTCCGGCCAGTAGGCGTCGCTGGTGGTTACCGCCGTCTCGAGATTGATGATGCAGGCATCCGGAACCGCTCGTTTCAGTTCCTCCAGCGCATCGCCCCAGATGTAGTCATAGCCGATGTCGGCCGGGATGGGGCCGTTGCGCTCCTCCGCGATCCTGACGTAAACCCGCGCGTCACGCACGAAGGATTCATACAGCCGGGGGTCCACGGAGTACGGCAACACCTGGTCGATACCCCGACCGGTCATGACATCGCCGGTCAGCAACAGGGTCATCGTCGCCAGCCCCGGGTAGGGCGAGCCCGACGCCTCAGTGATCCGGCGCGCTTCGCTCATGGCTATACCGCGACAAGGTCGATGTAAGCGCTTCTCGGCACGACGGTGACTCCAGGGATAGCTGCGCTGGGTTCGGATCGTCCCGATTTGCGGCGTTACCTTCCCGTTCCACTTCTCGCTGCAACTGCTCCTGGTTCTCGCGCTCGCGGAGTTTCTGCGATATGTAGGTGTCCTTGTCGAGCTCTCTCAACTGCTCGGGATGGCGCTCGGTGAGATCGAACCAGCGCGCAAGCCGCGCTTCCAACCGGTCAGGGTCCGGCTCCTCCACGTAAGCCTGCAGCGCCAGATAGAAGCGCACGGTGTTGCGTTCGATCATGCCGCGAAGCCCGCGGATATACACGGGCTCGCCGTCTTCGTCCATGCGCTCGACAGTGAAGCCGACGCGGTCGCGTCCCGCGGTCGCGAGATACACCCTCATTGCGAACCAGCCGAGCACACCGTAGCTGACAGAATAGCTGAACTGCAGCAGGCTCCGGTCTTCATCAAGGGGCACTGCCTCCATCGCCATGTGGAACTCCCGGGTTCCGTATGGACCGCGATCGGCCTGAAGGTCTGCGCCCAGCCGATCATCGTCCCTGGCGACGATGCGAAACTGGAGATCGGCGCGTTCGGCTTCATCGGGAACCTGGTAATGCTTTCGTCCGAGATAGACCGTCAGTTCGGCGACATTACCCGCGCTGGCATGGGTGCAGGCCTTGACGTTGAGGTGCAGAAACAGGATCTCGCACCAGTCGGAGGGTTTCCGAAGCCTGCCGGCGATACGCTCGAACGGTTCATTCACGATCGCGTGAATGTAACCGTGCACTGCGCGTTCCGTCTCCTCAGACTCCAGGTGGATCGGCTGTTCGAATGGGCTCTCATCAATGGCCGCGAGAATTTCCTGATTCTCCGTTGGCAGATCTCCGATGTCGGAATCCGTGGCGCTAGCCTCGTCGCCGGCTGCCGGCTGCGCAACGGACAAGGCAACCAGCCCGGCGAAACTCCATGAACCCGTCATCAGGCGAAGGACTCGCATCCCACGCCCGCGGGAGCGGTTCTTCTCCCGGCGGACGATCCTGGCAGGCAGGCCGTGACCGCAGTCCGCAGCAATTGGTGCCGAATCCGAAAGTCCCCGGTGCCGCCCCGGTCGGAGACACACGCTGTCTACGCTATCCCGAAGCAG
>SLSJ01000231.1 GCA_007130525.1 Ectothiorhodospiraceae bacterium | reverse complement strand
GGCTCGACGTAGTGTCAGCTACGCCTTCGCCGTCTTCCGGTCCGTGCCCCCCGACACAGCGGCATCTCGGCGCCCTCGCGACGAACGGCGGTGAGATATGCGGGCTAGTATACTGCCCTGACGAGCGGCTGCATCCCCATGCCGTCACGGATTCATACAGGTTGGTCGCCATGAGCAACGATGAGAAGGAAGCACAGCTGTTTCGCCGAGCCATGGCCGATGTGCGCCCGATCCGCAAGACACGGGATACGGAGCCGAAACGAACACGGCCGAGTCCCGTGCCACGGCAACGGGACGCGGACGAGGCCGCCGTACTGCGGGAGCTGCTGAACCAGGAGATGGATCCGACCGAGCTGGAAACCGGCGAAGAACTGCTGTTCTCCCGAGCCGGCGTACAACACCGCACCATGCGCAAACTCCGCCGGGGCCAGTACGGAATTCAGGAAGAGCTGGACCTGCACGGCATGACAGTCCCCATGGCCCGTGAAGCGCTTCGAAGCTTTCTCGCCGAATGCCGCGTCCGGCAGCTGCGCTGCGTGCGCATCATTCACGGCAAAGGTAATCGCTCCAGCAACCGGGGGCCTGTTCTAAAGCGCAAGGTGGACCTGTGGCTGCGGCAATGGGACGAAGTCATCGCTTTCGCATCCGCACGCCCCTTCGACGGCGGGACTGGGGCGGTCTACGTGCTCCTTAAGGGCTAGCCCGCATATCTCACCGCCGTTCGTCGCGAGCGCGTCGAGATGCCGCTGTGACGGGGGGCATGGAGCGGAAGACGGCGAAGGCGTAGCTGACACTACGTCGACCCGGCTGCAGGGAGTACGCCCCGACACAGCGAGCGAATCGGCGTGCGCAGCAGAAGGGCGGTGAGATATGCGGGCCAGGTTACCGGGTGTCGGGCTCCGCGTTCCGAATACGAAAGCACAATAAGTTACCAGGTATTCATCAAGTGACACCTGAAATGATGTAGCGTGTGACTCGCGTGCTCATCCTTCCCTGCAATCGGCGATTTCCCGCAGCACCGCCGTCGCGTACGCCCCCGCAGGCAGGCTGAACGCCAACTCGATGGCGTCGTGTGTTTCGGTCCAGGCAAGATCGTTCACGGTGAGACGCAATGGCCGGCGATCGGCGCGCAGTCGATAGTCCACCAGCCCCTGCGTGAACGCACCATAGATGGACAGCACGTCCCGTTCCACGGCCAGCGCATCCCCTTCCGGCAGCATGCCGTCGATGCCCGGAAGCGGACCCGTGACGTGCAGATCGAGGTCGCTGAACCGGGGGTCCTGCGGCTCGAGGCGCACCGCGGGGAACAGGCTGTGGCTGTTGGAGAATGTGAGCAGATCGCCGTCGATGACGCGATTCCAGTCACCCCGGCTCACGCGCCTGGCCAGAACTCGGTTGAACAGAAAACCGCGGGCCGCGGAAAGGTACAGCCCCCGCTGATGGCGGTCCTGTATACGCTCGCCCTGAAAGAGGCGCAAGGCGGCCACCAGGTTTCCGCCCTCGCGGCCGAAACGCTGGGGACCGAACCAGTTGGGCACCCCGTAGCGGCAGATTCGCAGGAGCCTTCGACCGAGTTCCCTTCGGTCTCCCCGCACGGCGCGCAGGCGAATCAGAAACCGGTTGCCGGCAAGCGCGCCGATGCGCAACTTCCTTCGATGTCTCACCGTACGGAGCAGTTCCAGCCCCTCCGGCATCGGCGGCATCGGGACGTGTGGTCCCGGCGCATGAATGGCGAACCACTGTTCGGTAACCGCGCGCCTGTCCTTGAGTCCCGTATGGGCCACGTCCCGCCGCGGAATACCCAGAGAGGCGGCCAGCCAGGCGGAGACATCCGCGGTATTCCAGCCGGTCTTGCGAATTCGGAGATACAGGTGCTCGCCCTGACCCTCGGGCTCGAAACCGAGCAGTTCCATGACCTGGAAATCGTCCGGGCGGACACGTATGCGGGCCTGCAGCCGGGGCTTGCCCCAAACATGGGGAAGGCCGGACCAGGCGCTGTCGAGGTCCGCTTTCACGCCTCCGAACGAAGGAGCACGACTGCCATGGCAGCCAGCCCCTCCTCCCGGCCCACGAAACCGAGTCTCTCGGTGGTGGTTGCCTTCACACTGACCGCGCCCTGGGCGATACCCAGGTCAGCAGCCATGCGCTCGCGCATGACCGGTATCCAGGGCGCCAGCTTCGGAGCCTGGGCAAGCACGGTCACATCCACATTGACAAGCTGATAGCCGGCGTCCCGTGCCTTCTCCACCACGGCACGGAGGATGTGTCTGCTGTCGGCGCCTTTCCAGGCCGGATCGCTGTCGGGAAAATGCTGGCCGATGTCGCCGGCGACGATAGCGCCAAGCAAGGCGTCGCTCACGGCATGCAGCACCACGTCACCGTCGGAGTGCGCCTCCAGGCCCTTTTCATGGGGAATTTCCACACCGCCCAGCACCAGGCGCCGCCCCGCCTGGAAGCGGTGGACGTCATAACCCTGTCCGATCCGGAACATGATCCGTCTCCAGCTCAGGGTGCAAGGCCAGGAGGATGGCTTTCGCCAGCGGCAGATCAGCCGGGCGCGTGATCTTGAGATTGGTGGACCGGCCCTCCACCAGCACCGGTCGCTGGCCGAACTGCTCCATGGCCTGGGCCTCGTCCGTCACCTCCAGGCCCTGTTCGATGACCCGAGCGAGCGCGGCATGCAGGGAGCGCAAGGGGAACAACTGCGGCGTCATGGCATGCCACAGGCCGCTTCGCTCGGCGGTACGGGCGACACAACCCGCGTTATCCTCGCGCTTGAGCGTATCGCGAACCGGAGATGCAAGCAGACCACCCCCGGCGCTGTTCATTCCCCGCCCCAGCAGCGCTTCCACTTCCGCCTCCGTAAGGCAGGGACGGACGGCATCGTGCACCAGCACCCAGCTATCCGCACCCGCCTGTCCGCGCAGCAGCGACAGTGCATTGAACACGGATTCGGATCGCTCCGCCCCACCGCCGACGGTCAACACTGGTTTGTCGCTGTGCAGGCGGGTGCGAGGCCACCATGGATCACCCTCTGCCAGCGCGATCACCGTACCGCGCACAAGCCGGTGGCGAGTCACCGCGTCCAGGCTCCACTGCAGCACCGGACGTCCCAGCAGCGACAGATACTGCTTGGGAATCTCCGACTGCATGCGACGGCCGCTACCTGCTGCCGGGAGCACGGCCCAGATCTCGGGATGATAATCCGCGTTCATTGATCGGCAACCTGGTAGAAAGTCTCGCCCTCGCGAATCATGCCCAGCTCGCTGCGGGCTCGCTCCTCCAGTGCTTCCATACCGTCCTTGAGATCGCGTACGTCCGCCTCGAGCGCGGCATTGCGCTCACGAAGCCGTTCGTTCTCCTTTTCCTGTTCGGCGACTGCGGAATTCAGCCGCCAGACGTGTGGCAGCCCCGATTCCGGGGACCACAACTGGAACTGAAGTATCACCAGCAAGGCGGCCAGACCGCCAATGATGACTCGCATACGCGACACCGCCGTGTACGGCGCGAGGACATATCCGACAAGGCCCTCGCGCATTCGGTTGCCGTGTTGCCAGGAGGACGCCCCGCCCGGACCGCCACCCGGCATACACGCACACAATACAGCAGGCGGCCGGCAGCGGCGACAACACCGCCCAGGGCGTTAACCCGCATATCTCACCGGCCTTCTGCTGCGCACGCCGATCTGCTCGCCGTGTCGGGGCGTACTCCCTGCAGCCGGCTCGACGTAGTGTCAGCTACGCCTTCGCCGTCTTCCGGTCCGTGCCCCCCGTCACAGCGGCATCTCGACGC
>SLSJ01000050.1 GCA_007130525.1 Ectothiorhodospiraceae bacterium | reverse complement strand
TACGCCCCTTTACGGCGAGCAGATCGGCGTGCGGAGTAGAAGGGCGGTGAGATATGCGGGCTAAGCATACGCGCTCTGCCGAACCGCGCGGGTTCCTTCCAGCCGGGTCCGCGGCGGCGGGCGCCTGCAGCCTTGTTCATCCCTTCTCCACAAGAAACACGAACACCCCCGCTTCCTCCCAGTGCCGGCGCATGCGGTTGGGGGTCTTGTCGGTGAAAGCGAGAAAGTCGATCACGGAATGCGGGTCTGTCGCGCGCACGCGCAGCACTTCACCGACCTGCATGCGCGCGAGTTCGCGCTTGGTGCGTAGTATGGGCAGCGGGCAGTTCAGGCCGCGCACATCCAGTTCATGATGGTACAGCTCGCTCACACTGCTTCTTCCTCCGCGGTCGCGCGGGTGCAGAGCATAGCACGGGGTCGGATGCCGATACCGCGGCGGAACGTTACAATGCCGGGCACGATGGATGTCAATGGAGCAGTCATGAGCGAGAACAAGCCGCAGGATGACGCGGACGCAGTGGACCCGCGGGCAGTAACCGACAAGGAGGTGCTCGAGGAATATTCGAGGGAGCAGGTGGAGCGCTGGCGCCGGGAAGCCCACGAAAGGCATCGCCGCTGGATGGAAGTCATGCACAATTCCTATGGCAGGGAATGAGGTCCGGTCCGCCTTGACGGGGCCGGGTGCGATCATTCCCTCCATGCGGCCCGTTGCGCGGCATCAGCGAAATTCCATTCGTCCCGCCGGTACTGTTCCACCGGCACATCCAGCAGCAGCCACGCCGTGAACGCCGCCACCCGGTCGGGATCCTCGAGTCTGCCGGCGGCGTGCAGTTCCAGGAATTTGTCGACCCCCGGAAACGCCTCCGGTGACTGACTGCGGATCAGTGCCTGCATGGGTGTATCCACGACGCCCGGGCGCAGGCTGCCCACGGCGATGTCCCGGTCCGCGAGTTCCATCGACAACACCCTGTAGAGCATATACAGGGCAGCCTTGGAGGCGCAGTAGGTGCCCCAGCCGACGTAGCCATTGTGCGCGGCGCCGGAGGAGATGTGCAGGATTCGCCCACCCGGCAGGCAATCCAGCAGCGCCTGGCTGAGGAACAGGGGCGCCTCCACGTTGATGGATTGCGCCCGCCGCCATTGGTGCAGATCAACGCCCGCCAGGGGTCCGACAGGTTCGAGCACCCCGGCGTTGTGCACCAGGCACCGCACACTGCGTTCGCCCACGGCACGACGGATGGCGTCCCGGCCTTCGATCTCGGCAACATCCGCCGGCAGCGGCAGGATGCATTGAGGGTTGACCTCGCTGGTTTCCTCCAGCGGGCGCCGCCGGCGGCCAACCGCGAGCACGTCCATGCCGCGCCCGGCGAGGGCGTGACATATGGATCGACCGAGCCCGGTGCCGCCGCCTGTTACCACGGCAAGTTGCCTGTCCATTGACCTCCCTCCTTTTTTCCTACACTTAAGGAACCCTTCATTGGTCGCAATTTCGCGCCTGCGTGATGAGGGCGCGGAATTAATTGACATCTTTAATGCCAGGGGCATCCTGACATTGACACCCGGGGGCACACGATCTTACGCGATGGTGATAGTGTGCATGAAGGGTGGGTAAGCCTGACCCCCGTCGCGGTACCAAACCCGCGGGCGAACCCGCCGTACAACGACCAGATGCAAACCTGGCAACACGGCGACCCCGCGTCTGTCCTGCGGATTCCGGCGTCGACACCGAGGAGGAGAACATGAGCTACCACGAAACCTACCGCCGTTCTGTGGACGATCCTGAAGGCTTCTGGCGTGAGCAGGCCTCGAAGCTGCACTGGTTCCGGGAGCCGGAAACCATCCTCGACAAGGACCGGAAGGGCTTCTACCGGTGGTTCACCGGAGGCCAACTCAACGTATGCTGGCTCGCCCTCGACTACCACGTGGACAACGGGCGCGCCGATCAGACCGCCATCATCTACGATTCGCCGGTCACCGAAACCCAGCAGCGCTTCACCTACCGGGAGTTGCGCGATCAGGTGGCACGATTCGCCGGCGCCCTTCGCGCTATCGGAGTCGAGCGCGGGGACCGCGTGGTGATCTACATGCCCATGGTGCCGGAAGCGGTGATCGCCATGCTCGCCTGTGCCAGGCTCGGTGCCGTGCACTCGGTCGTGTTCGGTGGATTTCAGCCGCATGAACTCGCAGTTCGCATCGACGATGCAAAGCCCAAGGCGCTGGTCACGGCCAGTTGCGGCATCGAGTTCACCAAGGTCATCCCCTACAAGCCCATGGTTGACGAAGCCTTGCGCCGCTCCGAGCATCCACCGCGCAAGACCGTCGTATTGCAAAGGCCGCAGGCAAAGGCGGAGATGGATCCGCAGCGCGACCTGGACTGGACAACGCTGATGCAGGGCGCGCAACCGGC
Source organism: Ectothiorhodospiraceae bacterium (assembly GCA_007130525.1). Lineage (GTDB taxonomy): Bacteria > Pseudomonadota > Gammaproteobacteria > Nitrococcales > Aquisalimonadaceae > Methylonatrum. The sequence continues at coordinate 11,707 of SLSJ01000050.1, read as the reverse complement.
GGACGCCGTCGCCGTGGATGCGACCGATCCCCTCTACATCCTCTACACCTCGGGCACCACGGGCAAACCCAAGGGTGTGGTCCGGGATAACGGCGGCTACGCCGTGGCGCTGAACTTCAGCATGCGTGCTGTCTACAACCTGGAACCGGGGGACGTTTTCTGGACAGCATCGGACGTTGGCTGGGTGGTGGGCCACTCCTACATCGTCTATGCCCCCCTGATCTATGGCTGCACATCCGTGGTTTACGAGGGCAAGCCCGTACGCACTCCGGACGCCGGGGCCTTCTGGCGGGTGATGAGCGAGCACCGCGTCAAGACCTTCTTCACGGCGCCCACGGCCTTTCGCGCGGTAAAAAAGGAAGATCCGGACGCCAAGCTCATGGCGGGCTATGACCTGAGCAGTCTGAAAGCACTTTACCTGGCGGGGGAGCGCCTTGATCCACCCACCTACGAGTGGCTCAAGAAGATTACCGGGCAGCGCCCTGTCATCGACCACTGGTGGCAGACGGAGACCGGCTGGCCCATCGCATCCAATCCCATGGGGCTGGAACCCCAACCGGAGAAAAGCGGCTCGGCCACCTTCGCGGTGCCGGGCTATCAGGTGGAGGTACTGGACCCGAAGGGCAACCCCCTGCCCGCCGGCAAGCAGGGGAATATCGCCATTCGGCTGCCGCTGCCGCCGGGCTGCCTTCCGACACTTTGGAACGACGACGAGCGATTCCGGACGTCCTACCTGGAAAAATTCCCCGGCTACTACGACACGTCCGACGGTGGCTACGTGGACGAGGACGGCTACCTGTACATCATGGGACGCATGGATGACGTCATCAACGTCGCCGGCCATCGGCTGTCCACGGGCGAAATGGAGGAACTGATCGCTGCCCATCCGGCGGTGGCGGAATGCGTGGTGGTCGGACTGGAGGATGAACTCAAGGGCGAGATGCCCATGGGCTTCGTGGTCCTCAAGGACGGCGCCGACATCAGCCACGAAGATCTGGAGCGCGACCTGGTGCAGACCGTGCGCACCCACATCGGCGCGTTTGCGTGCCTGCAGAAGGTCGCCATGGTTCAGAAGCTGCCGAAAACACGCTCGGGCAAGATTCTGCGAAAGAGCATCCGGCAACTTGCGGTGGACGAGGACGTCCCCGTTCCCTCCACCATCGACGATCCCGCCAGCCTGGAGGAAATACGATCAGCACTGGAACGTGCGCATGTCGGCCGGTTCCGCTGATACCTTCTGATCGGCGCGGTGTCAGGCCCTTGACATGTCCATCGCCCCCGCGCAGGACGCTGTCTCCAAGTGACGACGGCTTGCGCGGGGCGTGTTGCAGTCGCAGCATTCCGGCAGGGAAAGGCTGACTCCCCCGAGCCCTGGAGGACACCAATGACCGAACCGGTTATGGCGCTCATGGCGCTTGCCGCCGCCGTGGCCCTGCTTTTGCTGATGCTGGGCTGGCGGCTTCTGATGCGACGCCGCTCCCGAGCACCGCGGGTACGGGCACAGGCTCCCATGGACAGACTTCGTCGGGACTTTCACCGCACACTGCGGCAGGCGTTGCCCCGCCACGTCGTCCTTGCCGAGATCGGCTTCGACCGCTTCCTGACACCCGAGGAGCTGAATGCGCGTCAAAGCGGGAAATTACTGGAGGAACTCGGACAGCACCGTGCCAACTACCTGGTTTGCACCGGCGCCCTTGCCCCCGTGGCCGTCATCAATATCGACGACAATGGTGCGGGGCGGTGCGAGGCACTGTTGCGCGAGGCGGCTCTACCACTGATTCGCTGGCGGGGCGATGCCCTTCCTCCACGCGACCGGATCGCCGAGACCATCCGCGACCTGGAATCACTCAACAGCTTCGGCACCACTGCCACGGGTAACGGCGACCGGGGCGAGGTTCGACGTGTGGAACCCGGGCTCGGAGACACCGCCGCGCTCGGCATCGATGACCACCGCCGGGAGCCGCGACTCTAGGAGCCTGTCGGACTTAGGTGGATTAGGCGAGGGAGTGGGAGAGCCGCAGCGGGTTCGAGCGCGCCCCCGGGACTCGTCGGCATCCCACTTGCGGGCCGACCACGCGCGGTGTGCGGCGACACCGGCACGTTCAATGCTTCATACCACGACCCTTACGGGCTGCCCGTCGCGCCAGGCCCGGATGTTCTCCGCAAGCTGCTCGCAGATTCGCTGGCGGGCCTCCCTGCTGGCCCAGGCGCAATGGGGGGTTACGATGAGGTTGGGTATTCCCTCATCCAGCAGCGGGTTTCCCCCGCGGGGCGGTTCCGTGGTGAGCACATCGAAGCCCGCGCCCCCCAGTTTCCCGGCGCGCAATGCGGCGACCAGCGCTTCCTCGTCCACGAGCCCGCCACGGGCGGTATTGATGAGCAGGGCATCCGGTTTCATGAGCGCCAGTCGCCGGCGGTCGATCAGGTTTCGGGTGGCAGCGGTCAGCGGGCAATGCAGCGACAGCACATCGAGCTTCGGCAACATGCTGTCCAGCGGCTCGCGCCCGCCACGGTCGGGACCACCCGGTCGCTGCGCCACCAGCACCCGCATGCCCAGCGCCTCCCCAAGCTCCGCCACACGCCGCCCCAGCGTACCGAGGCCGACGATACCAAGGGTACGTCCCGCCAGTTCGCGGATCGGATAATCAAGTAGGCAGAATTGCGGCGAACGGTGCCAGTCACCCGCCTTCACGGCACCATCGTAATCGATCAGACGGGTGGCCAGCGCCAGCATGAGGCACAGGGTGTGCTGCGCCACGGCGTCGGTGCCGTAGCCCCTGCAGTTGGCCACGGTGATCCCCAGTTCCGCGCAGGCGTCAGTATCCACATTATTGACGCCGGTCGCCGCCACGCAGACAAGCTGCGGCGGTCGTTCCAGCCGCCGCAGGAGATCGCCGTCCAGCACTACCTTGTTGACGATCACCATATCGAAGCCGTCGACCCGTTCGACCATGAGTTCCGGAGGAGTCCGATCATGGAGGAACAGTTGACCGACCAGGGCCTCGACGGATGCAAGCGTCACGTCCGTGCCCAGGGTTTCACGATCCAGGAATACCGCGCGCATTCGGCGTCTCCCTTGCGTCAGCGTTCTGCGGGCCGGCGGCCGCGAAAGGAATCGGGTCCGCTTTCCGTACGCACCTGTTGCAAGCATACCGCCCCCAGGCTCTCCCGGGTCGCACATCCGGCGGCTTTCCAGCGCCCGGCGATAGCCGGTATCATCCGCTCACTCACCGATTCGTCCTACACGGAATTCCATGCGCATCGGCCATTACCAGATCAAAGGAAAAGCGGTTCTCGCGCCCATGGCCGGTGTGACCGACCGTCCGTTCCGGGTGCTTTGCAGAAAACTGGGCGCGGCGATGGCAGCATCCGAAATGCTGGCCTCCGACCCGGGCCTGCGCAACAGTCGCAAGAGCCTGCTGAGGGCGGACCATAAAGGCGAACCCGAACCACGCATCATACAGATCGCCGGCGCGGTACCGGAACACATGGCCGAGGCGGCCCGTTACAACGCGAATCGGGGCGCACAGGTAATCGACATCAACATGGGCTGTCCGGCGAAAAAAGTCTGTAACCGGCTGGCCGGCTCGGCACTGCTCGGGGACGAAGGCCTGGTCCGCGACATCCTGGATGCTGTGGTGAAAGCAGTTGGCATTCCGGTCACGCTGAAAATCCGAACCGGTACCGACCGCGCAAACCGCAATGGTGTCCGCATCGCCGAGCTCGCCGAGGATGCCGGCATTCAGGCACTTGCGGTGCACGGCCGCACACGCACGGACGCCTACCGCGGTCAGGCGGAGCACGACACCGCGCGCGCGATACGCCGGGCGATCAGCCTTCCACTGATTGTCAACGGCGACATCGACTCCCCGCGCAAGGCGGCCGACGTGCTGGAGCGAACCGGCGCCGACGCGGTGATGATTGGTCGCGCCGCCCAGGGTCGACCCTGGATATTCCGGGAGATCAATTATTACCTGGAGACCGGCCGCCTGCTTCCCGGACCGCCGGCCGACGAGATTCGCGACATCTTTCTCGAACACCTGCGCCACCTGCACGCCTTCTACGGATTGCGCCAGGGTATCCGTGTCGCGCGCAAGCACATCGGCTGGTACCTTGGCGGCCGTCCCGATGGGGAGGCCATGCGCCGGGTCCTGGTTCGCGTGAACGACGCCGATGAACAGCTCCGCCTGGCCGCCCGTTACTTTGATGGCCTTGCCGCACGCAGGGTGGCCTGATGGCGCCGCTGCGCTGGCTGACGACCCTGATCGGCATGTTCCTGGGTTACGGCGCAGCGGGCCCTGTCGGTGGCCTCGCTGGACTCGCCCTGGGTTGGTGGCTCGGCCGTCCCCGGGGAACCGGAACAGGCACCGAGCGCGTTGCGGATTCGCGACTCGCGGATGCATTCCGGACCCTGGAACTCAAACCCGATGCCAGCGAGTCGTCGGTGCGCGCAGCCTACAGGCGCCTAGTGCACCGCCTGCATCCTGACAAGCTGATGGCGCGCGGCGCCAGTGAAGTGGAACTGCGGGAGGCCCAGGAACGGCTGCACAGGGTGCGCCAGGCGTACGACCTGATCCGGAAACGCCGGCGACCAACATGACGGTTCACGGCTGCCCGCGGACCGATCGAGCCTTCGTGGAAGAAGGCGCTGATTCATCAGGCCTGTCGGCGCATGCCAAGCACCGTGTGCACGGCCAGGGTGAGCATGACGAGCACCCCGCCGACGAGTGTGGCCGGGGGCGGCTCTTCGCCCAGAAACACCCATACCCAGAGCGTGCCCAGTACCGTCTCCAGCAACAGTAACAGCGAGACCTCCGCCGAGGGCAGATAGCGGGTGGATTCACCGATCAGCGCCAGCGCCAGCGGCATCTGCACCAGACCCATCACGCAGAGTACGAGAATGCTCTGCGACTCCAGTGTTGCCGGGCTGGCGAACGGCAGAGCGGCCAACCCCGCCAGCATTCCGCCACCGGCCACCACCGCCAACCGGTCGACGTGCGGATAACGACGCAGCAGCGTCAGGTTGGACGCAAGCATGAATGCCGCCATCAACGCGAAGATGTCGCCCGGCAGTCCGCCCAGGCCGACGGATCCGGAAAAAACAACGCCTATACCGGCGATGCAAACGAGAATGGCAAGCCATGTCCGCACCGGCACCCATTCGCGCAGGAACAGCCCCGAGAGCAGCGCGGCGAACAGTGGCGCGGCGGTGAGGATTACCACTACATTGGCAACACGGGTGTTCAGCACCGCCAGCACGAACAGGACCATGGTGCAGGCGAAACCCAGCGCCACCATGAGCGCCGGCAGACCGTCGCGACGCAGCAGTTGCCAGCTCCAGGGGCACCGCCGCAGTCGCAGCACCAGGCTTAGTGAAACCGCCATGAGCAGGCCACGCCAGACGATGATGTCCGCCGGATCCGCAAGCGCAAGACGGACAAGCAGCGCATCGAAGCTCAACACCAGCATGCCCAGGATGCCGATGAGCGTACCCCGTCGCCGATCAATGCGAATGTTCGACGTCAGCGCGGTGCTGCGCATTAGCAGGCACTCCATGAACGGACCGGCGACATTCCGCAGCCGGTGGCGTGCAGCCCGGGAGCAGCGGCCGCACCTGACTCCGCCATGATCCTCATACTCACGCTCGCCGTCGCTCTCCTGCTGGTCGCCGTGGCGATGTATCGCTCGGAGGACCCGCAATGGCGGCATCTGGGTCGCCGCATCCTGCTTTGGGGCGGACTGGGGCTGGTGTTGCTGCTGGTGGTCACCGGACGCCTGCACTGGCTGCTGGGTCTCCTGGCTGCGGCCTTGCCCCTGGTACGCCGCCTGCTGCCGCTGCTCACATTGTTGCCGTCCATGCTTCGCCGATTTCGCGGCCACAGCCGGCAGGGTACCGAAGGCAACGCGGACAGGCAGTCGGGCGACGGCCCCATGAGTCTGGCGGAAGCACGCGCCATACTCGGTGTGGACGAGCACGCCGACGAGCGTACCATCATCGCCGCTCATCGCCGCCTGATGCAGAAGATCCATCCGGACCGCGGCGGCTCGGCCTATTTGGCGCGGCGCATCAACGAAGCGCGCCGGCGCCTGCTGGAACGCTAACCAGGACAACACGGACCGGACATGGAAATCATTGCCACCGCGATGCTGCTGTTCCTGATCATTGACCCGATCGGCAACATCCCCGTGTTTCTTGCCATTTTACGCGGACTTGAGCCCAACCGGCGCAGGTGGGTGATCCTGCGTGAACTGCTGTTCGCCCTGGCCGTGATGACGCTCTTCCTGTACGCCGGACAGTTCCTGCTGGGGTTGCTGAACCTGGACCAGGAGGCGCTCAGCATAGCCGGCGGCGTCATGCTCTTTCTGATCGCCCTGCGGATGATCTTCCCCAGAACCTACGGCGCGGTGGCCGAGGAAGGTGAACCGTTCTTCGTGCCCCTGGCCGTGCCGCTGATTGCCGGGCCGTCCGTCATCGCCGTGCTCCTGCTGCTGGTGAGTCGTGAACCGGAGCGCATCCTGGAGTGGAGCCTTGCCCTGTTTCTCGCGTGGGGGGCCAGCGCGGTGATGCTGCTGACATCCGCGAGCTTCTACAGGTTCTTCACCGAGCAGGGCCTGCGGGCACTGGAGCGGCTCATGGGCATGGTGCTGGTGCTGATCAGCGTGCAGATGTTCCTCGAGGGCGTGAAGGAATTCGTCGCCCACCTCTGATGCACGGCCGCGGTTGTGTACGCGGTCAGTCCGCCCCAGACTATGGGGTCCGTGAACGCGTTCAACAGCGAGACAAGCAATCACATGACCCGATTCAAGGACATACCCGTAGTGCCGAGTGGCGGCAAGTTCGAAACCGAGCAGGGTTTCCGGGCGATCAAGAACGGCGTCAAGCGCAATCCGCGGGCGGCCCCGGTTCCGCGCGGCGACAAGCCGTCCTGGCTGCGTGCCAAAATGCCCTCCGGCGAGGGCTACCGGGCGGTCCGGCGCAATGTGCGCGAGCACCGCCTGAGCACGGTGTGCGAGGAGTCCATGTGCCCCAATATCGGCGAATGCTGGAACGCCGGCACCGCCACTATCATGCTCATGGGGTCGGTATGCACGCGTGCCTGCCGCTTCTGCGCCGTGGATACCGGCAACCCCGGGGGATGGCTGGATCCGGAGGAGCCGGCCAACACCGCCGAATCGGTACGCATCATGGGGCTCGGCTACGTGGTGCTGACCTCGGTGGACCGGGACGATCTGCCGGATGGCGGCGCCGGCCATTATGCGGCCTGCGTCCGCGCGGTGAAGGCGCTGAATCCGGACACCGCGGTGGAGGCGCTGACGCCTGATTTCGGTGGTCGGGAAGCCGATGTCGAGACGGTACTCGATTCGGGGCTGGAGGTTTTCGCGCAGAACGTGGAGACGGTCAGGCGGCTCACACACCCGGTCCGGGATCCCCGCGCCTCCTACCAGCAGACCATTGACGTGCTTGCCTACGCGAAGGAGTACCGGCCCGACGTACTGACAAAGACCAGCCTGATGCTCGGCCTGGGTGAGGGGGACGCGGAGATCCGTGAAACCCTGGAAGACCTGCGGGCAGCCGGGGTGGACATCGTGACCTTCGGCCAGTACCTGCGGCCCACCGCCAATCACCTGCCGGTGGAGCGCTACGTCACGCCGGAACAGTTCGCGGAGTACCGGCGCTGGGGGCTGGACCTGGGTTTCCTCGAGGTGGTCTCCGGACCACTGGTGCGCTCCAGCTACCGCGCCGACCAGGTTCTGCAGAAGAACAACGTGGGGCTGGAAGCCTGAGCACGGTGCGGCGGCGGACCATCGCCCCGTGATCAGAGCATCGACTCCGCCTCGAGCGCCAGCCGCGAGCGTTCCACGTCCTCCAGGGTGATATGTCCCGCGTGGGGCCAGCGGCGAAAACGCTGCACCAGGTAGGTCAGGCCGCAGGTGGTGGCAGTAAGGTAGGGGCTGTCTATCTGATTGACGTTGCCCAGGCAGACGATCTTGGTATTTCGCCCGGCCCGGGTGACCAGGCTCTTGACCTGTTTCGGCGACAGGTTCTGACATTCGTCGATGATCATGAAAGTGTCGTTGAACGTACGCCCGCGCATGAAGCCGGGGGAACGGAACAGCATGCGGCCCGAGAGCATGTCCTTGGTCGCCGCCGCAGCCCAGCCGTCATCGGTGCGCAGAAGCGCCTCCAGGTTATCCTGGATTCCACCCATCCAGGGAGCCATTTTCTCCTCCTCGGTGCCCGGGAGAAAACCGATCTCCTCGCCCATGGCGATGGTTTCGCGGGTAACAATGATGCGCTCGTAGCGACGCTCTTCGTAGATCTGATGCAGCCCCGCGGCCAGCGCCATGTACGTCTTGCCGGTACCGGCGGGTCCGGCGAGGGTGACCAGGTCGATCTCCGGATCCAGCAACAGGTTGAATGCGAAGTTCTGCCGGATGTTGTGCGCGGACACACCCCAGACCGCGTGGCGGTCGGTCCGGAAGTCCCGGCAGACCTCCAGCAGGACGCAGCGGCCGTCATTCTCGCGAACGATGGCCTCGAAACCGCCCTGCTCGTTCTCGCACACCAGCAAACCGGGGGTCCAGTCCCCGATCCGGTCGCTCCTGATCCGGTACCAGTCGCGCCCGCCCTGCTTCCACGACTCTATCTCCTCGCCCAGTTCTTCCCAGAAAGCGTGTCCCGCCACCAGCACGCCGCTGCTCATGGCCTCGATATCATCGATCACCCGATCATTGCGGTAATCCTCCACGGGGATCCCCAGCGCGGCGCATTTGACCCTGAGGTTCACATCCTTGCTCACCAGCACCACGGTTTCGTCGGACCGCTGGGCGCGCAGGTACTGGACTTCGGCGATGATGCGGTTATCGGCGGAAGCGGTATCCAGTCCGGGAGGCGCCTCGCCGGATTCGGGCAGCAGGAAGAACAGGCGCCCGGCGGCGCCACCGCCCTCCGGGTGCAGAGCCACGGGCACGCCGTCCCGGACCTGGTCCGGATCCGCCTGGTCCAGAAGCATGCCGAGGTTGCGCGTTGCCTGACGGGCACTGCGCGAGGTATCCGTGGTGCCCCGCTTGAGGTGATCCAGCTCCTCGAGGACCGTCATCGGGATGATGACGCTGTGCTCCTCGAACTTGAAGAAGCAGGCGGGATCATGGATGAGGACGTTGGTATCAAGTACGTAAGCGCGACGCGCCGTCTTGTCGATCCTGGCCATGGTACCTCCGCTGGCAGTGTCCAGGGACACCTCGATCCGTTCACGCGGTCGCATGAACCGATCCGGACATCCTTGCTCATCCGCCGGGCCTGCGCCGGCGGCCCTACAGCCTGATGACGGTGCAGCCTGCTCCGTCTGAACCCGACAACACTCGGCCGGGATCTGCGCCGGTTACCGGTCCGGAGGTCCGCGTCACGGTGCGCCCCTCGACGACGACGGGACCCTTCCGGATACATGGATTCGAGCATACCGCCACCGCAGAGCGTGCACCAGATCCCCTTCCTGCGGCGACCGCCACGCCCATGGCAACCTGCCTGCAGGGCCAGGGATTTCGCGACCGCATCGCTTGTGAACTTCGGCAAATCCGATGTTTGGCAGCGAGACGACGCGCGGATAGAGGGAGGAACCGGTTACCGGCCTTCACCGAGGCATGACGACGCTTGCGGGAAGGGCCGGCAGCCAGGCCAGGACCCGCTCCTGATCATGGCTGTGTGGCTCAGGGATCCTTGTGCACGCGGGTGAGTGTTGCCGTGTACGTCTCACGGTCCCGGCGTTCCTGCTTGACGATCACGGGGATGAATCCCAGATCCGGTGCAAACCACATGGTGGTATGCCGCCTCTTGCGCTCGTCTTCAACGTGTTCCACGCGTATGGCCTCGAAGGTTCCGGCTCCGGTTTCCACCGATTCCACACCTTTTGTAATAAAACGGTACTCGTCGAGGCTGCCGTCGTCGTCCACCACGGTGAACGCCATCTCCGTTTCACCGGCGCTGACCGCCAGCATCAAACGGAGTTGCGAGAGCAACTGGTCCATCGCCTCGCCGTCAACCTCGGCCTCCCACCGCTCGTCTCCGCGACTCGAAACCCGGCCGGTCTGGGGGTTGAAGAACAGGCGCCTATAGTCGTTGTCGGTGCCGCGGGCACGCATGCTGTAGTAGTAGTCCCGGGGAACGATTTTGCCGTCCTCGAGGTAGAAGCGGCTCCACTCGTTGATGCTGCCCCGAAACAGCAGGTCGGCAAAACCGACGGTCCGGCCCTGGGAGCGGTACTCGCAGACCCCGTTCTCGCAGCTCAGCGTCCGCGTCAACTTGGCGGCACGTATACTGTTGCGTCGCAACTCGTAGTCGGCCTTGAACTCCACCAACTCTCCCTTGGCGATGGTGTCGTCATTGTCAGCCTGTGACCAGGCGGCCATGACGGGAAGCACGCAGATGGCGACGGCGACCGTCAGGCGCCGGAACAGGGAAACGACGGCATTGGTACTTGCAGTGCGCATAGCCGCTTTGATCGCACGTCACCGCCGTGGTTCCGCTTCGACGCGCGCCGCACCTCCTCGTCAGGGGCTGGTAAGAAACTCCAGCAGACGCTCACCCAACAGGCGTTCGAGCCCGCTGTCCAGTGCCTCGCTGATCCAGATCCCGTTGCGCTCGGCAGTGGGACTCGCCAGGGTGGTATCGCTGCGTCCGGCGCGTGCCGCGCCCCTCAGGCTGCGACCGGCGTTGCCGGCCTCGAACGCCAGTTCCACACGGGTATCGACCTTGCGCGGAACATTCGCGGTCACCACATGCTCTATCCGTCGAATCCTCACGGTAAGCGTACGCGCGGCATCCTCGCTCCAGCCCACGGGCTGGAAGCCCTTGCTGCGCAGCGCGTCGCGGGTGGCCTCGGTCATGACCTTGACGGGGTCACGATCGGTGGTGATGACCGCATGCTCCCCGCGACGATTCTCCAGGCGGCCCAGCACTATGTCTTCCATTTCATTGACCACCCGTACCGCCACCTCGCGGCCATCGCCTTCGGAGGATTCGGACAGATCCTGGCCAGGCTTGAGAGTCACCACCTGCCCGGTCTGGGCACAGGCCGACAGGGCCGCGACAACGCAGCACAGAACCAGGACATGAAGGCTTGCTTTCACGATTCTTCTCCAGAGAGCTGACGAACATCACCGCAGCATGAATACTGCAGGGTTTCGACAGGACAGGAAAGCTTCAACGCTGGCCGCATCACGACACAATGTATCGAAGCGTACCGGAGACTCCGCGTGACCGAAACCGACACCTCGCCATCACTCAACCTGGTCCTGATCGGTATGCCGGGCAGCGGCAAGACGACCCTCGGCAGGCGGTTCGCCATCCGGCACGGCCTGGCGTTCGTGGACACGGACACGCTGATCGAGAGGCGACACGGAAAAAGCCTCCAGGAACTGGTGAACGAAGGCGGGCCGGATGCGCTGTTGGCGGCCGAGGAGTCCGCCCTGCTTGCGCTGGACCGCCGGGGCGCCGTGATCGCCACGGGCGGCTCGGCCATCTATTCGGACGCAGGCATGCGCGCCCTGGGCAGAAACGGTTTTCGGGTGTTCCTGGACGTGCCGCTCGCCGAACTCCGCCAGCGCCTCGGCGACACCGCCGAGCGCGGGCTGCTCATTCGCCGCGGACAAGGTCTGGACGCCCTGTATCGGGAACGCCTGCCACTCTACCGTCGCCATGCCGATATCT
>SLSJ01000119.1 GCA_007130525.1 Ectothiorhodospiraceae bacterium | reverse complement strand
GAATGCAGGATGTCGCCGACGATGGCCACCCGCAGCGGTTCGAAGTCACCCTTGTGCCGGCGGATGGTGTACATGTCGAGCATGGCCTGGGTGGGATGCGCGTGACAACCATCGCCGGCGTTGATCACGCTTACCTCGGGCGATACGTGGCTGGCGATGAAATGTGCGGCGCCGCTGTCCCCATGGCGCACCACGAACATGTCGCATTGCATGGCCTCCAGGTTGCGGAGCATGTCCAGCAGGCTTTCGCCCTTGCTGGTGGCAGAGGTGGCCACATTGATGTTGAGCACGTCGGCGGACAGCCGTTTCGCCGCCAGTTCGAAGGTGGTGCGGGTGCGGGTACTGGCTTCGAAGAAAAGGTTGATTACGGTGCGTCCGCGCAGCAGCGGCACCTTCTTTACCGACTTCTCGATGACGCCGCTGAAGGATTCCGCCGTCGTCAGGATGCGTTCAAGCAGTTCCCGTGGCAGCGCTTCCGTGGTCAGGAAGTGTCGCAGGCCGCCGTCCTTGCGCAGCTGTATGTTCATGCGGCGTCCCTTATTTCCAGTTCCAGTGGGTCCGGCCCGCGCAGCTTGATCCGTTGACCTTCGGTGAGACTGAGCACCGTTCCGGTGACGTCGGGGGCGAATGGCAGCTCGCGCTGGCCGCGGTCTATCAGTACCGCCAGCACCACCCGGCTGGGGCGGCCGTAGTCGAAGATCTCGTTCAGGGCGGCGCGAATGGTGCGACCGCTGTAGATGACGTCATCCACCAGAATGATGTTGCGGTCATCCACCTTGAAGGGCAGGTTGGAAGGCCGGACCTGAGGATGCAGGCCGGCAGTGCTGAAGTCGTCGCGGTAGAAGGAGATGTCCAGCGTCCCCAGCGGCGTGTTCAGGCCAAGTGCGCGATGCAGGCGTTCAGCCAGCCAGGCGCCTCCGGTATGTATACCGATCATGGCCGGGTCGTCCATGCCGCGGTCGCGAATGAGGTCCCGCAGCCCGGCTTCCATGCGTGCGAGCAGCGTTTCCACCGGCGCGAGTTCGGTCATTTCGGATGTTCCGAGAGCCAGGTTTCGAGGATCACAGTGGCGGCCATCATATCAACCGCCTGTTTGTCGTGGCGAGCCCTTTTCCGGGCCGCCGGCGCCAGTCGGCGTTCGGCCTCCACCGAGCTGAGGTGTTCGTCGACCAGGTGTACGGGGATTCCGAAACGGCCGTGTAGCTGCCGCGCGAAACGCTCCGCGAGGGGCGTGATCGCGGTGTCGGTGCCATCGGCGTGGGTTGGCCGGCCGACCACCAGCGCGTCCGGTTGCCAGTCGCGTATCAGGCGCTCGACGCCACCCCAGTCGACGCGGCCGTCGGCGGCGCAGCGCAGGGTTTCCAGCGGCCGCGCGCCAGCGGTGACGGACTCGCCCACGGCCACGCCGATACGGCGCAGGCCGTAATCGAACCCCAGCAGCGTGATGTGTTCCGTCATGACGCCTGTCGGGCTCAGGCGTGCCCGGTGTCGCTGGAGAGCAGGGACAGGTCGACGCCAAGGAGCGCGGCCGCGGCCCGCCAGCGGTGGTCGGCGTCCAGGTCGAAGAGTATGTGCGACTCAGCCGGTCCATGGAGCCATGCATTCTCGGCCAGTTCCCGTTCAAGCTGCCCGGCACCCCAGCCCGCGTAACCCAGTGCCACCATGAAGCGCCGTGGGCCACGGCCTTCGGCAATGGCGGCGAGTATATCCCGGGAAGTGGTGATGGCCATGTTCCGGGAAACCGCCATTGTCGAGTCCCAGTCGGCGTCCGGCGGATGCAGCACGAAGCCGCGTTCCCGCTGCACCGGCCCGCCCATGTAGACCGTGCGCCTGGAGATGTCCGCCGATACCGTGTCCAGTTGCATGTGTTCCAGCAGCTCGCCCAGGGTCACGTCGGTGGGCCTGTTGATGACGATGCCGAGGGCGCCGTCGTCGTTGTGTTCGCAGACATACGTGACCGTCTGGTGGAAGTTGGGATCTTCCAGCGCTGGCATGGCAATCAGGAAATGGTTGGTCAGCCTGCCGCTTTCAGCCATGATCGAGCGAATCTCCGGCAGCGCCCCGTCACTCGAACTCCGCGCAGGGGCATGGACCTTCATTTAATCACCCTTCTGCTCGCTGGACCAAGGGTGATGTACGACCCGATCCGGGCGGGCTTCCGAGCCTGCGGATTCAGTCCCTGTCGGCCAGCCCGCATATCTCACCGCCGTTCGTCACGAGGGCGTCGAGATGCCGCTGTGTCGGGGGGCACGGACCGGAAAGACGGCGAAGGCGTAGTTGACACTACGTCCAGCCGGCTGCATGGAGTACGCCCCGACACGGCGAGCAGATCGGCGTACGTAGTGGAAGGGCGGTGAGATAACCGGGCCAGCCCGCATATCTCACCGCCGTTCGTCACGAGGGCGTCGAGATGCCGCTGTGACGGGGGGCACGGACCGGAAGACGGCGAAGGCGTAGCTGAGACTACGTCGAGCCGGCTGGAGGGAGTACGCCCCGACACGGCGAGCAGATCGGCGTGCGTAGTAGAAGGGCGGTGAGATATGCGGGCTAGTGTCTCGTTCGTATTGTCGTGTCTCAGCGGGCCTGCAGGCGGCTGCCGGCAACGAACTCCCAGGTCCGGGTGATGACCAGGCGCTCTTTTCCGTCCAGCACTTCAGGCGGCACCCGTGCGTACGGCGCCGCCATTTCCACCACGCGCACCGCCGCCTCGTCGAGAATGCGGTAGTCGGAGGCCTGCAATATGCGCACCTCGTCAAGGCTGCCGTCGGGCATCAGGGTGACTTCCACGATCAGCCGCCCGGTGAGCTGGCGCCGACGTGCTTCGTCCGGGTAATTCAGGTTGCCCACCTGTTCGACGCGTTCGATCCAGCCTTTCATGTAGGCGGCGGCGTCGTGCTGCCGGGTGCGGGCGTTGATGCGCTGCTTGCTGGGGTAGCGTGCGTCCCAGTCGATGGTCTGCGTGGTGTCCGCAATCTCCCGCGCGATCTGCTGGTCGGTGTCCAGCAGATCGTGCGGGCGGGGCGGGTCCGCCTCAGGTTCTGGCTGTGCGTCTTCCGGTTCATGCGCCGGCCGGTCCGGGCTGTCGGTGGTCACCACCTGTGTTTCCTCGCTGGCGGCGGGAGCCGGCGGTGCCGTGTCCGACTGCACCAGGTCATCGAGGTCTCGCGGGTCGGGAACCACCGCGCTGGGTTCCGTCGGCCGCATCGCCTCCTCGATCGTCCCGCCGCCGTCCTGATCGTCGGGAGCGAGGTAGTCGTAATCCTCGGGCCGCTCCTCGCTGGGATACTGGGTGAGCGTGATCTCCATCAGCGGCGGCAACCGGGGTTCCGGCAGGATTCCGGAAAAGCCGATCCCGAGGATCACCAAGGCATGTGCGACGGCCGCCATGAACAGGGTTACGCCGAGACGGTCACCGCTTGTGATACTGGTCGGGTTCATTCTCCGTCCGCGTTGCCGGCTGGGCGCTCGGGCCTGGCGTGTGCAGTCCGGGCATCCTGGTTGTGGCCCGGTGGCGGTTGAACGGGCCGGAGAGGGGAGGCCCTCACTCCGGCGCCGGCAGCAGGACCCCGGGGCGTATGCGGCACCAGCAGATAGTACGCAATGATGATGCGCTCGGCCATTATCAAGTCCCCGGCAGCCCCCTGCGTCGGCGCGGGCCGTGACGCCGTTATCGTAGCCGGGGACTTGTCCGTCACCGGCAACCGGAGACCGTGGCTTCCATGGATCAGCGCTGTGTTTGTCGATGCCGGCGTCAAGATACGGACTCTCGCGGTTGCTTCCACGATCGGGCGATGGCTATGCGAATCTGCCACGGGGCGGGTTATCGAG
>SLSJ01000062.1 GCA_007130525.1 Ectothiorhodospiraceae bacterium | reverse complement strand
GGGGCACGGACCGGAAGACGGCGAAGGCGTAGCTGACACTACGTCGAGCCGGCTGCAGGGAGTACGCCCCGACACAGCGAGCAGATCGGCGTGCGTAGTAGTAGAAGGGCGGTGAGATATGCGGACTAATTCCCCCGGGCGGCAATCCAGGACGCATGACAGCGCAATTTGTCCGCCGCCCGGTCAAAGGCTTACAATGCGCCGCTCATCCATAGCCGGGGGCTTATCACCCATGCAGATTGCGAAAGACACTGTCGTCTCTATCGACTACACCCTGAAGGACGACGACGGTTCCGTTCTGGACTCGTCCGAGGGCAAGCAGCCGCTCTCCTACCTCCACGGATCAGGCAATATCATCCCGGGACTGGAGCAGGCGCTCGAGGGCAAAGCCCCGGGTGATGAACTGAACGTCCGGGTCGAACCGGCGGATGCCTATGGCGAGCGCCGGGAAGAGCTGCAGCAGGCCGTCCCAAAGAACCTGTTCGAAGGCGTCGACGAGCTACAGCCAGGCATGCAGTTTCAGGCCCAGGGCGACGGCGGCACCCAGATCGTCACTGTGGTGGACGTGGAAGACGATCAGGTTACGGTGGATGCCAATCATCCGATGGCGGGCGTGGCGCTCAACTTCGACGTCAAGGTGGTGGACGTCCGGGATGCCACCGATGAGGAACGCGAGCACGGCCACGCTCACTGAGCAGCCGGGCGGCTTCCCCGAAAAGGAAAAAGCCGACCCCAATTGCCCGGGGGTCGGCTTGATCGGCGATGCCGTGTCAGCGTATGTACTTTTTCGAGATACGGCGAAAGGTGTCGGTACCCGCCCTGTTCATCCATTCGAATGCCACCATCTCCCTGGTAACAACGCGCACGCCCTCGTCGCGCAGCCGCTGTAGCGCCACCTCGGCATCCGCCGGCCGGCGACTGGACACGGCATCGGCGACCACGAAGACCTCATAGCCCTCCGAAAGCAGACCAAGGGCGCTTTGCAACACGCAGACATGGGCCTCGGTGCCGACCACGACGATCTGCCTTCGTCCGAGAGACGCAAGCTGACGACGGATCGGGTCCGAATCCATGAAGGAAAAGTGCACCTTTTCCATCACCTCATCGTCCACGAGCAGTGAGCGCAACGCCTGCACCGTATGACCGAGCCCCTTCGGGTACTGCTCCGTAACCAACAGCGGAACAGCCACCTCGCGGGCGATCTTGATCAACCAGCCGGCATTCTCGATTACCCGCTCACCGCCATCGACCGCGGGCGCCAGGCGCTCCTGGACGTCCACCACCACCAGACAGGATGTCTCGACACTGATGCGCAAGGGTCAACCTCCATCGTTCGAACCGGCGTCGTTACCCGCGAACCCGTCGGCCTGAGCCGATCCGACTCCCGCGGACACCGGATTATTCAATCAAGCCGGTCCGGGTTCCGTGATCCACTGGACAGACTCAACGTTTCAGTCCACGACCATCATCCCAGTGCACCTGATACAGGTCCAGACGCCGATCCTGGTAATTGCGAACCGACCCCTGGTAACGCAGTTCCCGCAGCTTCTCCAGATCCAGATCCACGATCAGCGTCATCTCCGTGTTCGGAGTGGCCTCCGAAACGACCGCATCGTGAGGGAAGGCGAAATCCGAAGGTGAGAACACGGCCGACTGCGAATACTGGATATCGACGTTCTCGATCTTGGGCAAGTTGCCCACGCTTCCGGTGATTGCTACGAAACACTCGTTCTCGATCGCGCGCGCCTGTGCGCATCGCCGCACGCGCTGATACCCGTTCTTGGTATCGGTCCAGTACGGCACGAACAGGATATTCATTCCCTGCTCCATCAATACCCTGCAGACTTCCGGGAATTGCACATCGTAGCAGATCAGGATACCGATCTTGCCCACGTCGGTATCGAACGCCTGTAGCGCATCGCCGCCGCGCAGCCCCCAATAGCTGCGCTCGTCGGGGGTAATGTGCAGCTTGGTCTGGGAGTCGGTGGTGCCGTCGCGCCGGCACAGAAAAGAGACGTTGTAGAGTTCCTTCTCCTTGTAGACCGGCATACTGCCGGCAATGATGTTGATGTTGTAGCTGACGGCCAGCCCTTGGATGGCCTCTCGGATTTCGTCGGTATACTGCGCCAGTCCCCGGATCGCCTCGGCGGGATTTTCCTGGTTGAAATTGCCCATCAGCGGCGCGTTGAAGAATTCCGGGAACACGGCGAAATCGGCGTTGTAGCCCGCCAGCGCGTCTACAAAAAACTCCACCTGCTGCATGAGCTCCTCAACCGTGTTCGTCTTGCGCATCTGCCACTGTACGGTGCCAACCCGAACCGTCTGTTTGGCGCCCCCGATCAACGGTTCGCCTTTCTCCTCGTAAAAGATATTGTTCCACTGCACCAGGGTGGCGTACGCCCTGGACTGCCTGTCCTCCGGCAGATAATCGGTAATGACCCGACGCACATGAAAATCGTTGGCGAGCTGGAAACTGAGTATCGGGTCATGGATCTCCTGGCGCTTGACCAGTTCGATGTACTCCTCCGGAGTCATCTCCGAGGCATATTTCCGATAACCGGGTATTCGGCCTCCGGCCACGATGGAGCGGCAGTTCAGCTTGCGGCAGAGTTCCTTGCGCGCGTCATAGAGGCGCCTGCCGAGGCGCATGCCCGAGTAGTCGGGATGCACGAACACGTCGACCCCGTAGAGCACGTCGCCCTTGGGATCATGGGTGGTGAAGTAGCCGTCACCCGTTATCTGGTCGTACGTATGCTTGTCACCGAAGCGGCGGTAATCGACGATGATGGTCAGCGCGGCGGCGACCACCTTGCCATTGTCCTCGATGCAGATCTGCCCGTCGGGAAATCGATTGAGCTGGGCGGCAAACTGTTTCCGGCTCCAGGGACCCATGCCCGGATAGACCGCGGTCATGATCTCCTCGATATCGGGATAATCGGCATAGACGAGCGTGCGCAGCTTCAGATGATGCTCGTCGCCGTCGTCGTGTTGCTCCCGTTGGTCCTGCTTTTCTGCCATGGCACCGCACGTTCCGAATGAAGTGACTGTCCGCGGCCGAAGATCGGGCCGCTTTCGAGGGCATGATACGCGATCAGGCGACTTCGGCGTGAGGGAGGCGGTGATGCCGGATTGTCGGGGGGGAGGTACGCGCTGATCGCGCGCATGCGACTTTCAAGGATAACGCCCGTGGGACGGGCGTCGGGACTATCGGAAACACCTCCGGCTCAACCGCACACCACGCGGCCAGCGCCCGCGAAGTGGGCCGCCGCGCGGTGGAACGGGTCCCGTGCACATGATGGTTCCCTGAACAGTCGAACCGGGCGGGATCCACGCAAGGCGGGAAATCAGCGGAATGCCGACCAGGCCTTGCGGAAGCCTTCCTCGAGATCCTTCCACGCCTTTTCGGACCGTTGCCGGAAGTCTTCCCAGGCGTCCTCCCCCGCCTGTTCCAGCTCACGGTAGTTCTTTTTCAGCTGCTCGCGCTGGCGGCGCAGATCCTCGATCTGCTGTTGATACTGCTTCTGCATGTCGCCTCGTGCCTGCCGGGATTTTTCTTCCAGGCGGTCAAGGTCCTGATTCCACTCGTCAAGCTTGGTCTTGAGTTTGTCGATATATTCGCTGCGCTTGCTCATCATGCCTCCAGGCATCAGGTTCCGGTTGCGGGGACGGCGCCGGCGGAACGCAGAAAGAAGAGGTCCAACCCGCCAGACACCGTTGAAAAGACTAGTCCGTCCAACCATGCATGCAAGTCAGCAGCCGACTATCGGGACCGATCGAGCTTCCGCAGTTCAGATTCGTGGGGTATTACCTTCAGTTTTCAGTTTTCAGTTTTCAGT
>SLSJ01000208.1 GCA_007130525.1 Ectothiorhodospiraceae bacterium | reverse complement strand
GTTTTCAGTTTTCAGTTTTCAGTTTTCAGTTTTCAGTAATTAAGCCTGCCGCATCTCCGGCACCAGTCAAAGTGACCGCCGCCAGGCGGCCTCACTTCACCGAACACGGAAAACCGAAAACGGAAAACCGCGCCCGCGCAGCGGGCGCTAGTGTATCGCCCCGCTCGGCGGCGGCTGCTTGTCGCCGGAAAAGAGCAGTTCCACATCCACGGCATCGAAAGTGTAACCGACCCCGCAGAATTCACACTCGGCTTCAATGGCGCCCTGCTCCTCGATGATGGAACGCGCCTCGTCACCACCGAGGGACACCAGCACGTTGGCGATGCGCTCGCGTGAGCACTGGCAGTGGAAGTGCACGGGCTGCGGCGCGAACAGGCGAACCTCTTCCTGGTGAAAAAGCCGTCCGAGAATGTCCTCTGCCGGTAGCTCCAGCAGTTCGGTGTCGGTGATGGTCGCAGCGAGGTGCTCGGCGCGGTTCCAGGCGTCGTCGTCGCCGGCGGGTTCGCCCGGCACGCGCTGCAGCAGCAATCCGGCGGCGCGCTCGCCGTCGCAGGCCAGCCAGATGCGGGTGGGAAGCTGCTCGGACTGTGCAAAGTAATTGTCCACGGCCTCGGACAGACTCTCCGTGTCCAGCGCCACGATGCCCTGGTAGCGATCCTCGGTCTCTTCCGGGTCGATGGTGATGGCCAGGTAGCCGTCGGTGCAGAGGCGGTTGAGGGGGGCGTCCCGGACATCGCTGTCGCCGTATCGGGCAACCGCCCGCACGGCACGGTCATGTGTGGCGCTGGCCACGGCCATGGTAACCGGCCCCTTGCCCTGGATCTGCAAAATCAGCGAGCCGCGGAACTTGATGGTGGAGGACAACAGGCCGGCCGCAGCCATGCTCTCACCGAGCAGTCGCGCCACCACCTCGGGGTAGCCGCGGCGCTCGAGCACCTCCCTGTAACTGTCATCCAGATGGATGAGTTCGCCACGCACGTTCGCGTGTTCAAACAGAAAGCGGTGAACCTGATCGGCAACGGCGGGCATGGGCAAGCTATTCCGCCAGTTTCTTTTTCAGCAGGTCATTGACCTGGGCCGGGTTGGCCTTGCCTTTCGAGGCCTTCATCACCTGGCCCACGAAAAAGCCGAGAAGCTTTTCCTTGCCGGCCCGGTACTGCTCCACCTGTCTGGGATTGGCGGCGATCACTTCGTCGATCATGGCCTCGATGGCCCCGGTATCGGTGACCTGCTTCAGGCCGCGGGCCTCGATGATCGTGTCCGCGTCACCCTCACCGTTCCACATGGCGTCGAATACATCCTTGGCAATCTTGCCGGAAATGGTGTTGTCGGTAATGCGCCGGAGCATGCCTCCCAGCATGTCCGGGCTCACCGGACTGTCAGCGATATCGAGCCCTTCGCGGTTGAGGGCGCCGGCCAGTTCGCCCATGACCCAGTTGGCCGACAGCTTGGCCTCGCTCCCGGATGCCACCACCACGGCCTCGAAGTAGTCGGCCATGTCCCTCCCCGCTGTGAGAACGGAGGCGTCATAGGCGGATAATCCGTACTGCTCTGCAAAACGCTGTCTCTTGGCGTCGGGCAATTCCGGCAACTCGGCGCGGACTTCGTCTATCAGCGCCTGCCCGATTACCAGCGGCAGCAGGTCGGGGTCGGGGAAGTACCGGTAATCGTTGGCCTCCTCCTTGGTGCGCATGGAACGGGTTTCGCCCCTGACCGAATCGTAGAGCCGGGTTTCCTGAATCACCGTGCCGCCGGATTCGATCAGGTCGATCTGGCGCTCAACCTCGAAATTGATCGCCTTCTCGACAAAGCGGAAGGAGTTCAGGTTCTTGAGTTCGGCGCGGGTTCCGAACTTCTCCTCCCCCCTGGGCCGCACCGATACATTGGCATCGCATCGGAACGAGCCCTCCTGCATGTTGCCGTCGCAGATCTCCAGGTACCGCACCAGCGAGTGGATCTTCTTCATGTAGGCCACGGCTTCACTGGCCGAACGCATGTCCGGTTCCGATACGATCTCGAGCAGTGGCGTGCCGGCCCGGTTGAGATCGATGCCGGTGACACCCTCGAAGCCCTCGTGCAGCGATTTGCCGGCATCCTCTTCGAGATGCGCCCGGGTCAGGCCGATGCGCTTGGTTTCGCCGTTCTCCAGTTCGATCAGGACCTCGCCATCGTGGACAACGGGCAGTTCGTACTGGGAAATCTGGTAGCCCTTGGGCAGATCGGGATAGAAGTAGTTCTTGCGCGCGAACACCGAGCGAGGCGCAATGGTACAGCCGGTCGCCAGACCGAATTTCACCGCCATGCGCACCGCGCCCTCGTTGAGCACGGGCAGCACGCCCGGCAGCCCGAGATCCACCGCGCAGGCCTGGGTATTGGGCTCGGCGCCATAAGCCGTGGACGCGCCGGAGAAGATCTTGCTCCTGGTCGCGAGCTGGGCGTGGATCTCGAGCCCGATGACGGTTTCCCATTCCATTCTCGACAACCTCCCTACGCGAACGCCTCGGGGGCTCGGGTATGCCAGTCGGTCACCTGCTGGTAACGGTGAGCGGCGTTGAGCAGCCGGGCCTCGTCAAAGTAGTTTCCGATGAGCTGCAGCCCCACCGGCCGGCCGCCCGAAAACCCGGCGGGCAGGGAAATGCCCGGCAGCCCGGCGAGATTCACGGCAATGGTGTAGATGTCGGAGAGGTACATTTTCACCGGATCGTCGGTGCGCTCGCCAATGTTGAACGCGACCGTGGGCGATGTCGGCCCCAGAATCAGATCGACGTCCTCGAAGGCGCGCACGAAATCGTCGCGAATGAGGTGGCGCACCTGCTGCGCCTTCAGGTAATAGGCGTCGTAGTAGCCCGCCGACAGCGCGTAGGTGCCGACCATGATCCGCCGCTGGACCTCGGCACCGAAGCCCTCGCCGCGAGAGCGCTTGTAGAGGTCCTCCAGGTCCCGCGGGTTTTCGCAGCGATAGCCGAAGCGCACGCCGTCGAAACGCGACAGGTTGGAAGAGCATTCCGCCGGCGCGATCACGTAATAGGCCGGCACCGCCAGCTGGGTGTTGGCCAGGCTGATTTCGCGGAATTCCACGCCGAGTTCCCGACAGGCGGTGATCGCCTGATCGATCACCGCCGCCACCCCGGGATCGAGACCATCGCCGAAATACTCCTTCGGCAGACCGATCCTCAGCCCCCGCAAGTCGCCATCCAGCAGTTGACTGTAGCGGGGCACGTCCCGATCCACGCAGGTGGAATCCCGCGGGTCGAAACCCGCCATGGCCTCCAACAGCAACGCGCAGTCCTCGGCGGTGCGGGCCATTGGGCCGGCCTGATCGAGACTGGAGGCGAAAGCGATCATGCCGTAACGCGACACCCGTCCATAGGTGGGCTTGAGCCCGGTGATGCCGCACAGCGCCGCCGGCTGGCGGATGGAACCGCCGGTATCGGTGCCGGTAGCCGCCGGCACCAGCCTTGCCGCCACCGCCGCCGCGGAACCCCCGGAGGAACCACCGGGGACGGCGGCGGGGTCCCAGGGGTTGTGTACCGGACCGTAGTAGCTGGTCTCGTTGCTGGAGCCCATGGCGAACTCGTCCATGTTGGCCTTGCCGACGCAGACCATGCCGGCCGCGTCGAGCTGCTGGACCACATGCGCGTCGTAGGGCGAAACGAAGTTGTCCAGCATCCGCGAGCCGCAGCTAGTGCGCACTCCGCGAGTGCAGAAGATGTCCTTGTGGGCCAGGGGGATGCCCGTGAGCGGGCCGGCCCCGCCCCGCGCGCGGCGGGCATCGGCGGCATCCGCGGAGGCCAGCGCCTGCTCCGCTGTCACGGTCACGAACGCGTTTAGCCCCGC
>SLSJ01000114.1 GCA_007130525.1 Ectothiorhodospiraceae bacterium | reverse complement strand
CGCGTACCCTATGGAATGGCAGCCGACGTGGAGCAACAGGAGCAGCCCTCCACCGGTATCGAGGTTCCGCTGGAGGATGCGAGCATACTGGTCGTCGATGACAACCCCCTCGCCCTGGGGGCAGTCACCCAGACCATGAAACAGTGGGACTGCGAGGTGTTTGCTGCCGACTCGTTCAAGGCGGCTGTTCACATGCTCGAGGACGGCACCGTCAATCCAGACGTCTGCGTCTTCGACTACCTGCTGGAGCGTGGTGAAACGGGTACACACCTTCTTCGGGTCGCCAACGGGTTGCTCGGACGCAAGGTCCCGGCGGTCGTTCTATCCGGCATATACAGTCAGCAGATGGAAAGGGAAGCGCGCGCCGATGGAAACATCGTGCTTCACAAGCCGGTACAGGCACAGCAGTTGCGTTCCGCCATATCCGAATGTCTGTGCAGGGATGCCCGGAGGCTGGCGGCGAAAGCCGCGTCCTGAGGCGCGCCGGCCAGTAGACGCTGCCAATGGATACAACGTCTGTCGTTGAGCGAAATATGGAAAAACCTGATCCCGGGATCGGAGTGCGCGCAAGGTAACACCGACGTTTTCGCCCATCCGAAATGACGTCGCATTATTTCTGCAAGGCGCGAAAGTCAAAATGCGTCCGTTCGTGCCTGGGATGGCTCCCACGTCACTGATGTCGGCGTAGCCGGCAAAGATCCATCCTTCCTCATTGGTCATCTTCTTCCACACGCCAGATCCGCACGTGGGCCCCTTCCCAGTTGGCCCTGGGCTGGACCACCTTGAAGGTTTCGTGGATGCCGTCGCGCACGATGGCGCGGTCCAGTGCAAGGACGGTGTTCAGATCGTGCTCGCAGAGCCCGGCGGCGTATTCTGCGTGCTCGCGGGCAACGGGCAGCGCTTCGGCGAGGGAGGGCGCTCCATAATGCTCGACGAAATGATGGGCCAGGGACTCGATCACGCTCTTGTACTCCGCCTCGTCCATTTCGGAGACGGTGACCACCGTGGCCCAGCCGAAGCTGCGTGCACCCAGGAAGGCGTGCTTGAAGGCCTCCCGGCGCTTGCCCTCGAGGGCTGATGGATCCTGCTCCGAGAACGTGAACACGAAGGTGCCGGTGACCGCGGGCTCACCCACCTCGGCCGCGCGCTCATAGACGTAGTCGTCCGTATCATCCAGACGGGCAACGCGTGGAAATTTCACCGCATGCCTCCTGCCCCGGGTACGGGAGACACCCATACCGCTTCAAACAAAACAGGCGGCAGGGGTGGGTCCCCTGCCGCCTCTTCCACTCTCACACAGGTGTCCGACGGACCCCTCAATGCCCGGGGGCTTCTCCGCCGGTGGGCGCTGGACGCTTCTGCCTGCGCAGTTCTTCCTCCGAAATCGGCTTTTCGCCACTGGCGATCACTTCCTCGTACCAGAGGTCGTGGTGCTGCTTCGCCCAGTTGGTATCCACCCGTCCATGGGCCATGCCCTCAAAGGCGCCCTCGGTACCGAGAGTGCCAATGTAGGCGTGGCCAAAGAAGAAGCCGATCCAGATGAGCGCGACTATCGCATGGAAGATCTGTGACCAGGCCATGACCTCCCGGGTCTGGAAGCCCAGATTCGGGAACAGCATGATGAAGCCGGAGATGATCACGATCAGTCCCATCGCGAACACACCCAGCCAGAACCACAGCTTCTCCCCACCGTTGAGCTTGCCGGCAGAGGGATGCTTGCTGCCAATGATGCCACCGCCCTGCCTGAACCATTGAATATCGGTCTTGTTGGGAATGTTGTGCTTCGCCCAGAGCACGATCATGAGGATCACACCCACTGCGAAGAACGGTCCCAGGGCGTTATGCAAGTTCATTGCGAACTGTGCATAGGTGGCAAAGCCTGTGTGACCGAACATCGGGATAAGTACCGTCCGGCCGAACAGCAGACTCAAGCCGGTAATAGTCAGCACGATAAAGCTGATGGCCGTGAACCAGTGCAATATCCGCTCGTAGGTCTTCCATCGTTCAACGGTCATGCCCGAGCGTCCTTCCTCGAGCCTGGAACGGCCGTTGATCGCGGCGAAGAGTGCGATCGCCACGATGACCAGCACCAGGAACCACCCACCCCAGGTTTTTATCGGGCCCTCGCGGAGCTGGCGATAGTTCTCGCCGATATTGGATATCATGGTGTTGGTGATATAGGGTCCCGTCTGCGTGGTGAAGCCTCCCTGGCCCACGCGCGCATCACGCCACATGTCCGAACGCGGGTTGGTGGCGCGCTCTTCCGTGAAATCGCGATCCGGCCCATAGACCTGTGCGGCGTTCGCCACCAGGTAACCCACGGACGGTAACGCCATTGCAAGCGCGATGATGGCGAGCATGCTCCAGAGCATTGCACGCCACCTGAACGCGCTTCTCGCTACTTCCGACTGACTTCTCATGGCAACTCCTCCTGGCGCGACTACCTGTCCGTGAAACTGGTCTGAGCGCGTTCACGTAACGGGCCCTCCCGCGCTGCGGCAGCCTCCTCCGACGCCGCGGCATCCTGCTTGCCCTTGTAGACACCCGGTTCGTACATGGTGACATCGGGGGCTCCACAACCCGACAGCAGAAACATGCCCAGCACGGAGGCCAGGGCAACTGATGACTTGATAGGCATAGCGACGCTCCTTTTCGTTATTCGCGTAGCTCGGTGCTACCTGAAAGCGATCGGTGCCGGGGCCTCCCCGAGCGGAAGGCCCCGGCCCTCACGTCAGGCATCCTGGCCGTACGCCGCCTGCCAGCCCCAGGTCTGCGGTCGACCGCCGCGGGTCATCACGCGCTTGCGGAAGATATCCGCAACGATATCCCCGTCACCCGCCAGCAGGGCCTTGGTGGAGCACATCTCCGCACACAGCGGAAGCTTGCCCTCCTCCACGCGGTTGGTGCCGTACTTGGTGAGCTCGGCTCTGGAATGCGCCTCTTCCGGGCCACCGGCACAGAAGGTGCACTTGTCCATCTTGCCGCGCACGCCAAAGGCGGTCTGCTGGGGATACTGCGGTGCCCCGAACGGGCAGGCATAGAAGCAGTAGCCACAACCGATGCACAGGTCCTTGTCATGCAGCACGATACCGTCCGCGGTGGTGTAGAAGCAGTCCACAGGACAGACGGCCGCACAGGGGGCGTCGGTGCAGTGCATGCACGCCACCGACACCGATTTCTCCCCGGGCCTGCCATCATTCATCACGATGACCCGGCGACGATTCACGCCCCACGGGACCTCGTGCTCGTTCTTACACGCGGTCACACACGCCTGACATTCGATGCAGCGCTCCGCGTCACACAGAAATTTCATTCTCGCCATGACGGCTCTCCTCTCGAATCGTTATCAGGCGGGTATCACACGACACAGGGTGGTCTTGGTTTCCTGCATCATCGTCACGGCGTCGTAACCGTAGGTGGTCGCGGTGTTGGTCGAATCACCACGCACATACGGTGCGGACCCGGACGGATACTTGGGAAGCAGATCTTCACCCTGGAAGTGCCCACCGAAGTGGAACGGCGTGAACACGGTGCCGCGACCCACGCGCTGCGTGACGAGTGCCTTGATCCGGATGCGCCCGCCTTCCGGGCCCTCCAGCCAGACCATCTCGCCATCCCGCACACCGGCGTCGTTGGCGTCGGCAGGATTGATCTCGACGAACATGTCCTGCTTCAGCTCGGCCAGCCACGGGTTCGAGCGGGTTTCTTCACCACCACCTTCGTACTCGACCAGGCGGCCCGAGGTGTGGATCAGCGGGAACTCACGCGAGTAGTCCCTGGCCTGCACGGACTTCCAACGCGTGGGCAGGCGGTAGAACACCTTCCTGTCCTCGTACGTTGG
>SLSJ01000125.1 GCA_007130525.1 Ectothiorhodospiraceae bacterium | reverse complement strand
TGGTGGGCCGTGTAGGACTCGAACCTACGACCAGCGGATTAAAAGTCCGATGCTCTACCAACTGAGCTAACGGCCCGACAGGCGCGAAATCATACTGTATCTCGGGTGCCTGTAAAAGTGAGGATAACGCCCGGGCCCGGGGCATGCTCTCGGTGCCGCGACCGAAGCCGGCCCTGTAGCGACGCGCGGCCCCTGGATCGAGCCGTGACCTTCCGGACGTCAGCGGCTACCAGGAGCCCGTCAGACTCCCCGGGCCAGCGCCCGCATGTCTCAACGCCCTTCTACTATGCACGCCGATCTGCTCGCTGTGTCGGGCGCACTCCCTGCAGCCGGCTCGACGTAGTCTCAGCTACGCCTTCGCCGACTTCCGGTCCGTGCCCCCGTCACAGCGGCATCTCGACGCCCTCGCGACGAACGGCGGTGAGATATGCGGGCTAGTGCCCTTCATCCCGAATGCGTTGCAGGCGGTTTTCAGCGAGGGTGGCAACCGTGGACTCGGGGAATTTCGCCCGGACGGTCTCGAGGATTTCACGTGCCTGATCGTGGTCGCCATTCTCGTAGAGGATGTAGCCGATCTTGAGCATGGCGTCAGGACGCTTGTTGTTGTCCGCGTCTTCGGCAACCTTGCTGAAATGATCCATGGCGGAATCGAAGTCGCGCACCACGTAATATGACTCGCCCAGCCAGTAGCGTGCGTTGTCCGCCTCGCGTGTATTCGGATGTTTTTCCAGTACGTCGCGGAACGCAGCTCCCGCGGCCCCGTAGCGGCCCTCGCGCAGAAGATCGAAGGCCGCCTGATAGGCGACGCCGGCATCCTCGTCGCTGATTCTCCCGGCGGCATGGGCTTCCGGCGTGTCGGTGACCTCGGCGGCCTCCGTCTCCTCGCTACCCGCTGCTGCCAGATCGGTATCCAGCATCGGCGTCTCCGGCACCACCGGCGAATGCTCTTCGGCCAGCGGCGTGTCACTGGGCTCATCATCGCGGCCTTCCAGACGTTCCAGTTGCTGCAGGCGGTTGTCCACGTCCGCGTAAAGATCGCGTTGGTGGCGCCGCAGTTCACTGATCTCCCGCTCCATGGCATCCAGTTTGCCGGTGAGTTCCTGAACGGCCCGGCGAAGTCGCTCGTTCTCGTTGCTGAGTTCCATCAGGGCGCGGCTGTCAAGCAGCCGCTCGAGGCGGTCGATGCGGGCTTCGGTCGATTGCGCGCCGGCTCCGGCGCTGACCGCCAGCAGACAGGTGATGGTCAGCGGCACCCAGATGCATCGGACCTTGCGGGGTGTGGCTGTGGTCATGCTGTGAATCTCCGTTCGGGGCTGGCGCGCGGTTCCGGGCCGGGTGCCCGGAACTCGCCCGCAAGCCGGGTCCTTACCGGTATACCAACTCGCCGCGGCGATTCTTTGCCCAGGCGTCCTCGTTGCTGCCAAGTTCCGCAGGGTTCTCCTCGCCGTAACTGATGACGCGAATCTGGTCTTCGGATACGCCGTTAACTACCAGCGCACGCCTGACGGCAATGGCTCGACGTTCGCCCAGGGCCAGATTGTACTCGGGTGCCCCCCGCTCGTCCGTGTGGCCTTCGACCCTTATTCGCTGGTCGGGGTGATTGGCGAGAAACTCGGCATGCGCTTCGATGATGGACATGTCCTCCTCGCGCAGTTCGCTGCTGTCAAAGGCGAAATAGACCGTCCGCTGGCCGATGGGGCTATCCGGATCGTTCAGCAGGGCATCCAGTTCGTCGCCTTCCAGCATGCGGCGGCCGTCGAGTGCCCGAGCCTCGGCGGCGCGTTCACGATCGATCGCCGCCAGTTCCTCGTCGGTCAGGCCGTCGCGGTCTTCGACCCGGGCTTCATCGTCCCCGCCGAAGGTCGCGCAGCCTGTCAGCAGGAGGATAAGCAGTAACAGCA
Organism: Ectothiorhodospiraceae bacterium; assembly: GCA_007130525.1. Classification (GTDB taxonomy): domain Bacteria; phylum Pseudomonadota; class Gammaproteobacteria; order Nitrococcales; family Aquisalimonadaceae; genus Methylonatrum. Next base: position 1,988 of record SLSJ01000125.1, on the reverse strand, counting down.
TCAGCCAGCGGCTGAAGGTAAGACTAGTCATGGTTCTCTCCAGTGCATTGTGAAGGAAATTCCGACGTTCTCGGGGTTTCCTTGTTGGCCGATCAACGTGTTGTGTGTCCCTCGGGACTCATTTCGAGCAACGGCGCGTGTCCCTGTCCTCGCTCTCGTCTCCAGGCTTCCGCGGCCGTCCGTGTCGCCGGCAGCGCCTGGCAATGTTGCCTGGGTCCAACGCTACCGGGACCAGGCGGGTTCGCGGATGCGCTCGCCTTCCGTGGACATGATGCCGCGGGCCTCACCGAACAGCGACGCCGTTCCCAGCACCGCACGGCCGTTGGCGCGTGTCGCATACAGCACCATGGCGCCATTGGGTGCGAAGCTGGGGCTCTCGTCCTGGCCTCCCTGGGTAAGTACGCGGAAGCCGCTGCCATCCAGATTCTGCACGGCGATCGCGAACCGGTTGTCGTCGCTGCGCCGATGCACCATGGCCAGTCGTCTGCCGTCAGCGCTCAGGGTCGGCGAGGCGTTGTAGTTCCCCTCCCGGGTCAGCCGACTGAGCCCGGAGCCGTCGATGCCGATACGGTAAATCTGCGGACCGCCGGAGCGGTCGGACATGAATACCAGTGAATTGCCGTCCGGCATCCACTCGGATTCCGTGTCGATGGACCAGTGGTCGGTAATCTGTTCCAGATTGCGGGTGTTCAGGTCCAGCACGTAGATGTCGGTCTGGCCATTGCGCGACAATGTCAGGCTCAGTTTGCGGCCATTCGGCGACCATGCGGGCGCACTGTTTATGCCCTCGAAACTCGCCACCTTTTCGCGCTCACCGGTGGAGACATTCTGTACGTAGACCTCCGAGCGCCTGTCCTCGAATGACACGTAGGCGAGTTTCTCCCCGTCCGGCGACCACGACGGCGACATCAACGGCTCGCGGGAGTTGAGTATGGTCTGGGGCGCGTAACCATCAGCATCGGCGATGATGAGCTTCCATTGCCGCTGGCCGTTGTTGCCGCTCATGGCCACATAGGCGATGCGGGTATTGAAGGCGCCGGGCCGGGCCAGCAACTCCTCGTAGATTTCGTCACTGATGACGTGGGCGACGGTTCGCAGGGCGTCGCCGCCGACGCGGAAACTCTTGCCGATCATGCGTGAGCCCGTGAACACGTCGAGCAGTTCGTAGCGCACCCGGTAATTGTCACCGTCGTGGTCGATGCGTCCCACCACCAGGTTGTCCACGCCCAGCGCACGCCAGTTCTGGAAGCGTACGTCTTCCTGGCGCCCCGGCTGTTCGATGAATTCCTCGCGGGCAAGTCCCTGGAATTCGCCCGAGCGCTCCAGGTTGTTTTCGATGATTCTGGCCACGTCCTCGGGTGGATCTCCCGAGCCCTCCCAGGTGAACGGCACCACGGCCATGGGGATCGCTGCCTCGGCACCGCCGGTGATTTCGATAACCAGTTCGGCGCGGGCCAGGGCCGGAACCAGAAGCAGGGCAAGAAACAGGCCGGGAAGTCGAGTCATACGCTGTACCATATTGTTCATTGATCCGGGTTGAACCTGAAAGTGGTGTTGCCGAGTCCGGCGAACCGGAACACATCGGCGTTATCGGGCACGGGTAGCGGAGAGGCGCGGCGAATCGCGTTTTCCACGGAACGGTCGAACGATGGATCCCCGCTGCTGCGCACGATTTCGATACTGGTGACCTCGCCGTTTGGCTCCACGCGGACGCTTACGTCCGCGGTGATGCCCTGCGGCGAACCGGGTGGCCTGGTCCATGAATCCCGCACCGCTCTCGCCCAGGCATTGACGAAGCGGGTGCGCGCCCGGTCCGCCGCCTGCCGGGCCGCCTCCTCCTGCCTTTGCCGCTCCAGTTCCGCCTCACGCTGGCGTTGTGCCTCTTCCTCGGCGCGCCGGCGTTCTTCTTCCTGTCGCCTGCGCTCCTCTTCCTCGGCACGGCGACGTTCTTCTTCCTCCTGACGTCTGCGTTCCTCTTCCTCGGCACG
>SLSJ01000071.1 GCA_007130525.1 Ectothiorhodospiraceae bacterium | reverse complement strand
GCACAATTCGAAGGCCTTTGCCTGTGAACTGCGGGCCGCCTCTTCGTCGATGCCGTCGAAAGTCATGTGCAATGAATAATTGACCTTGCTCAGCACCTTGCGCCCGGACATGGCCACCTTCAGAGAGTTGCGAAGGCCCTTGAGACCGCCGCTTCTGGCGATTTTGCCGAGCATCCTGACGCCCTCGCCGAGGGTGAACCCCATGTTCTCGAAGCTGGAGTTGTAGTAGGGGTCGAAACCATAGCATTCGGACGCGATGCGCAGGCGGGCGATGGCCGTTTGCGCAGCGAGCATCGCATCCAGCGTCTCGAATCCGAACGAGAGATATTCGGTGGCCGCCGGGCTTGGAACCAGGCGCAGGGTCGCGACGGTCTTGAAACCGAAGGCGCCGGTATCCGCCGTGAACAGTCCGGTGAGGTCGGGTCCGAAGTGGCGATAGAACGGCTTGCCGTTGCGGTGCGCGCCGGAACCGGTCTGGAGGACGCGACCGTCCGCCAGCACCACCTCCAGGCCGAGGCAACTTTCGGCTGCTGTATTGTAGATGCCCGAGCCCAGGAACAGGCTGTTCTGGGACAGGGCACCTCCAACGGTGGCGTACATGCCCGAGAGCGGCCCGTAATAGGGCGTGCGCACACCCTTTTCCTTGAGCGCCTCGTACAGATCCTTCCAGGTACAGCCGCATTCCACCGTGACGTACATGTCCTCGGTGCTGATCTCGCGAATGCGGTTCATCCTGCGCATGTCCACGAGCACCGAATCCGCGCTCTGGGGAACATAGCCGCGCGTGTACGACATGCCGCCGCCGCGGGGCACCACGGCGACGCCGGCCTCGGCGCAGATTCTCATGGCTGCGGCCAGTTCGTCGGTGGACTCCGGACGGATGACACAGGCCGCCACCTCTCCCGGCATGAAACTGAGATCGGTGGACATGTACTGTCGATCAACGTCCGCGGTCAGCACGTTGTCGGCGCCGACGAGGTCGACCAGAAGCGCCGGGAGGGCGGAGGCGCCCTCCCGTACTGTGGCTTTGTCACTCATGACTGCTCCCGGGCTATTTTCTGGCGGTGAACACGAACCACTCGCCGGAGCCACCGAAATCACCACCCTGATGCAGCGTGGTCCGCGCCTTGGCAGCCTCGCCAAGCGCACTCGGCACCATCCCCGTGTAGACCTGGCCGGCCTCGAATCCGGCCTTCTCCGCCAGCTTGTGGTAGTCGACGCTGTGGGATGCGCGCCAGAACGGCTCATTGTTGTTCAAGGTGTCCCAGTCAAGCATGAAAGCATCGTAGGGATGCATGCCCTCATAGGGCTTGGCCTCCACGTGCACCATCATGCCGCCCGGCTTCAGCAGGCGGTGACACTCCTGGATGATCTTCCCGAGCGCCCTCGACGAAGTCTCGTGGAACAGGATGTGCGAGACGATGAGGTCGAAGCTCTCGTCCTTGAAGTTGGTGTGCTCCGCATTCTGCTGGGAGTAGTGAACCGCCTTGCCCAGAGCCTCGGCACGGGCATGTGCGTAGCGCAACACCGGCGCACCGACATCGATGCCGTGCACTTCCGCCTCCGGGAAGGCGTCCACCCACGGCAGCGTGCTGTGACCCACGGTGCAGCCCATGTCCAGGATGCGTCCGGGCTTGAAGTCCGGGTGCGTCTCGCGCAGCCAGCGCACCGGCGTCTGGCCCATATCGTCGTTCAACGGACCCAGACGACCCATGGCGTAAATGTGCACCGCGCGGTCATAGATGGCGCCGGCCGAGACGTCGTCGTCGGCCAACTCGGTATGGTAACCACCGGGCTGGCAGTGGATGTCCACCGCCTGGTGGTAGCGGGGGATTTCCAACGCCGGATCCAGGGTCAGCGAACCCAGCCTGTCCTGCTTGTCCGAAAGCGCCCTGGCGCTGGCAATGAGATCATCCCGCTGCCGGTCCACGGCAGTGGAGACCGCATCCCACATCATCTCCTGGCTGGTCCGCTGCAGCGAACTCCAGAACTGGTAGTACGGCTGCCGGTTCATCACCGTGGCCACTTCCTTGTGATCCCGCGGCGGACGTCCGTGCTCCTGCACGAACTCGGGCTCGGCCCTGCTGTCGTAGACCGCCCGGTTGCCCGGCGAGACCTTCGACGCCAGGTGGATCTTGAAGCTGCGAACGAACTCCTGCCGCGCCAGCTCGTCGTGGCTTGCAGCAGGCAGCATGCGATGCTCGGTCTGACCTGACATGATCGTTACCTCCCTGAGGTTCACTCACCAGGCCACAGGCCTGGCTACATTGGCCCATCCGGGCCGCACTACACGCGAATCGGACTTCGTTGGCCAACACAGACCCGCGGCCTGCACCAGCACCTGTTCCGCTTAACGCAAACTCTCTTCACTCAACCCCTTCTGATGCTCCCTGACAACGCTCTCGTAGATTTCCCGCGTCTCCCCACGGGCCTCGGACTCGAGCTCGTGGTGCACCACCCGAAGTACCCGTTCCAGGTACTCGGAGCGCCACTGCTGCCGCTCCTCCTCGACCGCCTCGTCCGGCCGGTAGGCGTCAATCTCATCCTTCGTCACGAAACCCTTCTGCTCCGCCAGACGCTCCATGGTGTCAAGCCGGTCGCGCAGCACCGACACCTCACCCGCGACCGCCATCACGATCGCCAGCATGCGATCCACCTCCGGATTCTCGAAAAACTGCGGTCGCTTCCCCTTGGCCTTGCGCGACATTCTTTTCACTCCTCACATGACACGGTATACGGTTAATCGCAGCGCCTGTCGGCGCGAGTTTGCAACAGCACTGAGAGCAAATGCCGTGCCGCCCTGCCAGTTCGGCTAAAATCCACGTCAACTCCCCGGCCCTCGGGGGCTCCCGCGGCTGCCTTCTTAACACGACAGCATTCCTCCCGGGAAAGCAGTTTCATTAAGGCAACCGGCCAGTTCACCGGAGCGACAGCGCGGTTTCCCGTAGCCGTAAACTCAGGCACCCGGTTACCCACGCACTTCCTCTCTCAGGAAGGCCTCGTAGGCCCGCACACAGCCTTCCGGATCCAGGTCCGGCTCGAAATTCGCGCCCCGAACGACTTCCGCTCTCGCATCCGGACGAGCCTGGACCGCGCGCTCGAAGTAGGGCCAAAGCACATCGTCCCTGGAACACATCAGCAGAATCGGGCACTCCACCCGTTCCATGAGAGCGGGGAAATCCTGATCCCAGACGGCATTGTATGCCTGCACGCGGCCGCGCCACGCGCGCAGGGTATCCACCACTTCGCGGTGATGCAGATCCAGACGGCGATCCGCGCCAAGACCTGCCAGGTAATCCCATGTCTGTTGCAGGTAAGACCCGTCCCGGTTCGGCGCGAAAGGCGTGGAGAAGTGCTTCCGGAATTCGTCACGTTCGGCCCGGGTGAGCTGCACCGGACCGAACATGGCGAGGCTGACCACCTGCTGCGGATGTTCCGCAGCCAATTCCACGGCGACGCACGCGCCCGTATGGTGACCGCATAAATGAAACCGTTCGATCCCGACGCCGGACAGCGCCTCTGACATTACCCCGACGTAATAACCGATGTCCGGGACACTCTCGGGATCATAGGATCCGCCGAACCCGGGGGTATCGAATGCGTAACAGGGGCGACCCTGTAGTTCGTCCATCATGGGCACCCACATGGCCGATGAACTGGCGGTCTGGTGGAGAAAGACCAACGGTATCCCACTGCCTTGCGTGTATCTGTAATGAATCTGGCCGTGCGCCGTATCGACGTATGCCTTGCGAGCCTGCATGCCGGACCCCTTCATCAATATGCTCCCTGACGTACAAACCACCCGGGGCAGGAAAACCGCGACCATGAGAGCCTGCCTCCCTGGCACATAGCAATCCTCATGCCACACAAGCGCGCGACGCCGGATACATGCCGTTAAGCGGCCGACTGCCGAGCTCCTCGCGGCCATCGGCCGAATGCAAGCTTGGTTGCATACCGGCAACCCGCTGTTCCACACCAGCGACGGGGGCAACAACCGGCGACGCATGGGCCACCGACGCCAGCCGTCCTTCCGGTTCCCAAAATCGCAAAGGGAAAGGAGAAACGGTTACAGAACCGTCGACTTCATGTTTCCGCACTTCAGTCTGGCACCACAGTTGCACACGGTACCGTCGTGAAGGTGGCCGGGGTCCGGCACGGCGCCACCCAAAATGACAAGAGCAAAATCCGGAGGGGACACGATGAATGGGAAGTATCCCGGGAAGGACAAATACCCGAATCTGTTTTCCGAACTGCGGATCGGCAATTTCAGCGTGCGCAACAGGCTTATGCAGACTGCGCATGCGAAGGGCTTCCATTCCCGCGACGGGCTGACCAACAACCGCGATATCTACTACCAGGCCGAGCGCGCCAAAGGCGGCGTCGGCCTGATTGTCACCGGAGCGCGCCACGCTCATCCCACCTCGACCGGCCCCGGCAGGACACTGGCCCGCGGCAATCGCCGGGATATCATCGAGCGCGACGCGGAAATGACCCGGGCGGTGCACGCATTTGGCGGCCGCATAATCGCGCAGTTGATTCACTTCGGCCCGCAGGGGCGAACCGGTGCGCTCGACGATTACCGGGTGCTCTGGGGGCCATCAGCGATGAAATCGCCGGTATACAACGAGATGGCAAAGGAGATGACCAAGGCGGAGATGGACGAGGTCTCCGAGCATTTCGCCCAGACCGCCCTCAATGCCAAGGCCTCCGGGTTCGACGGTGTCGAACTGCATTACTCGCACGGTTACCTGCACCAGCAGTTTCTGTCCTTTGTTTACAACAAGCGCACCGACGAGTACGGCGGCTCACTGGAAAACATCGTCCGCTTCCCCATGGAAACCATCGAACGCGTACGGGAAGCCGTGGGCCCCGACTTCGTGGTCGGAATCCGGATTTCGATGGATGAATGCACTGTCGACGGCATGCAGGCGGACACCGCCACCGAAATGACCAGGCTGATGGTCGCCACCAACAAGATCGATTATGTCAGCGCCACTGCCGGAACCTATGCCGCCCACGCCGATCAGATTCCGCCGGGAGACTATCCGGAGAACTGGCTGGTGGAGTCGGGCCGGCGCCTGCGCGCCGCGATCCGGTCGGTGCGCGAAATCCCGATGTTCATCGTCGGTCACATCGTGGACGCGGTGAAGGCGGAGGAACTGGTCGCCAGCGGCGCCACGGACATGGTGGCCATGACCCGCACCCAAATCGCCGATCCGGCTTACGCAAACAAGCTGCTGGAAGGTCGTGAAGACGACATCACCCACTGCATTCGCTGTAACCAGGCCTGCATCGCCCGCCTGATGGTTGGCAACGCGATATCCTGCGTGGTGAATCCGGCAGCGGGCCGGGAACAGCGCTTCGGCAGCCATACCCTAAAGCCGGCGGAGTACCCCAAGAGCTGGCTGGTGGTCGGCGGCGGCCCCGCCGGCATGAAGGCCGCGCTGACCCTGCGTGAGCGTGGTCACCACGTGACCCTGATGGAGAAATCGGACCGCCTGGGAGGCCAGGTGAACCTGGCATCGCGGTTGCCACGGCGACACAAGTTCGCGTTTGTCGCCAGGGACCTGGAACGGCAACTGCGCAAGGAAGGCGTCGATATCCGGCTGAAGCAGACCGTGGATGCAGAGACGGTCAGCGGGTTCGGTGCCGACGGCGTGATTCTGGCGACCGGCTCCAGCGCCATCAAGACCGGCTTCACGTCAACCAGGCCCGCCGTCGACGTAGTGCCGGGCATGGACCAGACCAATGTATGGAGCGTTCCCGAAGTGCTGGAAGATCCGGAGCGGGTCGGCAGCCGCGTGGTGCTGTTTGACGAGGACGGCGGACGCTATGCGCTGGGTACAGCCGAGTTCCTGCTTGACCGCGGCCACCAGGTGCACCTTGTCAGCCGTTTCAACGCGCTGGCGCCGAACCTGGCACTCACCCTGGACCTGCCAATCAACTATCAGCATGTCTTTCGCAAGGGGCTGACGTACACCATAAACTCCTGGGTGCGCCATGTAAGCGGCGGCACGGCCCAGCTTTTCAATCTCTTCACCGACGAGAACAGCGCAAGCGTGGAAGCCGACACTTTCATCATAGCCGCGGGCCACCGGGCCAATGACGATCTTTTCCACGAGCTTGACGGCAAGATCGCCAACCTGCATCGGATCGGCGACTGCCTGGTTCCGCGCCAGCTCCAGGACGTGATTTACGAGGGCATGCTGGCGGGCCGCGAACAATTCGATGACTCGCGCTTCATCGAGCAGGGCGAACTGGAGGACTTCGACCGCTCCTGGGAGGCGACCATTCCCCCACACGACGCCGAAGCGACAAGGGTGTGATCCGCGCGGCAAGCCAGGGCGGGGGCGTCTGGACCGCTGGAAAACGCAACGGTTGCGGTAGGTCGACGCCCGCCGGGGCGCCGGGTCCGAAGAACCGGTCCGCCGCCCCGTTTCCTTTCTGGAACGCGCCTTCGCCCTCACGCAACCGGCAGGTTTCCGGACCTTCACGAAGGCGTGGGCACAAGCCTGCAGGGGCGGACGAACAGCCGCCCTGTCCAAGGCTGGCTTGGTTCTTGCTCGTGCACCCACACGAAAGTCCGAATTGATGAGGGGGGACATGAGCATGGCCGCAGATCGGTATCCACACCTGCTATCGCCGTTGAAGATCGGCAACATAGAGGTGCGCAACCGCGTCTTTCAGACTGCACACGTCAAGGCCTTCGACATTGACGGCATGACCAACCAGCGTCATATCGATTACAAGGTCGAGCGGGCCAGGGGCGGCATGGGCCTCATGATCGCCGGCAACCGCCTGGTTCATCCGACCTCCACCACCGGCATGCGGAATTTCGGTTGGAATTTCCGCAAGCAGATCATTTCCCGCGACCGCAGACTCACGGACGGCGTGCATGAGCATGGTGCCAAGATCTTCGCCCAGCTCAACCATTTCGGACTCAATGCCACCAGTACGCCGATGGATGACTACCGGGTGCTGTGGGGGCCGTCGCAGGTACGCTCTCCCGCCACCCATGAACTCCCCAAGGCCATGGAGAAGTCAGATATCGAAGAGTTGAAGGCCTGGTGGGTTCGCAGCGCCGCCTACTGCCGAGAGGCGGGGTTCGACGGCACCGAGGTCCATATCGGGCACAGCTACCTGTTGCACCAGTTCCTCACTCCTCTGTTCAACAAGCGCACCGACGAGTATGGCGGCAATATGGACAATCGCCTCCGCCTGGCCATGGAGGTCATTGAGGCCGTGCGCGCCGAGGTGGGCCGGGACTTCGTGGTGGGCGTACGCATCCCGGTCAGCGACTTCGTGCCGGGAGGGCTCTCGGCGGAAGACTGCATCGAGGTGGCGAAAAAGCTCGAGGCCACCGGCATGGTGGACTACATCAACACCACTGCCGGTACCTACCACAGCATCACCTACGCCATCGGCCCGTCGGATCTGCCCGACGGCTGGCTGATGGAGAAGACGGCACAGATGAAGGCGGCGATAAAGACCATCCCGGTGTTCCTGGTTGGCGGGATGAAAGACGTCAACATGGCCGAGGATGTCATCGCCGAAGGCAAGGCCGACCTGGTGGCAATGACACGGGCGCAGATCACCGAGCCTGCCCTGGTCAACAAGCTCAAGGAAGGGCGGGAGGACGAGATTTACCACTGCATCCGCTGCAACCAGGGCTGTATCGGCCGTATTTTCCAGGGCCAGCCAGTCACCTGCATCCTCAACCCCGCCGCCGGGCGAGAGGGCCGTTTCGGCAGCACGACCCTGCGCAAGGCCCACAAGCCCAGGCATTACGTGGTGATCGGCGGTGGGCCCGCCGGGATGAAGGCGGCGGAGGTGCTCTCAGAGCGCGGTCACAAGGTGACTCTGCTGGAGAAGGAATCCCGGCTCGGCGGCCAGGTGCAGATGATACTCAGGACCCCGCGCCGGGATACCTTCGGCTGGATCGTCCACGACCTGGAAGTACACATGAAGAAGAACGGTGTCGATATCCGCCTGAACACCGAAGCCGGCGTGGACTCCGTGAAGGCGTTGCAGCCCGACGGTGTAATCGTCGCCACGGGTTCGCTGCCTGCCCGTGACGGCTTCAGCAGCATCAACCCGATGGTGCATGAGTTGCCCGGGGTCCGTCAGGACAATGTGGTGACGTTCTACGAGGTGCTCAACGGGACCGCCGAGATCGGCAAGCGTGTTCTGGTGCTGGACGACGAAGGCACCCGCTACACAGCCGGCTGCACGGAGGTGCTGCTGGATCGGGGCCACGAGGTGGAACTGGCGACACGGCATACCTCACTGTTCCCGATGATGGCACCCACCCTGGACCTGCCCGTGCTCTATCGCGAACTGTACGGCAAAGGACTGAAGTCCCGTACCACGACCTGGGTCAAGGGCATCGAAGGTAACCGGGTAACGCTTTACAGCATGTTCAACGGAGAAGAAGAGGTGCTGGAGGGCGTGGACACCGTCGTGCTGTCCACCGGCCACAAGTCCGAGAACGCGCTCTATCTGAAGCTCCGGGAAGCGTTGCCGGACATCGTGGTGCATGGTATCGGCGACTGCATGGCGCCAAGGCGCCTGGATCACGCGATCTACGAGGGAATGCTGGCCGGCCGGGAACTCTTCGATAATGCGGACCGCTACATCATGCCCGGTGAACTGGAGCAACTGCAGCGCTTCGAGCAGCCTTCCATACCCGCGGAAATGGAGCTTTGAGCGCGCACCGAAGGTATGGACGGCGCCACCCGGCCTGCCCGTGAGAGGTGAAGACATGAAACTGCTTGAAGAAATCAATATGTCCAGAAGGCGTTTCCTGCAGCTGACCGGACTGGGCACCGTGGCTCTGGCTGTTCCACTGGTCAGGGTCGCCACGGCTGGGCCGCCATCGGCAGCCGGCAGGTCCACGGGCGAGCCGGTTCCGCAGGTCGTCGAGGAGGATGAAGGGAAATGGGCGGGAGCCGGCGACCTGCCGGTTACCTCCATGGCGCCCGCCGCGGTCGCACCGGTCATGGTGATCGGCTTCGCCTGACCCACGATACGCCCACCGGATGCTGTAACCAACAAGCACCTGTCAGCGTCCCAGGGCTCTCCGTGGACAACCTGTTGAGAGATCACAGCTAGCCCGCATATCTCACCGCCCTTCTACTACACACGCCGATCTGCTCGCCGTGTCGGGGCATACTCCCTCCAGCCGGCTCGACGTAGTGTCAGCTACGCCTTCGCCGTCTTCCGGTCCCTGCCCCCCGTCACAGCGGCATCTCGACGCCCTCGCGACGAACGGCGGTGAGATATGCGGGCTAGTGAGCCTGCGACGAGGGGAAGTCGCCCCCGAGCGATAGCGCGCCTCGACAGAGAAGCACTTACATCCGACCCCCCGTCTGTTTCAAAGCTGCAACCTGGAGCGGTTCGCGCGCAACAGGCCCTGCTCCCGGGCTTCGGTTCAGGGCTCACCGCGGCATGAAGTGTGCGCGTAGGCTGCTGTTTTGGATGACCTTAATCGAATTCGAGGGGCGTCGAAATGGTCTGGCCCGTGTCTTGCTACATCCCCCTGCAAAAAGGGAAATCGCGGGGCACCGAGGTGTACCCGGACACGATTGCCGAACCACGAGACACCGGGGGAGAAATCATGACCAGACGCGTGAAAATCATCGTGCCGATTCCTATGGATGAAGCAGGAGTGGCAAATCGCTCGAAGCAGTTATCCAGGGAGATGATCGCTCCCGGGTACGAGGTGGAATTCGTTTCAGTGAAGGCAGGCGCCGCCTTCGGCGACGGCTATCACGACGCCCTGCTAATGGATTTCTCGGTCATGGAAGCGGGCATCGACGCCGAGAAGGAAGGCTACGCGGCGGTCTGCATCGACACTGTCAGCGATTCGGCGCTATATGCACTCCGGTCCCGCCTGAAGATCCCGGTGTTCGGGCCCGGCGGGCTGGGCTACTACGCCGCCTGCATGCTGGGCCAGAAGTTTTCCATCATCAGCATGTGGGACAAGTGGTTCCACTTCTACAGGAAGAATCTGAACGAGTACAAGCTGTGGGACCGCCTGGCCTCCATGCGCCACATTGATACCCGCCCCGACCTCAAGGAATTGCTGGCCGGCAAGGAAGAGGTGATCTTCAGGAAACTGGAATCCGAGTCCATGAAGGCCATAGAAGAGGACGGCGCCGACGTCATCGTTCTCGGCTCCACCACCATGCACCAGTCCCACGCCTACCTGGCCGAACACCTGCCGGTGCCGGTGATCAACCCGGGCCTGGTGATGTACAAGTTCTGCGAGGCGATGCTGGCCATGGATCTGACCCACAGCAAACGGGCGTTCCCGTCACCGGAGGTGCCCAACGACGCCCTGTTCCACAGTTTTGGATCCTGACAGGCATTCACGCGAGACATCGTCCTGGAACGCAATAACAACGAGGAACCCGACCATGATTGACCGCGATTACCTCATCGACCTGGCCGTGAATCGTTACTTCGCCAACGTCGACAAGAAGAACATGGCCCCTGTACTGGACTGCTTCAACGAGGACGCATTCCTCTGCGTGCAGACCGAGCCCATCGTCCACGAGGGGCGTGACGTGGGCATCAAGAAGATGTTCGAAACCCTTTTCAGTTCCTACGAAACCATCTGGCACGGCAACTTCGAACACACGGTGGATCCGGAGGCCGAACGCATTTCCTCTCGCTTCGATGTCCTTCTCGAGGATCCGCAGGGCCAGAAGGTGAAACTTCACAACTGCAACCACTGGTACTGCAAGGACGGACGCTTCCAGCGCGTCTATGTCTTCATGAGTGGTGCGAACGTCCTCCGCTGAGGGGCTGTCGGCACACTGGGCCAGGAAGGATTGCCGGGGGCATTGCCTCATCCTTCCGGCCCGGATGGGCTAGTTGGGGCGCTTCCCGGCGCCCCCTTTCTAATTTCGAGGCATTGCCATGACAAGCAGCACCGAAAGCATCGATCCAGGTTGGCAATGGCATGCACCCTTCGCCTACTCCCAGGCCACGGTGGTCAACGGAATAGTCTATGTCTCCGGCCAGGCTTCCATAGACAGCAATGGTGAAGTGGTGGGTGCCGGCGACTTCCAGGCACAGGCTCGTCAGGTGTTCGCCAACCTGAAACAGGTACTGGAGCAGGCCGGATCCAGCCTGGACCGGGTCTTCAAGGTCAACATCTACATGACGGACATCAGCCACTTCGAGCATGTGGTCGAATGCCGGAAGCGGTATTTCTCGCCACCCTATCCGGCCGACACCACGGTGGAAGTCAGTTCCCTGGCTCTGCCGGGCCTGATGCTGGAGATAGAGGTGACAGCCCGCTGTGACTGAACTGTTCGACATGCTCCCGGCCGCGTCCGGATAACCAGGCTAATGACCGAGACTGATCAGAGTGGAGTGCGATGGGTAAGCTCACCGGAAAATTTGCATTGATCACCGGCGCCACCAGCGGAATCGGCCGGGGTGTCGCGGAAGCGTTTGCCGCCGAAGGCGCGAACGTGGCAATCAACTATCCGCGCCAGACCGAGCTTGACCCGGCCGAAACGGTTGCAGAAACGGTGCGCGCAAAGGGAGTCATTGCGCTTACCGTGCAGGCCGATGTGTCGGACGAAGCCCAGGTGAAGGCCATGGTGGATCAGGTGGAGAAGGCGTTCGGACGCATCGACATACTCGTCAACAACGCGGGCATTGCCTCCATGTCCCCTGTGGAAAACATGAGCGCGAAGATGTGGGACCAGCTCATGGGCATCAATCTTCGCGGGGTTTTCCTGTGCACCCGTGCCGTGCTGCCGGGCATGTACGAACGCGACTACGGCAAGATCATCAATACCGCTTCGCAGCTGGCCTACAAGGGTGCGCCCGCGTTCTCGCACTACACCGCCGCCAAGGCGGCCATGATCAGCTTCACCCGGTCACTGAGTCTTGAAATCGGCGCACGTAACGTCAACGCCAACTGTGTCGCGCCGGGCACCACCGACACGGCCATACTCGCCGACGTCGACCCCGCCGTGCTGGAGCAGATCCGGGCATCCATTCCCAAGGGCCGGATTGCCCCGGTTTCGGACATCGTTCCGGCATATGTATTCCTAGCATCCGATGAATCCCGGCACTTCGTGGGCCAGACCTTGAGCCCGAATGGCGGAGACGTGTTCCTCTGAGACCACGATCGGTACGGCGGCATCCAGAATCCGCAAAGGGGGACAGGCGTGGACAAGAACGAGCACGAAGCAGAACCGATCGTCTATCTCAACGGTGAATATCTGCCCGCTTCCAGCGCCGGGATCTCCGTCTTCGACCAGGGTTTCCTGCTCGGCGACGGCGTGTTCGACGTGGTCTCGTCCTGGAAGGGAACCATTTTCAAGCTCGACCGGCATGTGGAGCGGTTCTTCCAGTCGCTCCAGGCAGCACACCTGAGCACCACCATGGACCGCGATGCCTGGAAACGGGCCATCGTGGAGACCGTAAAGCGCAACAAGCTGCCCGATGCGAGCATCCGCTTCATTGTCAGTCGTGGTGTCCCGGAACAGGTAGTGGCGGACCCCCGGGAGCATACTCCTACGGAGGTTATATGGGCCGCACCGTATATCTTTCTTGGCGATGAACAGAAACGCCGGGAAGGTATCCGGTTGATGGTTTCACAACTACGCGGCTTCTCCCCGGACACCCTGGATCCGCGCTACAAGTGTCTGAGCCGAATGCATTTTCAACTGGCCAAGGTTGAAGCCAGTGCGGCCGGCTACGACGACCTGATCTGGCTGAACAGTGCGGGTTTTGCGGCCGAGGGCCCCGCCTCGAACCTGTTCATGGTCAAGAACGGCGCGCTGCACACGCCGTCGGACGACATTCTGCACGGCATCACGCGGCAAACCTTCCTCGAGCTGGGGGAGCGGGCCGGCGTGCCGGTAAGGATCGGGCAATTCACGGTGTACGACCTGTGCACCGCGGATGAAGTATTCACCTGCAGCACGGCCGGCGGGGCGCTTCCGGTCCGTGAGATCGCAGGCCGGACGCTCCGCGCTCCGGTGCCCGGTCCGGTTACAGCGACACTGGACCGGCTCTACTGGGAGGCACGGGAAGCGGGCGAGCACGGGACACCGACAGGACTTTGAATCCGGGGCCTGCCTCCGGGTACTTCAGGATGTTCTTGCTGATCCGCCTCCCGGAACCACCGGACAGTTGTCCTCCCTGGTGACCATGTCGTAGACGAAGATCCATTTCGCCACGCCGGTCAGCACGGCCATGGTCAGACCCAGTTCGACGATCTGGGCATCGCTGAAATAACGCTTCAGTGCGGCATAGAGATCAGGTGTCAATTCTCCGCTCATGTTGGTGAGCTTCATCTCGTCGCACAGGCGCAGCACGGCGCGATCCCGATCGCTGTGCACCGGGTTGTCCAGGTCGAACAGCGCGTCGATCTGTTCCCGGGTGACTCCTGCCGCGTGGGCATCCACCGCATTGAAGTTATTGCAGAAGTAACAGCCATGCTCGTGGGAGAGCTTCAGTCGCAGCAGTTCCTTCGTGCGCACGTCCACCCGCCCTTCATAGAACACCTTGCGGTAGAAGCTGTTGAAGTACCATTCCAGCAACTCGGGCGCATTGGCAAAAACCTCTATGATCGCAGCTTCGCCGCTGCGCCTCATGCCTTCGTCCCAGATGGCCCGGAGATCTTCCGGCAGTTGATCTCGATCGACTCGGTTCAGCAATGGATCGGGCATGTTTGTTCTCCTTCTCCCGACGGCCGACCAGCCCTTGTTCTCGGGCGCCCCCTTGGCAGCCCGAGGCATTCATTGCAACAGGGGCGTCAACTCACCCAGCGTAATGCCACCATCGAAGACAACGGTCTGCCCGGTCAGGTAGCCGGCCGCCGGTGAGGCCAGGGCCATGAGAAACTCCGCAACTTCTTCCGGCTTCGCCACCCGACGAAGGGGGACGCTTCCGGTGAGCTTCTCGAGCCCTTCGGGCCCGACCGAGTTGACGGGATCGGTGGATTGGGCGGTCCGGACCAGGCCGGGCGCCACCGCGTTCACACGAATACCATGAGGCCCCAGTTCGACTGCCAGCGCGCGGGTGAGCCCCTCGATCGCGCCCTTGGACGCACAGTAATGCGCGTGCGCCGGCCAGCCCCAGGCGTGACCTTCGATCGAGGATACGGACAGGATGACACCGCTTCCCCGGTCAATCATGCCGCGCGCCACGGCCCTGGAGAAACGCACCGTGCCACCGAAATTGGTGTCCATGGTGCGGGCCAGGTCCGCTTCGCTCATCTCGGTGAAGGGGGCGGTTCTGGCTATGCCTGCATTGTTGACAAGCACGTCGATCCGGCCCCATCGGCGCTCCACTTCCGTCACCATGGCGTCAACCGCGGCTGTGTCGGCAACGTCAAGCGGGAAGGCAAGAGCCTCTCCGCCCTGAGCTTCAATTCGTTGGCGGGTC
>SLSJ01000082.1 GCA_007130525.1 Ectothiorhodospiraceae bacterium | reverse complement strand
TCCGCCGCAAACAGGCCGTTCAGCCGGCGGTGAACGGCGATCGGCAGGGGCAGGCCCTGGAGCTCCAACTGAACCGGCGTGTTCACTCGCAGATCATTCACGCCACATTCAAGGGGCGCCTGACAATGAATGGTGGCCAGACGACGCGAGACCAACGCCAGTTCACGATGCTTGTGAAGCAGACGGGCGACACGCCTGGCGCCACGGATCGGCAGATCAGGGACAGTATCGATCCCGGCATAGATACCATCCAGACTGCCCAACTCCCGCAACAGCACCCGGGCTGTCGTGGGGCCGATGCCGGGCACGCCGGGAATGTTGTCGACACTGTCGCCTGCCACTGCCAGCAAGTCCGCCACCTGGTCCGGGCGCACGCCCAGTTCCCGGTGCACACCGTCACAATCGAGGTTGCGGCGGCCGCCGGCGTCCCAGATCAGGTCTCCGGGTTCCAGTAGCTGGGCGTAGTCCTTGTCAGAGGTGAGAAATCGCATTGCGTAGCCGTGCCGCCGGAAACGCACGGCCGCACTACCGATGAGGTCGTCGGCCTCGAACCGCTCGCTGGACAGGGTCAGCAGGCCCAGGGCCCGGGTCAGGTCCCGGCAGATATGGATCTGGCGCTTGAGATCCTCGGGAGCCTCGGGCCGATTGGCCTTGTAGGGAGGGTAGAAATCGTTCCGGAAACAGGTATTCAGGCTTTCGTCGAACGCGGCCAGTGCGTAACGGGGGCGCGTGCCGTCGAGAAAGTCGAGCAGGAACCTGGCGTAGCCGAATACCGCGTTTGCGGGATTGCCCTCGGTATCCCGTAGCCGGTCATCTATGGAAAACCAGGCGCGGAATATGTAGATGCTGGCGTCGATGAGAAACAGCGGCTGCATGGACTGGAGTGTACCGCACGGAGGGCCGTAGGCGCTCCGCCCATTCGGCAGCGACGGAGGCGTTCGCCACCGGCAGGGAACCGCCGTATGGTCAGTCCCGGCCGCGCCGAGGGATCAGGCGCTGACCTGATCCCGCACGGCCTTCAGTCCGGCATCACCTGCATCGTTGAGCACACTGCGCCCTGTAAGGCGATTGACGGCACTCAGCACCGCCTGAAGTGACGCCGCAACAATGTTGGGGTGGCGGCCGACACCGTAGAGGGTTGCCCCGCCCGGCCCACGCATTTCCACGTAGGCCACGGCCTCGGCATTGGAGCCCGCATTGACGGCGTGTTCGGTGTAATCCGAGACCTGCAGTTCACAGCCGGTGTACCGCGACAACGCCTGCACGAACGCGTCGATGGGACCGGTACCCTGACCGGAAATGGGAGTGTCCACGCCATTGTCACGCAGGGTCGCAATCAGGCTGTCGTTACCGTCGGCATCGCTGCCTTCACGGTAGTCAACCAGGGATAATGGCGTTTTCACGTCGAGGTACTCCGCACGGAACGCGTCCCAGATTTCCGGGGCCGTGAGTTCGCGCCCGGTCTCGTCCGTAACCTTCTGAATGACCTGACTGAACTCGATCTGCAGCCGCCTCGGCATCACCATGCCGTAATCACGCTCCATCAGGTAGGCAATGCCCCCCTTGCCGGACTGACTGTTGATACGGATCACCGCCTCGTAGCTGCGCCCCACGTCTTTGGGGTCGATGGGCAGGTAGGGGATTTCCCAGATTCCATCGGGCTCGTGGGCCGCGAAGCCTTTCTTGATGGCGTCCTGGTGCGAACCCGAGAAGGCGGTGAACACCAATTCACCCGCATAGGGATGTCGCGGATGCACGGGCAGCTGATTGCAGTATTCGGCAAGGCGCATGACCTTGTTCATATCCGAAAAGTCCAGCCCCGGACTCACGCCCTGTGTGTAGAGATTCATGGCCAGCGTGACGATATCGACGTTGCCGGTACGCTCGCCGTTGCCGAAAAGGGTGCCTTCGACACGATCCGCACCGGCCATCATCGCGAGTTCCGCTGCCGCAACGGCCGTGCCGCGATCGTTATGGGGATGAACCGATACGATGATGCTGTCACGATCCCCGACGTGCCGGCAGAACCACTCGATCTGATCTGCAAAGCCGTTGGGCGTCGACATCTCCACCGTGGCCGGCAGATTGATGATGACCTTTCGGTCCGGGCTCGGGCGCCAGACCTCGTTGACCGCGTCAACCACCTCCACGGCATAGTCCAGTTCGGTGCCGGTAAAGCTCTCCGGCGAGTACTGGAATACCCAGTCCGTCTCCGGTTGCTCCGCCGCGAGATCCCTGACCTGCTCCGCACCGCGCACGGCGATATCGCGCACGCCCGCCTTGTCCAGGCCGAACACCACCCGTCGCTGAACGGTGGATGTTGAATTGTAGAGGTGCATGATCACCGAGCGCGCGCCGCGCACCGCTTCGAACGTGCGGCTGATAAGCTCGGGGCGCGCCTGCGTGAGCACTTGGATGGCTACACCTTCGGGAACCAGGTCCTCTTCGATGAGCGTCCGGCAGAAATCGAAATCGGTCTGCGATGCAGCCGGAAAACCCACTTCGATCTCACGAAAACCGATTTCAATCAGCGACTGGAACATGCGCCGCTTGCGATCGGCATTCATTGGCTCGATCAGGGCCTGGTTGCCATCCCGCAGGTCGACGCTGCACCACACCGGAGGCTGCTCGATCACACGATCGGGCCACTGCCTGTCCTTGATGGGGACAGGCTGGAAAGGACGGTATTTGCTGGACGGATTCTTCAACATGTCTGTTTGACTCCTCTGCACCGGAACGCACGCATCATCACCTCATGGCGGCGATTACGGTCACGGGCTTGCCACCAGCTCCCGTGACCGCGAGGCAGTCGCCGTAGCAACGGCTCGGACACGGGCAAACCGCGAACAGGCCGGCCGCCGGCAGGGAGCAAACGGAACATGTTGTGAGGGAAGGAATTCATGGAAATAACCCGTTTCGTTGAATCAGAAAACACGCAACACCAAAAGCACCCGGCACTCCTGTCAGGAGACCGGGCCACGCAGTCGGTGTAGAGAACGCATTTCCACGAATCGGGTATCCATGGTTATGAAAATACGCGCACCTGTGGCTTCCGGTCAAGTCGGAATCGGCATAAGCCGCTGCGTAGACTGGAAAATCGATGACGGATGGTCAGGCGTCCATGTCGTCGACAGGCTGTCTGCTCCGCAATGGACTGGTGCGCGGGAAATGGGCACGAAGAAACTCCATCTGGTCGGCGAGTATGCGGCGGCCCTTGAGGTACACGTATTCCGCATGGGTCGGTGTGAAGGGCACGGCCAGAAGCTGCATCCCTGCTTCCTCCGGCTTGCGGCCAGCCTTGAAGTTGTTGCAGCGCTTGCAGGCCGTGACGACGTTGTTCCATGTATCCTCGCCGTTACGGCTGATGGGTGTGACGTGATCCCTGGACAGGAGACTATTGCGGAAGCGATCCCCGCAATACAGGCAAAGGTAATCGTCTCGCCGGAACAGGGCCTTGTTGTCGAGCGGCGGCGTATAACCGGAACGGCCTTTCAGTGACGCCTGGATACTTCCTTCGGTGGCAATGATGGAGTTCAATTCGACCACGCTGCGTCGACCGGTTGCGGCGCTGTAGCCACCACGCACGCGATACATCAGACGACCACAGGCGTAAACCACCTGCTCGAGGTAGTACAGCCGGACCGCTTCCTGGTACGTAACCCACTCCAGCGGCATGCCGGCAATGTCGGTTCTGAGAATCCGGTTGCTGAGATCGAGCACAACAGTTCTCCAGGTACTCCTTCCCGCCCATCAGGACGCCGACCATTCCGCCTACGGTTCCGGCTCGGACGGGCTCCGCCCCCCTAGCCCGCATTTCTCACCGCCCTTCTACTACGCACGCCGATCTGCTCGCCGTAAAGGGGCGTACTCCCTGCAGCCGGCTCGACGTAGTGTCAGCTACGCCTTCGCCGTCTTCCGGTCCGT
>SLSJ01000198.1 GCA_007130525.1 Ectothiorhodospiraceae bacterium | reverse complement strand
AGGCGAGAGGCGAGAGGCGAGAGGCGAGAGGCGAGAGGCGAGAGGCGAGAGGCGAGAGGCGAGAGGCGAGAGGCGAGAGGCGAGAGGCGAGAGGCGAGAGGCGAGAGGCGAGCAAAGCGTTAATGCTGCCGGAGTACATGTCAATACCTGACGTCTCCAACTCCCTCGCCGCTCGTCGCTCGCCTCTCGCCTCTGCGCCCGCTTTGCGGGCGCTTACCCCTTCCCTTTCCGCCCATCGAGGAAGAACGCATGAATCAGGATCATGGCCGCTCCGACGGTAATGGCGGAATCGGCGATATTGAATATCGGGTAGCTCCACTGCCCGTAGTACACGTGAATGAAGTCGATCACGTGACCGTGCCAAAGCCTGTCGATCATGTTGCC
Organism: Ectothiorhodospiraceae bacterium; assembly: GCA_007130525.1. Lineage (GTDB taxonomy): Bacteria > Pseudomonadota > Gammaproteobacteria > Nitrococcales > Aquisalimonadaceae > Methylonatrum. The sequence continues at coordinate 3,544 of SLSJ01000198.1, read as the reverse complement.
CACGGCACCGCCAAGCAGCAATGACAGGCCCCAGCTCAGCCAGCGCTCCCACGGCGGCAGACGGCGCAGCCAGATGACAAGAACGATACTCACGGCAAAGGCGAAACCCGTGAATACCCAGCGTTGCCAGCCCGATGACTCACCGAGAAAACTGAAGGCGGCGCCGGGATTGTAGCTGAGCGTCAGGTTGAGCATGGGGATCAGGGGTACCGGCTCGTGATAGTCGAGGAAAGCGTCGGCGGCCAGCTTGCTCAACTGGTCCAGCACGATGACCGTGATTGCGATCACCGGCCACGGGGCGTTGGCGATGTGCCGCCACATGGAACCACCGCCGCGCGTCTGCTCAGGCGACCTGGCGTCGCTCACCACCTGCCTCCACGTTCTGGACACAGCGTCCGCACAGGTCGGGGTGCCGCGGATCGGCACCGACATCGTGCCGGCGGTGCCAGCATCGTTCGCACTTGGGGTGCGGGGAACGGATGGCAACAATGCCCAGTTCCCGGCCACTTTCCAGCGTTACCCGCGTGGCCGCCGCCGGCATATCCTTCAGCGGCAGCAGGCGTGCCGCCGATGTGATGAGAAGGAACCTGAGCTCGTCGCCGAGACGGCCCAGTTCATCCAGCATTGCCTGCGGGCAATAGATATCCACCTCGGCCTCAAGCGACGCGCCGAGCCTGTCCGCTGCTCGCAGTTTTTCCAGTTCCCGCATCACGCTCTCGCGCACCTCGATGACCTGACTCCAGAAACCGCGGTTGAAGCCGTCGCCGTCATCCAGTGCGAACAGGCCCTGATACCACTCCGACGTGAATACCGTGGCATCGCGCTCGCCGGGCATGTGCTGCCAGATCTCGTCGGCCGTGAAGCTGAGTATGGGCGCCAGCCAGCGCACCAGGGCCTCTACAATGTGGAACATGGCGGTCTGGCAGGAACGCCTGGCCAGGCTGTTGGCGGGCGTGGTGTACTGCCGGTCCTTGATAACGTCCAGGTACAGGCTGCCCATGTCCACGGTGCAGAAGTTGTGGATTCGGTGATAGATGCGGTGAAACTCGTAGTTGTCGTAGGCGTTGCACACCGCCTGCTGCACCTGCAGGGCCCGGTCCACCGCCCACCGGTCGAAGGGCAGCATGTCCTGTGGCGACACCGCGTCGATGGCCGGATCGAAACCGTTGAGATTGGCCAGCAGGAAGCGCGCGGTGTTGCGCATGCGCCGGTAGGCGTCGGCCGTGCGTTTGAGAATGTCATTGGACACGGCCAGTTCGCCGCTGTAATCGGTGGACGCCACCCAGAGCCTCAGGATGTCGCCACCGAGCTGGTTCATGACCGCCTGCGGCGCCACCACGTTGCCCATGGACTTGGACATCTTCCGGCCCTGGGCATCGACGGTGAATCCGTGGGTCAGCACCGCCCGATACGGAGCCTCGCCGCGCATGGCGACAGCCGTGAGCAGCGACGACTGGAACCAGCCACGGTGCTGGTCGGAGCCTTCCAGGTAGAGCGAGGCCGGCACACCCAGTGAGGGATCCGGCTCCAGCACGGTGGCATGGGTGACGCCGGAATCGAACCAGACGTCGAGGATATCCGTGACTTTCTCGTAGCTGTCCGCCTGCTCGCCGAGCAAATCCCCGGGCTCGAGCTCGTACCAGACGTCAACGCCGCCCTTCTCGATGCGCTGCGCGACCTCCTCCAGCAGCCGGACGCTGTCGGGGTGCGGTTCGCCGCTGCGGCGGTCGACGAACAGCGCGATGGGCACACCCCACTTGCGCTGCCGCGAGATACACCAGTCGGGGCGATTGCGAATCATGCCGTCGATACGCGCCCGTCCCCAGTCCGGCATCCAGCGCACACCGCCGATGGTCTTCAGCGCCTGCTCGCGCAGCCCGCGCTGGTCCAGGTTGATGAACCACTGCGGCGTGGCGCGGAACAGGATCGGAGTCTTGTGGCGCCAGCAATGGGGGTAACTGTGCCGGTGCGCGCGATGGGCCAGTAATGCGCCGCGCTCTTCGAGCAGGGCGACCAGCGTCTTGTTGGCGTTGAGTACGAACTGGCCGCCGACGAAGGGCACGTCCGCCAGGAAATGGCCGTCATCCGCCACCGGATTCTCCACCTCCAGGCCGTAGTTCCGGCCCACGGTGTAGTCGTCCACGCCGTGGCCGGGCGCGGTGTGCACGGCACCGGTACCGGCCTCGGTGGTGACATGATCACCCAGGATCACCGGCACCGTACGATCGAGGAACGGATGCGCAAGTTGCAGACCCTCCAGATCGGCACCCCGTACCCGCGCCAGTTCCCCTGTCTCTTCCAGTCCGTAGCGTTCCAGCGCCGCGGCGTCCAGGCCGTCCACCAGCACCAGGACTTCGCCGATGCCGGAATCGCCCTGCACGTGCAGGATGCGATAGCCGAGCTCCGGATGCAGGGCGACGGCGCGATTGGCCGGCAGTGTCCACGGCGTGGTGGTCCAGATGGGGATGGAGACATTCAGGCCGTCGAGCTGAACCGCGTCGATACCGCAGCGGCGGGCGAAATCCTCGACCGAGCAGACCCCGAATCGCACATCCACGGCCGGTGACGTGTGCTCCTGGTACTCCACCTCCGCCTCGGCAAGTGCGGAGCCGCAGTCGGCGCACCAGTGCACGGGCTTGAAGCCGCGCGCCACGTGGCCGTTGGCAAGAATGCGAGCGAAGGCGCGGACAATGTCGGCCTCGGTGGCGTAGTTCATGGTCAGGTAGGGATGGTCCCAATCGCCGAAAACGCCGAGCCGCTTGAAATCGGCCCGCTGGCCGTCCACCTGGCGGCCTGCATAGTCGCGGCAGGCCTCGCGGAATTCGCGCACACCGATCCTGTCGCCGGCCTTGCCCACCTCCTGTTCAACCTTCAGCTCGATGGGAAGGCCGTGGCAGTCCCAGCCGGGCACATACGGCGCATCCAGTCCGTCGAGGGTGCGGCTCTTGACGACGATGTCCTTGAGGACCTTGTTCACCGCATGGCCGATATGGATGTCGCCGTTGGCGTAAGGCGGACCATCGTGGAGTACGTACCGGGGGCGTCCGGCCCGGGCCTTGCGGATCTGAGCGTAGATATCCATGGCGTACCAGCGCTCAAGCATCTCCGGCTCGCGCCTGGCGAGGTTGCCGCGCATGGGGAAGTCCGTGCTCGGAAGATTCAGCGTGTGTTTATAATCGCTCACCGATTCACTCGATCTGCTCTGGAATTGACGAAAGTCCGGATTCTTTGCAGGGTTCGCCCCTGCAACATGGTAAACCGGCAAGCATAAGGGAACACCGCACTCTTCGCACGTCCCGGTACCGCCGGACGCCGATCAGGTTGTCCACAAGGGAGTGATTCGGCAGCGCCCCCGTCCGTGGCTAGCCCGCATTTCTCACCGCCGTTCGTCGCGAGGGCGCCGAGATGCCGCTGTGACGGGGCGCACGGACCGGAAGACGGCGAAGGCGTAGCTGACACTACGTCGAGCCGGCTGCAGGGAGTACGCCCCTTTACGGCGAGCAGATCGGCGTGCGTAGTAGAAGGGCGGTGAGAAATGCGGGCT
>SLSJ01000164.1 GCA_007130525.1 Ectothiorhodospiraceae bacterium | reverse complement strand
CTGAGAGGCGTCTATTTCGTTTGTGGTCCCCCGACCATGATCGACACGGTCGAGCGGACTCTGCGTCGGAGCTTCGGCGTACCCGCGGGCCAGGTGATCTCGGAGCGCTTCCGCTATGGTATCGGCGCCCGTGCGGGTAGCGCAGGGCGCATGCTGGCCGCCACCGGTATCGTCACGCTCCTGATCGTCCTGACGCTTGTATTGTTCGCCGTGCGTACGGGCTGACCCGAATTCACCGCGTCCTTGATTTTGGTCAAGATGCCGTCCCATGGCTCGAGTAGGCTCTGCTACAAGTCTTTCGGGAGAGGGGCATCGAGGCGTTTCCGCACGCGACCTGTTTCATCCGTTTTCCGCTCTTCCTGATGGATTGTTACCGATCAACACACGCGCCGATCCGGCGCAGGCGCAGGAGTATCCAGACAATGAGTACCGGTCGAAAGAAAGATACGAGCACCGCCAACCCGTTCTTGTCAGACATGACGTTCTGGGAGAACAACTGGACGGGCATGTTCCGCGATATGGAGCAGCGCATGCGGCGCATGCAGGAAATCACGGATGAGATGCGCGAGACGATGCTGCGCACGTCGCAGCACCAGTTCGATGGCGTTCTCGAAGCAAACACCCGGGCGATGAAGCTGCTTGCGGATGCCGCGCAGAGCCGGGAGCCGGGTGAGCTGCTGTCAGCGCAGCCGGACATACTGGCCTGTTACGCGAGCCTGGTCCGGGAAGGCAACAAGGACCTGGCGGAACTGAATGACAAAGCGCGCCAATGCTTCATGGAACTGCTGAACGCCACGAATGCCGCGGCGAGAACCGCCGAAACTCCGGCAAAGGCGCCAGCCGCCGAACAGGCACCGGAGCCGGCCGGCAAGCCTGCCAAGGAGCGGACCACGTCCGGGAAAAGCGCGGCCAGTGCCGGCTGATCGCCGCCTCTCCGTCCTGTCCGAACATGGCCGGCGAGACCGCGGGATCGACCTGCGGTCTTGCCGGACTTTTTTTTCAGTCCGTGCCCGCCGCTTCCCCCTGTTTCTTCCTTTCCTGAGCGTGTTCCAGGGCATGGAACCAGTACAGCATCATCATTAGTCCGAACAGCATGAGCAGTGCCTGGGCAGTCCCCAGCAATGCGTTGGACAGCAGGATTACGTTAAGCGGGACGCTTTCGACGTTATCCATGTCGTTGGCAGCGGGCATGCCCAGCAGCAGTGCCAACAACATCAGGGGCAGATAGACCAACAGCGCCATGACCAGCAGCATCCCGGCGGTCGACCACCAGAACCCCCGCACCAGTTCCCAGGCCTGGCGGAAGGCGTCGGTAACCCGTGCGCCTCGCAGAATGATGTAGAAGTCCCCGAAGAACAACCGCACGAACAGGTAAATGCCGGGAATGACCAAGAGCACGGTGCCCGCCACCACGGCCAGCGCGTAGAGGAGCAGAAAGCCGATGACCGGCAACAGCGGCAGGTCCGGGTAGCGTGCTTCCTCGGGCATGCCCGCCGGCCGCGGCACCGCGTGGCTGTTGATACGCTGGGCGAAGACAATGTAGCAACCGATGGTCACAAGCTGTGCGACCAGACCGAGGACGACCGCCAGCGTAGCCATGGCGGCATCGTCGCGGCCTCCGCCTATGGCCGCATAGTCGGCTGCGCTCTCGCCGGCCACCAGCGCGAGTATCTGCACAACCAGGACCGGCAGCACCAGCGGCAGTACGGGCCGGTAATGAGTTGTCGCCCAGGAAAGCGTGCTGCCGATGTCCAGGTGCGCTCCGATTGGATGGTCCCGGGGCCGGCTGGCATGCATGGCTGGCAACCTCTGAGCAGGTGTTGCATCGGGAGACGACGGATTCGGGCGTCTCGTCTGGCAGTCGCGGACTTGCGGGACCCGCCGGGCCGCCGACCGGACGGGCGCCCTGGTATTGCCGCCGCGACCGGGGCCTGACGCAAAACGCTACCAGAAAGACCGCCATCCCGGAACGCGGGCAGCGTCCGGTGCTGTGACAGCGATTGCGAACATCCTACTATGTCGAGGTTACAGCCAATCCGCACTGCACGCTCACGAGGTGTCATGGTCGCCGCCATCCAGACAGTGGTCTTCCCGGTTGCCGGTCTGGGCACACGTTTCCTGCCGGCCACCAAGGCCAGCCCCAAGGAAATGCTGCCGGTGGTGGACAAGCCGCTGATCCAGTATGCCGTCGAGGAGGCCGTGGCTGCCGGCGCCGATCACCTGATCTTCGTCACCGGGCGTACCGGCAACTCCATCGAGGATCATTTCGACACTGCGTTCGAACTCGAACGCGAGTTGGCGGCGCGTGGCCGGCATGCCTTGCTCGATGTGGTCCGCAACACCGCCCCCCGCGGGGTCAGCTGTTCCTATGTTCGTCAGGGCGCGCCGCGCGGCCTGGGGCATGCCGTGCTTTCCGTGCGTCCGTTCCTTGGGGAGCAGCCCTTTGCCGTGGTCCTGGCCGATGACCTCATTCGCACCGGTCTGCGCTCCGCGCTGGGACAGATGACGGAACTCTTCGAGTGGGACCGCCGTTCGCTGCTGGCGGTGGAGCCTGTGCCCGAAAACGAGCTTCACAACTACGGTGTGGTCCGCCTCATGGACCGTCAGCCGGCGGACTCGCGGTTGCTCGGGCTGGACGGGATTGTGGAAAAGCCGCGGCCGGGTCGGGCGCCGTCGAACCTGGCTGTGGTGGGGCGGTATATTTTCACCCCCGCCATTTTCAGGCATCTGGAAGCGCTCCGGCCCGATGTCAACGGAATCATCCACCTTACCGAGGCGATTGCGGGCCTGATCAGGGAGGAGGCCGTGTTCGCATACAGGTTTGACGGCGCCCGCTACGATTGCGGCACGGTGCTCGGGTACCTCAAGGCCACGCTGGACTATGGCCTTGGGCATCCGGACCTGGCGACGGACTTGCGGGCCCATCTGGCCCAGCCCTGAAATCAGGGTTGCCGGAATATCTCCCCTTTCCGGCGGCAAAGGAACACCAGCGCCCCTGCCATCGCCATCGACCAGGCTGCCACGGCGCGCGCCGGGTCTGCCGGCGACAATTCAAAAGGTAATGCGGTGCATGCGGTTGCCGGTGCCACAGGGGCGTGGCGCCGCCGGACTTGGGTCGGTTAATGGCGGTCAGTGCATGCGGCGAGGAACCGGACGGTACGCGTATTCTCCGGCTCGCAATCGGGTGGCGCGGACCCGCCTGTGTCAGCCGCCGAGTGTGAACTGGGAAAAGGCGGCGCATGCCCGCAGTCTGATATCGTCGCCGTGATCAACCACTGCCGTCGCGTTGAACGATAGGTGTTTTCCTGCAGAGGATGTTTGCCCATGACCGAGTGGATGCGGGTCAGAGCGCTTTATCGGGGCTGCGGTCGCGGCGCGATTATGCGAGACCTGTTCTCCCGTGACCTGTTCAGCGTTTCAGGCGCCGTTTTCGTGGGATTCATCGTGACCGCGCTCACGTCGCTGGTTGTTGCCGTGGGGGTTGCCGGTGGATACTGGCTGGCGGTGGCTCTTCCGGTCATGGTGCTGGTGTTCGGTGTTCTGGGCGGTCTGGTCGTGGAGGACCGCGTGCACGCCGTCGGCCATCGCGGTCCGGGTACCGATCGCGATGTTGCCGGGAGTTTCAGGCGTGGCTTTCTGGGTGTGCGCTACCTGCGTTTCCGGGAGGCACTGCGGGATGCCGGCTGCGACACGGCACCGGTGCTGGAATCGGCGCTGCGCTGCTGTGATGCGGAACGGGAGTTACGGCGGGTCGGCCTGCCCAGGGTGCATCTGGCGCCGGTGATTGTCCTGACCGTGCTGGCCGCCGGCATCGCCGCGGGGGCCTACTGGGCACCCGAAATCGGCGTGTCCTCGGAGCCCCTGCGCTGGCTGGCGGCGGCAGTGGCATTCCCGGCGCTACTTCTGCTGGCACTGGCGGTGGCCCAGCCGGTCGGGCGAGAATCACTGGAAGAGCTGCGCTGCATGCTGGT
>SLSJ01000242.1 GCA_007130525.1 Ectothiorhodospiraceae bacterium | reverse complement strand
GTGTCCTTGAGCTCCAGGATCTCGCCCTTGACGTCCACGGTGATTTTCTTGGAGAGGTCGCCGCGGGCGACCGCCGTGGTGACATCGGCGATATTGCGCACCTGGTCGCGGAGATTGACCGCCATCAGGTTGATGCTGTCCGTGAGATCCTTCCAGGTGCCGGCCACACCCTCGACTTTCGCCTGGCCGCCCAGCTTGCCCTCGGTGCCCACCTCCCGTGCCACACGGATGGTTTCGGTGGTGAAGGACGTGAGCTGATCCGCCATGGCGTTGACGACCCTGGCATTGCGCAGGAACTCCCCCTCCAGGGGATAGCCGTCGATTTCGAGCTGCATTCGCTCACTGAGATCGCCCTTGGCAACCGCGCCGATTACGCGAGCCGTCTCGCTGGTCGGCCTGGCCATGTCGCTGATCAGGTCGTTGACGGCATCGATGCCATCCGCCCAGGCCCCTGTCACGTTGCCCATGCGGGCGCGTTGCGAGAGCTTGCCTTCCTTTCCGACGATGCGCCCAATACGCGCCAACTCCTTGCCCATCATGTCATTGAGGCCGACAACATCGTTGAATGCATCCGCCAACTCCTGGCCCAGGTGAGACGAAACCGCGGGCATGCGGACGAAGAAGTCGCCGCGCCGGAGATCCTTGAGGGCATTCAGCAGATGCCGCGCGGTTACCGCGTCCAGACCAATCTCGTCCGGGTGAACCGTGGACTTTGCACTTGCCTGCATGCTGGAGTCGTTTGCCGCCATGTTTCCCCCCCGCCGATACCCGGCGGCCAAAATGCGCTAGAAAGCGGTGAAGCAATGCCGTCGCAGACGGCCGTATGCGTACTCTGCGACCGGAATCGGGAGAAAATGTCCCCGATTCCGGGTGATTGAGGCGCTGAAGATGCCGCGGAGAACCCCGTCCCCGCGGGTCACGTTCTTAATCCCGGCGTAATCGGGATCGGAGAAACTCAACTGCATGGATCGCGGGTTCGCTGTTCCGGGCCAAGGCGCAATATCTTCACTCCCGCCTGCCCGATGAGCGCCAACAGGCGAACGAGTCGGTGTTTCCTCATGGGCACACCGAGGGTGTCAATCTTCGGGTTCGAATAACCGGCATGATCCATATCTGTATATGACGGACTCGTGAATCTCAACACTAAGGAGACACCGATCCGATCGGGCCGCGAGATGCGAGGCCCGTGCTGCTGCGTTACCTCCCAAGGGAAGGGGATCAATGTGTGGCCGATGCAATCCGCAAATTTTCAACCAGTATAGGCGCAACTGCCGAACGTAGGCTCAAGGAAGCGCCTCACCCTCGTCGAGGCATACGGGGAGTAGGGGGAACGGGGGACACCCATCAGCCCCGTCAGTGGGGCATACCTTCGGATTAAATACCCGCACGGAGACAACAAGACAAGGCGACGACTATGTGCCGTGGCCGGGCCCGGGCAAACGCGGTCCACCGGCGTCAGCCGGGGCGGCGCCCACGGGCAGGCTCAGAACGTGCCCACGAGCGTGCCCGCGGCGATCAGGAAGATAAGCGACAAGACAGGGACCAGCATGGCGACCACGGCCACATCCAGATAAGCCTGCCGATGGGTCAGCCCGCAGATGGAAAGCAGCGTGATGACCGCACCGTTATGCGGCAGGGCGTCCAGCCCCCCGGTGGCGACAGCGGTGACCCGGTGCATGAGTTCCGGCGATATGCCCGCGGCCTGGCCCATGGCCATGTATGTATCGCCCAGGGTCGCCAGCGCGATGCTCATGCCTCCGGAGGCGGAGCCGGTCATGCCGGCCAGCACGTTGACGGCGATCGCCAGCGAAATCAGCGGATTGTCGCCGCCCACCGACGTCACCCAGCCACTGATCAGGTCAAAGGCAGCCAGCGACGCGACGACCGATCCGAACCCCACCAGGCTGGCGGTGTTGAAGATGGGCAGCAGCGAGGCGTTGGCACCGCTGTCGAGGCTGGCGGTCAACTTCGGCAGGCGCCGCAGATTCGTGAACACGAGCACCAGGATGGCGAAGACCAGGGCCGCGATCACCGACCAGACACCACGCACGGCGTCGATGCCGGTGGCGCCGAAGCGGGGCTCGGCCAGGTAGTCCGTGTCCATGGCCGGAATGATCAGCGCCGTGAATACCAGGTTCAGCACGATGACCAGCACGATGGGCAGAATGGCCAGGCCGAAGGACGGCAGGTCGCGGGGGCGCCCCTCCGGCGGCACCTCCATGAGGTCGAAGCCTTCACCGGATGCATGCTCCCGCAAGGCCTTGTCGATGGGGGGCGGCTCATCGGCGTGGTCACCGTAGCCCTCGCCGGCGGCCCGTGCCCTGCGTGCGCGGTGGCTGAGCCAGGCCTGACCCAGTACCAGCATCATCAGCCCGGTGAGTATGCCCAGCCCCGGAGCGGCAAAGGGCGACGTGCCGAAGTATGGCATGGGGATGGCATTCTGGATTGCCGGCGTGCCGGGCAGCGCCGTCATGGTAAAGGTGAAGGCGCCCAGGGCGATGGTGCCCGGAATGAGTCGCTTGGGCAGGTTCGCCTGACGGAACAGCGCGGCCGCAATGGGGTACACCGCAAAGGCGACCACGAAAAGCGAGACGCCGCCATAGGTCATGATGGCGCAGGACAGCACCACGGCCAGGATGGCGCGGGCGTCTCCCAGCCGCTGTATGACGGCCCTGGCCAGCACCTCGGCGCTCCCGGAATCCTCCATGAGCTTGCCGAAAACGGCCCCCAGCAGAAACAGTGGGAAGTAACGGACGATGAAGTCGCCGGCCGCCCCCATGAACACCTGGGTGTAGCTGGCCAGTAGCGGCGCCTCCACCGACACCAGGGCCACGAGGGCCGCCAGCGCGGGCGCCAGGATCAGCAGACTGAGCCCCCGGTAGGCGAGAACGATCAGCAGCGTGAGTGCAACCACGATGGCGAATACGCCGATCATGACGTGTCACCGCCGGGGGAGCCCGCTCCCGGGTCGTCGTCCGTTGCCACCGGCCGGAACGTATCCTTGAACAGTCCGTCGAGGTCAAAGGTGGATTCGTGGCCGATGGCGTCGAAATGCCGATCCAGCCATTGGCTGGCCAGGGCATATCCGTGGTCGTGCAGCCGTGTCAGAAAACTCCACTCCGAGTTCATCTTGCTGGAGGCGCTGAGTTTCTCCGCCTCATGCTCGGCGTGGATCAGGTGCAGGCGCATGGCGCGATAGCTTTCCAGTTCAAGCCCTTCGGCTTCGATCAGTTGATGCAGCAGGTGTATGGATCGCAACTCCTTGATCAGGCTGGAGTTGAACGTGATTTCGTTGAGCCGGTTGAGTATTTCCCGGGAGGTGGCGGGCAGCTTTTCCCGGATCACCGGATTGATCTGCACCACCAGGAGGTCGCGGCAGCCCTGATCGTCCACCAGCGGATAAAGCGCCGGATTGCCGATGTAGCCACCATCCCAGTAGGCTTCGCCGTCAATCTCCACCGCCTCGAACATGAACGGCAGACAGGCGGAGGCCATCACCGCGTCCACCGACAACCACGGCTGGCGGAAAATGTGCGCCCGGCCGGTGCGGACGTTGGTGGCGGTAACAAACACCTTCACCTTGCGGCAGGCGTTCACGTGCTCGAAGTTCACGTGACGTTCCACGAGATCACGCAAGGGATTGAGCCCGAACGGGTTCAGTCGGGAGGGAGGAACCATTTGACTCAGGGTTTCGTAGAACAGGTAACCGGGCGAGTCGTCCAGGCTCTGGCTGCCGGTCATCCATGCCCAGGGGCTGCGCCTGATGGGCGAAAACCGTGCCGCATCGCTCACCGCCCGCCAGAAGGTATGCAGCGCCTCCCGGGCGCCCTCGCGACCGCCGCGGTGCAGGCCATCGGCCAGCACCACCGCAATCATGGCGCCCGCACTGGTGCCGCTGACGCCGTCGATCTCCAGCCGTTCGTCTTCGAGAATGCGCTCGAGCACGCCCCAGGTCAGGGCACCGTGGGAGCCGCCGCC
>SLSJ01000131.1 GCA_007130525.1 Ectothiorhodospiraceae bacterium | reverse complement strand
GCGTTGCCGTTGCCGAGAATGAAGTTGTCGGGACGCGATTGCAGGTACAGCCGGTTGCCGGCCGGGCTGCCGTTGGATCCGTCGCAGTCCTCGATGGCCCGGGTATTGGTCCGTCGCACCACCAGGATATCGGTGCCATTGACGTGGTCGGCACCGCTGATGCAGCTCAGCGCGTCCGGCGATTCGTAGGCCTGCATCGGCAGACTGAAAATGCCCCGGAGCGTATCCGCATCCAGCGTATCCAGATCATTCCTGCAGGGGTCCGGCAGCGATCCGGGCGGCGTGGACTGTGGATGGTACCGGCCGAAGAATCCGGCGTGCCGGACGTGGTCGTTGAGCACCTGCATGGCGTAGCGGCCGTTCTCCACCTGGCGGCTGGTCTTGGTCAGCTCCCGTTGCGTCTGACTGCTGTTGATGGTCAGCGCGGTGACCGCGGCGGTCACCAGCAGCCCCAGTACGAGGGCGATCATGAGTTCCACCAGCGAAAGTCCTTGCTGGCGGGCTGGTTTCGATATTGCTGACATTGCCGGGTTCATTGACTCTTCCACCGTCAGCTCAGGTTTCCGATGCGCAGCGTGAGTTCCACGATGCGTCGCAGGTCGTCTTCACCGTACGTGCCCTGGGCGCAGTCGTTGTCATCGGGCGCGCGGGTCGGTCTCTGGCCCTGCCAGGCCACCGTCACGATGTACACTTCCTCGATCTCATCGAAGCGAACGCAGCCACGGGCGCCGGTCATGGAGCCGACGGTGTTTCCGTCGAGCAGTTCCGAGGCGCCCGTGAGCAGCGCGTCCCACTGCGCCATGTCGTCGTCGGCCCTGTCGCGCGTCGACGATGTGCCCCAGCCCGTGCAGGGAGTCGGGTCGTTGCCCTGGCCGACGAAATTGTCGTCGCCGGCTCCGGAATAGGTCTCGTAGCAACGCGCTGCCCGCCGATTGGCATTGATCCTGTTGATCATGTCCTGGGCGAGAATGAGTCCCTGGGAGCGCTGGTAGGATTCCATCTCCGCCTGCTGGGCGCTCGACTGCAGTGCCGCGGTACCCAGCAGCCCCAGCGCGAGGATGAGCATCGCGACCAACACCTCGATCAGGGTGGCGCCGCGCTGAGCTCGGGGTGTCCTGGCCGTCGTCATGATCTAGGTCTCCCCGTCGCATGTATCGCCCAGGGCAAGGCTGGGCCGCCCGGTCAGGTCGACACCGACGATCCGCTCCGTGACGGCGGTGCTCTGGCCACGCCCGCAGACCTGGAAACGCAGTCGGTTGTCTGCCCTCCCGTTGCGCTGGAACTCGAGCCGGCTGCTGCCCGACGGGGCGACGGCTATCCGCCACGCGCCGTTCTCGTTCTCCACGCGGCGCAGTTCCTCGCCATTGGCGTTGAGCACTATCCAGCCGCGGTTCCAGTCATCCCCGATGGCTTCCACCGCGGCGCTGTCGTTTTCCCGGATTGCTTCGCTGCGGGCATAGGTGAGGCTGGAGTAGAGGCTTTGGGAGGCGGTCTTTGCCTGCTGGTTGGCGATGAAGGCGTTGAACTGCGGTACGCCCAGCGTCACCACGATCCCCAGCACGACCAGCGTGATCATCAGTTCGATGAGGGTGAATCCGGTATTGCCGGTTTTCGCAGCTGCCCCGCGCCCCATCATGCTTACCACTCCTCCGCGGGCGTCTGTGCCCCGGTGCTGTCGAGGGTCAGTGTCGGACGTCCGGCCTGCTGCGTGCCGGCCCTGGGAGTCGCAGTGATGGTGAAGCTGGGCGGGGCGGCGTCGTTGTCAGCGGTAAGCGCGACGTCGTAGACGCGCGATACGCGGTCGGGTGCGGTCATGCTCAGTTCCGCCAGCCCGGTCGGATAGTCTCTGGCATCCAGACGGAAGCGTTCGGCCCGCGAGGACACGTCCATCATGAACGCCTGGGCCGCCGCCTGGTTGGCCCGCTGGGCGTAATTGTCGTAAGCGGGGTAGGCGATAATCGCCAGAATGCCGAGCACCACCACCACGATCATGAGTTCGATCAGGGTGAAGCCGGTTTGTCCGTGCTGTCGGTTACGGCGAATCACCTTAGTCCTTCCTCTTTGTTCCGCGCCAGGGCGTAAGCCGGAGCGCCCCGGTCGCTGTCCATGGCCGAGTAATATCCGCATGTCGTTCAAAGGTGTATCCGTAAGGAGACAGAAAGGCGGAATTTCCGGATGAACGGTCGTTCCGGTTTGCCGTAAACGGCTCCGCTGGCATGATTCCGGGATGAAGAGTGCGCGATGGCTATGCCTGTTTTACTGCCTGCTTTGCGCCCCTGCCAGTGCCGACTGGGACTGGTGGATATCCCTTCAGGCCGTCGTTTCCGATTCCGAGCGCAATCGCTGTAGCGGCCCCTGCGAGGGCATCCGTATCCGCCAGACCGAGAACCTGGCCCTTTCGGGTGGCGTGTATTACACGGGCTGGCGGCTGGAACCCGGTATCTCGGCGGAAACGGACTATGGCCGGGGCGGCCTGCTTCGTGTGCGCTGGCGGGAAGGTCCGTTCGCGCTCGCGCTCGGATACGGTGTGCACGAGGTGCGCGCGCGGGCAAGCTACCGCGGTCCGGATCAGGGCTCCGGCACGGAGACGGTCACGCCGCATTTTCTCGCCCAGTTCGACTTCTGGTGGTTCACGCTTCGATACGGCAGGGTGTCGCCGTCACACCGTTTCGAATTCCGTGAGGCGTTGGGGGAGGACGAGGGCCTCGGGCCGGCGCAGCGGGTGCGCGTTGACAGCCGAATCGAAAGCTGGTGGCTCGGCTTCCGGATGCATTTATGAGTCCCGATTGACCGGTCAGGAGCAACCGTTCGTCGGTTCACCAGCGGGTGACTTTTACTTTGTGCGGCCGGTCACGATCCGGCGACGGCCGGCAGCCTAGACTTCCCCGGAAATCGAGCTGACCTGCGCACCGCAGGTTCCCGAGTCAACCTGGGAGAGTGTCCTGTCATGTCCCGACCCGTGGTGTTGTTGCCCGTCAGTGCGCTCTCCGCGGGAGATCTGCTCGGGCGCGACGTCACTGACGGAGAGGGCGCCCTGGTGGCGCCGGCCGGACACGTCATAGATCAGCGGTTGCTGGACCGTTTCCGTTCCATGGGGCTGAGCCAGGTGGCCGTTGCCAGCGCCTACAGACGCGGGGAAGCGCAGATGAACGACCAGGATGTCAGGGAATCGCTGGACCACCTCTTCCGGCACTGGCGGCTCAGTCCGTGCATGCGCCAGTTGCGGAAGCTACTCATGGAGTACCGCACGGGAGTCGACCGCTGATGCAGCTACGAGCCGAAAGACCGGATCTGTCACCCTTCCAGTTGCCGCTGGCAACTGCGGCCACGCAACTGCTCGCGGAAGCCCGCAGGACCATGCCCTCCCCCTGTCGTCTGGTGGAGGTGCTGCAGTCCGAGGCCGAATTGGCGCGGTGTTTCCGCATTCTCGCGGGTTCGCCGCTGCTGGGCGATATTCGCGGCCACGAATCGTGTGGTGAACTGGTGCTGCGACTGGATCCCGGTCGGCTGGAACTGGTGGCGTCGGCGGCGGTGGTGCTGCATGCCCTGCCGGTGGCGCTGCGCGGCGAAAAATTCGATCACTACGGCTTCTGGAGCCATGCTGCCGCCACCGGCGCGCTGGCGCGGACGCTCGCCCGGGAGGTGGAAGCATCGCCGACGCTGGCCTTTGTGGCCGGCCTCCTGCACGACATCGGTCGTGTGGTATTGCACACCCAGGCTCCGCGCTCCTTTGCTGCCGTGGCTCAGTATCAGAGGCGCCACGACGTGTGGATCAGGGATGCCGAGCGCATGGTGCTCGGCTTCGATCATTGCGCTGTCGGCGAGCGCGCGGCCCGTGCCTGGGCCTTGCCCGAGTCCCTGATCGAGCCCATTGGTTCGCATCATGAGCCGGAACGCAGTCGGCCGGTTCCTCCGGGGCCCATCACGCTTGTTGTGCACGTGGCCGACGTCCTGGCGCGCGGCCTGCAGATCGGCAGCCCCGGGGACGATACCCTGCCCATGCTCTCGGAAACGGCGCTGAG
>SLSJ01000073.1 GCA_007130525.1 Ectothiorhodospiraceae bacterium | reverse complement strand
CCCCCCGTCACAGCGGCATCTCGACGCCCTCGCGACGAACGGCGGTGTGATATGCGGGTTATACCTGCGCCCTGCGGCGGGCGGAAGCATGGGGATGTGCCGGACTCGTGGTGGGGGGCCTCCGCCTTGCGTTCACGACACCCCGTCATCGATTTTCCGGTACAGCGTGCGCCGGCTCACGTCCAGCAGGGCGGCGGCGCGACGCTTGTTACCGTTCACCTGATCCAGCACATAGCGGATATAGCGCCTTTCGAGCTGATCAAGGGTGGGCAGCACCTGGTTATCCAGGAGAGTGTCCAGTATCCCTCCCTCGCCACCCTGCGGCATCACCGCGGGCCGGCTCTGACCGCGGATGCGCGTCGGCAGATGCTCCGCTCCAATGGTGTCCGACTGGCAAAAGGTGACGGCGCGCTCCACTGCGTTCTGCAGTTCCCGCACGTTCCCCGGGAACGAATACCCTCTCAGGGTTTCCATCGCCTGCGGGCTGTAAGCGGTGATCTTGCGGTCCATCTGCACCGCGTATCGCTGCAGCAGGCGCACCGCCAATAGCTCCAGGTCCTTGCCTCGCTCGCGCAGCGGTGGCACGCGAAGCGTGAAGGTCTCGAGCCGATAGAACAGGTCCTCGCGGAAGTCGCCACTGCTGATCAGCGACTCCAGGTCACGGTTGGTGGCCGCGACCACCCGGACATCGACTTGGTGCTCCCGATTGCTGCCGACAGGCCTGATGACCCCGTCCTGAAGCACCCGCAGCAGCTTGGCCTGCAGGGCCATGGGCATTTCGCCAAGTTCGTCCAGCAGCAGCGTGCCGCCGTCAGCCTGGGAGAACAGGCCGCGTCGCGACTTCACCGCGCCCGTAAATGCTCCCGCCTCGTGGCCGAAGAACTCGCTTTCCAGCAAATCGGCGGGCACACCGGCACAATTTACCGCCTGGAACGGCTTGTCAGCACGATCACTTTCGTCATGGATGGCACGCGCCACCAATTCCTTACCGGTACCGCTTTCGCCGACCACAAGCACCGGACCGTTTGCGCGGGCAAGCTGGCAGATCTGTTCGAACATGGTCTGCATGGCCGTATCCTGGCCGATCATGCCGTGGAAGTGCTCCTGATCCACCAGGCTGCGGTAACGCTGCACCTCGTCACGCAGTCGCCTGGTTTCCAGCAAGCGCCTGACGCTGAGCATGAAATGCTCCAGGTCCAGAGGTTTGGTCAGGAACTCGTCAGCCCCCTGCTTCAGGGCCTCGACCGCCTGCGACACCGTGCCGAATGCCGTAATCATGAGGAAGGCCGGCCGCACCGGCAGTTCGCATACGTGCCGAAGCAGCGCCTGGCCATCCATGCCCGGCAGGCGCAGATCACTGATAACGAGATCCGGCTTCAGGCTGCCGATCTGCTGGATCGCCGCCTCGCCGCTCTCCACCACCGTCACGTGGAAGCCCTCGTCATCAAGCTCTTCGCCGAGCAGTTCCCGCAAGCCCCGGTCGTCTTCAACCAGCAGGATCCGCTCAAGTGCCTTCTTCGAATCTGTCTCGGTCATTGTCCGTCAATTCCGTCCTGTCTTCGTTAACCGGCACCCGCGGAATGCGCACTTCCACGCGGGCGCCCCCGAGTTCGCTATCGCTGACGCGGATATCCCCGCCGTGTTCGCTGACGATGCCGTGCACCACGGCGAGCCCCAGCCCGGTACCCTCGCCCACCGCCTTGGTGGTGAAGAACGGCTCGAACAACCGGTGCTGGATATCCTTCGGAACCCCGGCGCCATCGTCGTCCACCAGGAACTGCACCGCGTCATCCCGAACCCGCCAATCCACGCGAACACGCGTGCCTCCGGCCTGCGCCCCGTTGCGCAGCAGGTTCACCAGCACCTGTTCGACGCGCACGGGGTCCACACGCAGTGAAGGACCCGGCATCTCACCCGCCACCTCCAGGCGCACACTCCGGACGGCGAATTCCTGTTCAAGTGCCGCACGGGCCGCATTGGCCAGATCTCCCGCCCGCGTCTGCCGATACTGCCGGTTGGAACTTCGGCCGAAGTCGAGCAACTGCCGGACAATGTGCTCCATGCGCGACACTTCCGCGCGAATCTGCTCCAGCACACGGATGTCGACGGTGCCGGACCCGGCGCGGCGCAGAGCCCGCTGCGCCTTGCCGTCGATCACGCTCAGCGGCGTGCCCAGTTCATGCGCCACCCCCGATGCCAGACGACCGATGGCTGCCAGCTTTTCGGCCTGCCGCAGGCGATCCTCAAGCTGCAGCTGTGCTTCACGCCGCCTGGCCACCTCGCGCTCGGCGTGATCGACGCTGTCAAGCATGTTGTTCAACGCGCGACTCAGCCGCGCAATCTCCCACGGCCCCTCGGAACCGGCGCGATGATCACGCTGACCGCGCTCCACGAGGGCCATGCTGTCCATCAGGCGATCGAAATGCTTGCCGATGGCGCGCCTGTGACCCACGAGCACCAGCACGGAGATAACCACGGCCGCGCCCGCCATGAATGCGAACGCCTGCATCCTCAGGGTGCCCGCCAGTTGCTCGAAGTCACTACTGCGACGGGTGAGTTGCAGCAGGCCATTGATGCGTCCGCCCGAGTCACTGAGCGGGACAAAATAGGAATACACATCACGGCCGAGGATGCGGTCGTAACTGCCTTTGCGTTCTCCCTCTTCGGCCAGATCGGCCACTTCGGAACGCCTCTGCGAAGGATTCACCGCGCCAACTGCGGCGATCAGCTCGCCATCGGCGTCATAAACGTACGCGCCATAGATGCGCCCGATGCGGAACACCGACTCCAGCGCCTGCCGCACGGCACCCTCTTCACCATCCTCCAGGCTGGTACTGATAGGCAGGCGTATGGCGCGGGCCATCAGTTCCACGTCTTCCTGCATGCGCTTCTCGGCCGCAGACTCAAGCGTCCACAGGGCAATGTAAGTCACCAGCGCCATCCCGCCCAGCAACGGCAGGAGCACCATCAGGATCAGCGCCCAACGCAGGCTCCAGGCGCTCCGCCGAAAGCGGAACAGGCCCTGCTTTTCTGTCTCATGTGTCATATTTACACACTAGATAACTGCAATGCCGACTGCAAACCCGCGCTCGGAGACCGTGTCCAGGCCGGCGCATACATCACTCAACTCACTGATATAAATATATAAACATGAAATACGCACGAATTTTGTCGGGCGACTGGCATGTAGTGTGCAACAAGCTTTATGCCACTAGGTTTGACCCAGAGGAGATTGATTGATGCGACGCTCCAAGTGGACCATATCGATGATACCGTTGCTGTCCGGGTTGCTGATGGCGCCCATGGCGATGGCCGAGGAAGGTACCCCGCAAGACTATGATCAGCCTGAGCAGCTGGATCAGCGCACCATCAATGTGGACCAGGAACAGCTCGAGTTGTTCGTGGATGCCTACATCGATGTCGGCGAGATCCATGCTGAATACTCGGAACGGCTGCAGGGAGTGGAAGCGGCAGAACAGGCCCAGGATCTGCAGCAGGAAGCCAACGACAAGATGGTCGAGGCTATCCGGGATAACGGCCTGTCCGTCGAAGACTATTCCGAGATCGCGGCCGCAATCGAGCACGATCCGGAAATGCGCGATGACGTTATCACCATGATCGAGGAACGCCAGTAACCAGGTCTCGTGGAAGCCCGTCGGACCTGCCTGGACCGGGCGAAGGATCCGTAGAGTGGAAGGCCCGCATTCGATCGCTTGAGGAGAATAGTGGTTCTCCTTGACGAACAGGATCGAGTACATGGAACGCTCTCCCGCTTCCGCGGACAATTCAGACCAGGTCCGACCGGATCCTTGATTCCCCTCCAGGAGTGTTATCAGGCCCCGCAGAGCGCGGGGCCTTTTTCATGCGCATGGACTAGCCCGCATACCTCACCGCCCTTCTACTGCGCACGCCGATCTGCTCGCTGTGTCGGGGCGTACTCCCTGCAGCCGGCTCGACGTAGTGTCGGCTACGCCTTCGCCGTCTTCCGGTCCGTGCCCCCCGTCACAGCGGCATCTCGACGCCCT
>SLSJ01000038.1 GCA_007130525.1 Ectothiorhodospiraceae bacterium | reverse complement strand
CTCGCGACGAACGGTGGTGAGATATGCGGGCTAGGTGCACCCCAAGCGCGAACCCCGTTGACGACCCCATGACCGAGCTTGCCGCACGGATTCGCAACTGGGGCCGGGAACTGGGATTCCACCAGGTCGGAATCACCGATACCGACCTCTCGGCGGCGGAGCCGCAATTCCTGGAGTGGCTGCAACGGGGTTTTCACGGCGACATGACCTACATGGCCCGCCACGGCAAGCGCCGTAGCCGACCGGCGCAACTCCACCCTGGCACGATCCGGGTGATTTCGGCCCGGATGGACTACCTGCCGGAGAAAGCCGCCGACTCACGGGACGTTCTGGCGGACGGTACCCGCGGCTTCATCGCGCGCTATGCCCTTGGTCGGGACTATCACAAGCTCATCCGCAAGAGGCTCCAGCAACTGGCTGACCGCATAACCGAAAGCCACGGCCCGTTCGGCTACCGGGCATTCGTCGACAGTGCCCCGGTGCTGGAGAAGCCGCTGGCCGAAAAGGCCGGACTCGGGTGGATCGGCAAGCACACGCTGTTGATCAATCGCCGGGTCGGATCCTGGTTCTTCCTCGGGGAGCTCTATACCGATCTGCCCTTGCCCACGGACCGCCCCGCACTGGACCATTGCGGCAGTTGCACCGCTTGCATGGACGTCTGCCCGACCCGGGCCATTGTCGCGCCGTACAGACTGGACGCCCGACTCTGTATCTCGTACCTGACCATCGAGTCCCATCACGGCATTCCGGAGGCACTGCGGCCACTGATGGGCAATCGCGTATTCGGTTGCGACGACTGTCAGCTGGTCTGCCCCTGGAACAAGTTTGCCCGACCCACGGACGAGGGCGATTTCCACCCGCGGCATGGCCTGGACACGCCCGAACTGGTGGCACTGTTCCGCTGGACCGAGGAAGAGTTCCTGCGCCGAACGGAAGGCTCCGCCATCCGCCGACTGGGCCATGAACGCTGGTTGCGCAACCTCGCGGTGGGCCTGGGAAATGCGCCGCCCCGCGAGGACGTTCTTGCCGCACTGGCGGAACACCGTGACCATCCCTCGGCGATGGTCCGGGAACATGTGGCCTGGGCAATGGAAAGGCAGAAGAAAGGGCTCGAGCAAGGCGGGACGTTACATCGAGGGAATCGGCAGATGGAAACTGATTCAAACCCGGGCAGTGACCGTACACCTGCATCGCGCCGTTAGCGGGACGCTGACTCATTCGAAGGTTCGCGTTGGTACCGCATTGTGAAGTCTGCGGGGGCATCCCGCTGACGTGCCGGCCGGGGCTGACAGCCGCGATGCGTCGTCTATGGTCGGCGACCGGTCCATCGCCCGACACGCGAACATGGCTTCACGGGGGCTGGCAAGGCTGTTTCGCGAGACCACTGCCTGCGGAATCTCAACGGAGCGGCCCGGAGAGGCGCTGTCACGCTACTTGCAAGGGAATTTCGCGGCGCAGGCCGGTAATGTTGTTGTCACCGTCGCAATAGACGAGAGTGGGCCGGAATTCAGGCAGATCCTCTTCGTCCACCACCCCGTAGGCACAAATAATGACGCGGTCCCCTTCGCCCGCCTTGTGGGCAGCCGCGCCGTTGACGGACACCATCCGCGAGCCACGCTCGCCACGGATCACGTAGGTGGTGAAACGCTCGCCATTGGCAAGGTTGTAGATCTGGATCTGCTCGTATTCCAGCAGCCCGGCCGCATCCATGAGATCGGCGTCAATGGCGCAGGAACCCTCGTAATCGAGTTCGGTCTGCGTCACCCGTGCCTTGTGGAGCTTGCATTTCAGCATGTTCAGTTGCATCGCAGATCCCCCTTCTCAGGGTTACCTCGTTCTCTTTGATTACGCCCCGGACGAACATCCGGCGGTCACGACCACACCCACCTTGTCGTGCAGGGCAACATAGTATCCATTGTTAACCCTGACGGTTCAATCGCAGCTCCACGTTGTCGATAAGCCGCGCCCGGCCCAGCCAGGCGGCTGCGAGAATGACCAGTGCCGTATCCGCCGCTTTCGCGGGCGCCAGGTCCTGCTGATTGCGGATGCTGACATACTCCGGCTTCAGACCCGCCTCGCGGAGGCGTTGCATGCCCATCCGCTCGAGTTCATGGAAACGGGTTGAACCGTCACGCAGCGCCCGGGCGATGGCCCGCAAAGTGCCATAAATGACTGGGGCGCATGCCCGCTCCTCTCTGTCGAGATAGCTGTTGCGGGAGCTCATGGCCAGACCGTCGGGCTCGCGTACGGTATCGACGCCGACAATCTCCACCGGCATGTTGAGATCGCGCACCATTCGCCGGACCACCTGCAGTTGCTGGTAATCCTTGCGGCCGAAAACGGCCGCATCCGGCTGGCTCATGTTCAGCAGTTTGGCAACAACGGTGGCGACACCACTGAAGAACGCCGGACGAAATTCGCCACATAGGGGCTCGGACAGTCCGGAAACGATAATGCGCGTTGCCAGGTCCGGACCATCGGGATAGACGGCGTTCGTTGTCGGCGTGAACAACACCAGCGGCAGGTCGAGGGTTTCGAGCGCCCGCACGTCGGCATCCAGCGTACGGGGATAGGATTCGTAATCTTCACCGGCCCCGAACTGCAGCGGGTTGACGAATATGCTCACCAATACCCGATCGGCCCGCCGCGATGCATCCCGCACCAGCGCCAGGTGTCCTTCGTGCAGATTGCCCATGGTCGGGACCAGCGCGATGCGGTGGCCTTCGGCGCGCCACATTGCAGTGCGGGCACGCAATGCGGCGATGTCTGTCAGCCGTTCGATAGCCATGGGATCAGAATGCGTGTTCGTGTGCCGGAAAAGAGCCGTCGCGCACCGCCGACGCATACGCGGCCAGCGCCTGCTGAATACTGCCCGCTCCGACCATGAAATTGCGTGTGAATCTGGGCGTACGCCCGGGCGTGAGTCCCAGCATATCCTGCAGCACAAGAATCTGGCCGTCACAGTCTGCGCCGGCGCCGATCCCGATTACCGGCACGTCCACCTCTTTCGTGACCCGCGCGGCCAACGCCGCCGGCACGCATTCCAGCAGCAGCAGGTCGGCACCGGCCTCCTGCAGAGCACGCGCGTCCCTCAGCATGGACTCGGCCGCATCCGGCTCCCTGCCCTGAACCCGGTAGCCCCCGAGCTTGTGCACGGACTGCGGCCGCAGGCCCAGATGCGCGCACACCGGGATCCCGGCCCCCGCAAGGCGGGCAACCACACTGGCCTGCTCCCGCCCGCCTTCCAGCTTCACGATCTGCGCACCACCCTCCTTCATCAGCCGGCCGGCATTGCGCAGCGCATCTTCAGCACTGATATGACTCATGAACGGCATGTCCGCCATCAGCAGGGTCCGTTCCCGGCCTGCGGCCACGCACCGGCAATGATAGATGGTCTCGTCCATGGTCACGGGCAAGGTGGTGCTCCGCCCCTGGATAACCATGCCCAGGGAATCGCCCACCAGCATGACATCTATGCCCGCCTGCTCCAGGGCGCGCGCGAAACTGAAGTCGTATGCCGTGAGACAGACGATCTTCTCGCCACGCGCCTTCATCGCCGCCAACGAGGCGACCGTGACCTGGCGAGAACTCTGATGTCGATCCGTACCCGAACTCATGCTTTTCTTGAACCACCGATTCGCGATGACGGGATCATCAAGGCCCCTCAGGGGTCGATCCGACCATGGGCCCGGCCGCTGTCCGGAACAGGGCTGAGATAGTGGGTCGGAAAAGGGAAACTTTCAATACACGGATGCCCATGCCGACAACGACACCACGGAGTTCAGAGCGAAATCGGGGCCGGGTTGAAGTAATGCCGGCCACTGCGCACATTTCGGGCGCGCTCAAGCAATAGCCGGTATTCGGCATCGTTTCCGACCAGGTCGATCTCGGCTGCATTGACGATCAGGAGGGGTGCGCCCTCGTAATGGTAGAAAAAGTTGACGTAGGCATCGCAGAGCCGGCGCAGATAATCGGCACTGATTGACTGCTCATGCGCGATCCCGCGCTTCCGGATCCGCTCCATCAGCACGTCCACCGGCGCCTGAAGATAGATCACCAGATCCGGTGGCGGCACCTCCGGAGCCAGTTGCGCATAGATCTTGTCATACAGGGCAAACTCCGGGTCGCGCAGGGTCAGCGATGCGAACAGGCGGTCCTTCTCGAACAGGAAGTCCGCCACCCGCGTTGGTGCGAACAGGTCATCCTGGCGCAGCGATCCAAGCTGTTCCGCCCGCTGCATCAGGAAGTACATCTGGGTCGGAAAGGCGGCATCCGCGGGGTTCTGATAGAAACGCTCGAGAAAGGGGTTTTCTTCCGCTTCCTCGAGTAACAGCTCGGTGCCAAGCGATTCGGCGAGGCGCCTGGCCAGGCTGGTCTTGCCGACGCCGATGGGGCCTTCGACCACCAGGTAGCCGGGCCGGGACAGTTTCGGTTCGGCGTTCTCGGTCATCCGCTCTCCGTCCAGGAAAAGCCGCCCAGACGCTGCAGTCCGGCAGCAGATACGCTCTTCAACAGCTCATCCACGCGACCGTGGCCGGGAACATGCAGATCGGGGGCGATATCGGCAAGAGGATAAAGCACGAATGCGCGCTCATGAACGCCGGGATGCGGCACCTGCAGGCGCTCGTTGATCAGAACCTGCTCGCCGTACAACAGCAGATCCAGGTCCAGGGTACGTGGTCCCCAGTGCCGGCCACGCTGCCTGTCCTGCTGCCTCTCTATGGCCTGCAACGTATCGAGAAGCGACAAGGGTGCCAGCCCGGTTTGCGCCGCGAGCACGGCATTCAGGTAATCCGGCTGATCGACAGGCCCCATGGGCGGGGAGCGGTATACCGGCGACGTCGCGCGGATCTGCACTTCGGGCACCGCCGCCAATGCCGCGCGAGCCCGGCGCATCTGCGAGGCCGGATCCGCCAGATTGCTGCCCATGCCGATGTAAGCCCGTACCAGCGCCGTCATGATTCCTGTCCCGGCGCTCCACCACTGCGGCGCCGTCTGCGCCCGCGCGGGCGACGCGCCGCACCCTCCGTGGCCGCTGGCGCCCTTCCTCCGGCGTCATCGGACTCCGCGGATTCCTGCAGGCGCGTCCAGGTGTCCGCCACCGCCTGCTCCGCATCCTCCACGCGGGCTCGCAAGAGCAGGAAATCGTAGGCCGCGCGAAACCGCGGATGCCCCAGCAGCCTTCGTGCGCGGCGCCCGCCATGGCGTTCAAGCCGGGGTTGCAGCAGAAAGATTTCCCTCATCGGGATACTGAAGCGCTTCGGCAACGCCACGTGGCTCAGCTGCGCATCGACCACGTCGCTGACCGCTTCCTGCAGTGCCTGCACCGGAGTCAGCCCACGCTCGTCGGCATAACGCCCGGAACGGACCCGCACTGCCGGCCAGAGAAGCGCGGCAAAAAGAAACGCCGGCGTTACCGGTTTGCCCTCGGAAACCCGATTGTCGGTGTTCTCCAGGGCCCAGGAGATAAACCGTATCCAGGTATCGTGACCGTCCGTTTCCAGAACCGCGTCCGTCTCCGGGAAGAGGTACCGGAACAGTCCGTATCGTCGTAGCAGCTCGAAGCTGCCGACGCCATGGCCGCTCATGAACAGCTTCAGAACCTCGTCGAACAGTCTGGCCTGCGGAATCAACTCGAGCAGTGAAGCCATCTCCGGAATACGGTCGCCGGTTTCCGGATGAATGCGGAAACCGAGCTTGGCCGCGAAACGCACAGCTCTGAGCATGCGCACGGCGTCTTCACGTAAGCGCGCCTCCGGATCACCGATCAGCCGCAGGACGCCCGCCCGCAGATCGGCCATTCCATCCGCGAAATCGACGATCGAGAAATCCGCAATATTGTAATAAAGGGAGTTGATCGTGAAATCCCGGCGAAGGGCATCCTCTTCCACCGTACCGTAGACGTTGTCCCGCAGAACGCGCCCGTCCTCAATGTGCACATCGCCGTTGTCGCTGGTTTCACCATCGTGGAGCGCGCGAAAGGTGGCAACTTCGATGATCTCGCGGCCAAAATGCACATGGGCCAGTCGGAAGCGGCGCCCTATCAAACGGCAGTTGCGGAACAGGGCCTTTACATCCTCCGGTCGCGCGTCGGTGGCGACGTCGAAATCCTTTGGCTCGCGTCCCAGGGACAGATCACGCACGCCCCCACCTACCAGATACGCCTGATAACCGGCGTTCTTGAGGCGGTAAAGCACCTTGAGAGCATTGTCACTGATGCCGGCCCGGGAAATGGAGTGCTCGGACCGCGGGATGATCACCGACTGCGGAATTTCGGGCTGGGTCTGTTGTTCGGTCACAGGATTCCGTGCTTGAGCCAGGTTTGCGAGCGCGTATAATACCACCGCCTGACAAGGGCTGCAGACGCCGACGTGCTGCCGCCCGACGTAGTCGGCGGCATAACCGACGCTCCCATCGTCTAGTGGTCAGGACGCCGCCCTCTCACGGCGGTAACCGGGGTTCGAATCCCCGTGGGAGCGCCATTTCCCCTGACAGCACGGATCGGCGTGGTCATGCCCGGTATCACTGAAGCACCCGTACATGGCGCTGCGGCAACTCCGGGCAGCGTCTCCCGGCGGCTGGCCGCCATGATCTACGACTCCATGCTGATCCTGGCTATCTGGATGCTTGGTACCGCGGCGCTGCTGCCGATAACGGGTGGCGAGGCGATCGAGGGTGCGTGGATGCCGCTCTACCAGCTTTACCTGCTGGCTCTCACCTTCATGTTCTTTGCCGGTTTCTGGCTCAGGGGCGGCCAGACCCTGGGGATGAAGGCATGGCGCCTGCACGTGGAACGCAACGACGGCCAACCCCTGGCGTTGAAGGACGCAGTCAGGCGGTTTGTCGCCGCCATCCCCGCAATACTGCCATTCGGTCTTGGACTCTTCTGGTGCCTTATCGACCGCGACAGGCTCGCCTGGCACGATCGCCTGTCGCAAACCCGGATCGTATTCCGCCCGGAGCGGCGCTGATCCGTGATGCGGTGACCCGGCGGCATTGGCGCGAAAGCCGGCTGTCAATTACCGCCGGCCAGCGCCATCCCGGTCGCGTCAGCGCACGCGACTCGTGAGGTAGATCGCCACGGCGAGAAACACCAGTGTCGGCACAAAGGCGCTGATCACCGGCGGGAACCCGTAGACCACACCCAGGTTGTTCAACAGGCGGTTGCTCAGGTAAAAGGCGATTCCGATCATCACGCCGATGAATATGCGCTGCCCCGCACCGACGGAACGCAGTGATCCGAACACCAGTGGAATTGTCAGCAGAAGCATGCTGAGGGTCGCCAGGGGCGTGACCACCTTGAGCCAGAAGGCCAGACGGTAGGGGTCGCTCTCCAGTTCATTGCGCTCCAGATAACGCACATAAGTCCACAGGTTGACCATCGACAGCGCTTCCGGCTCCACCACGACCACGTCAAGCACTTCCGGCTCCAGTGAGGACGACCATCGGTGCTCGTCGCTTCGGCTGATATCCACCCTGTCATCACTGAAGCGATCGATCCGGACCCCCTGGAGAAGCCAGGTCCCTCCCCGCACGTGGCTTGCGCGCTCGGCACGCATGAGCTGCTGCAGGCGCTTGTCCTCATCGAAGGCATAGATGCGCAGGTCTTCCAGCAGTCGCGTACTGGGGGCGGAACCGACTTGAACGAAATCCCGTCCGTCGCGGGCCCAGAAGCCGTCGCGGCCCAGCGCAGAAACATCTCCGGCCCGTGCCGTCGCCCGAATTTCCTGTGCCAGGCGTTCCGCCGGCGGAGCGACGTATTCGCCGATCAGCATGGCCAGCAGTGCCAGCGCCACACCGGCAATGCCCACCGCGCGCCCGATGCCGAGCACGGAAATGCCGCTGGCGCGCATTACAACCAGTTCACTTCGAGCGGCCAGACCGCCGAGCGTCATCAGGCTGCCGATCAGGGTGGCGATCGGGAAAGCCTCATAGGCCCGCTGGGGCGCCCGCAGCGCCACATGCATCAGAGCCTGCAGCGCGCTGTAGTCGGCATCGATGTCGCCGCTCTCGTCGACGAAGGAAAAGATCACCTCCAACGACACGAACACCATCAGCACTACCAGTGATCCGGCGATCACCGCGCGTGCGATGTAGCGGTCGATGATGCCGATCATGGCCGGCGCCTCCGCAGGCCGATACGGTAGACCCGGAGCATCCACACCACCGCCACCAGGACCATCGACAGGTGCACCGGCCACAGGCCGAGTCTGTCGGGTGTGCGGCCGGCCTCCAGCCAGCCCTGGGCGACGGTCAGCAGATTGAAATAGACCACAAACAGCAGCACGGCGAGCAGCAGGCGCCCATAGCGACCGTCACGCGGGGAACTCCGGCTCAGAGGTATGGCAAGCAGGCCGAGGGTGACCACCATGACGGGCATGGCGATTCGCCAGTGCAGTTCGGCGCGCTCCCGCGGATCCGGCGAACCGATGAGGTCGCGGGTGGGCATGCCATCACGCCGGACATCCACCCTCGGCGTTTCCCCCTCGGTGATACGCACGCCGTGACGCTGGAACTGGATCAGACGCCAACCCTTGTCATTGGCAACGGCGTCATACCGGTAACCATCCTCCAGCACCAGGTACTGGTCGCCGGTGTCCGGGTCCATCTCCAGGTAGCCTTCACTGGCACGCGCCACCACGCGCTCGCCCTCTTGCAGCACCTGCAGGAATACGTCCCGCATGCGCTCGCCGTCGCCGGTGAGGCCCTCGATGTAGAACACCCCGCCACCACGAGACGACTCCAGAAACCGTCCCGGCCTTATGGCGCGTACTTCCATCGCCTGCTGTGCCACCTGCTCCGCCTCGCGGCCCTCGCGGGCGGCCCAGGGCTGGATCTCGAAGGAGAGCCACGCCACAAGCAGCACCAGAGGGATCATGAGCAGCGTCAGGGCGCGGTAGAGGTGACCGGGACCAATGCCGCAGGCACCCATGGCCGACATTTCGCTGTCCCGGTAGAGCCGGCCCATGGCCAGTATGACAGCGAGATAGAAGCTCCCCGGCAGTACAAAGGCGGTGTAGCTGAGCGCCTTGTACCCCATTAGCGTGAGAATGGCGTCGCCGGGAAGAGTGCCGCTTGCGGCCGCGCCCAGGTAGCGGATCAGGCGGTTCGCAAACAGCACCACCACCAGAACCAGCGTCACACCGACCCAGGCCAGACCAATTTCCCGAACCAGATAACGGCTGATGATGGACAGCTTCAACAGGACTTCACTCCGAATCGCCGGGCGCCGCCCCATGCGCCACAGCATCGAGGATGGCGAACTGCGCAGGGGTCCGACACTTCGGCAGACTGCGCATGCCGCCGGACCATTCGGATGCGCGAGCCACGTTTTACGTTACACTGCGGCGAGCGCAAACAGGCGCTGCCGCCAGGATGCTCTGATCCGCGCACGCACCGCACCGGGCCCCGGCCAGACGTGGCGCCAGGTCGCCGTGTCAACGGATCAGGGCTTCGCCACAGACGACCGCCAGCATACCAGCACCGTCACCGGCTGCTGTAGCCACTGCGGGAATCCTGGGCGTCGGCACCGCCTGCATCCTTCATACACCAAACCGGGAGCCGGAGCATGGAATACGTGGTCAGCAGCGGCAAGGCCGAGTCACAGAAAACCGCATGTCTGGTGGCGGGCGTCTTCGAGAAGCGCCGACTGTCGCCGCTCGCCAAATCGATTGACGCTGCGGCCGACGGACACCTGACCGCCCTGCTCCGCAAGGGAGACATGGATGGTCGCCAGGGGCAGGCCCTGCTACTCCACGGTGTCCCGGGCGTAAAGGCGGACCGGGTGCTTCTGATCGGTCTGGGCAAGGAAAGGGAATTCAATGACCGTCGCTATCGGCAGGCATTGCAGACCATGTACAGCAGCCTGTCCAACGCGGGCGCAAAAGACGCCTGGTGCGGGCTGGTGCAGTTGCACGTCAAGGGCCGGGACATCAACTGGACCGTGGAGGAGGCGGCACGCCAGGTAGAACAGCTTCGTTACCGGTTCGACGCCTGCAAGAGCAAGGCTGAAGACGTATCTCCGGCACTGCGCAAGGTGGTTTTCGGTGTCGAGGAACGCTCCCAGGCCAAGGCGGCAGGTCGCGCCAGCGAGATCGGTGCGGCAATGGGCCGTGGCATGAACCTTGCCCGTGAACTCGGCAACCTGCCGGGCAACATCTGCACCCCCGTATACCTGGCGGAGCAGGCCGAGTCCCTCGGCAAGCGACAGCGCGGGATCAAGGTCGAGATCCTCGACGAGAAGGCGATGCAGAAACTGGGCATGGGTTCACTGCTTTCGGTGGGCCGCGGCAGCCGCCAGGAATCCCGGCTTATCGTCATGCACTACCAGGGCGCCGGCAAGGCCGATAACCCCCATGTGCTCGTGGGCAAGGGCATCACCTTTGACACCGGGGGGATTTCGATCAAGCCGGGTGCCGGCATGGACGAAATGAAGTTCGACATGTGCGGCGCGGCCAGCGTGTTCGGCACGCTGCAGGCAATCGCCGAACTCGAGTTGCCCATCAACGTGGTCGGCATCGTCGCCGCCGCCGAGAACATGCCCGACGGTACCGCCACCAAGCCCGGCGATATCATCACCAGCATGTCCGGACAGACGATCGAGGTGCTGAACACCGATGCCGAGGGCCGCCTGGTCCTGTGCGATGCGCTGACCTACGCGGAACGCTTCAAACCCGCCAGCGTGGTTGACATCGCCACCCTCACGGGAGCCTGTGTGATCGCGCTGGGGCATACCATGCACGGTGTCATGGGCAACAACCCGAGCGTGGTCAACGCCCTGCTCGCAGCTGGCAGGGCCGCGGCCGATCCCGCCTGGGAACTGCCCCTGGATGAGGAGTATGACGAACTGCTGAAGAGCAATTTCGCGGACATGGCCAACATCGGCGGCCGCGCAGCCGGAACCATTACCGCAGGCTGCTTTCTTGGCCGATTTACCGGCAAGTACAAGTGGGCGCATCTGGATGTGGCCGGAACCGCCTGGAAAACCGGTGATCAGAAGGGCGCCACCGGCCGTCCTGTGCCCCTGCTGACGCGATATCTGCTGGACCGCGCCGACAACGGTGCGCGCTGAGATTGACCCGATGCAACGGATCGACTTCTATATTGTCGATAGCCAATCGGTGAGGACCTGCGAAGCGCTCGCCTGTCAGCTCACCGACAAGGCACACGCCAGGGGACACAGGTTATTCATCCGTACCCTGGATCAAGCGCAGGCAGAGCGCCTCGACCAGTTGCTGTGGACGTTTCGGCAGGACAGTTTTCTGCCCCATTCCCTGTTGCGGGAAGCGGACAGCGAACCCATCCTGCTGGGAACCGAACAGGACGACGCGCCTTCGGGACCGGACCTGCTGATCAACCTGGCGCCGTCATTGATGTCCGATCTGCGACCCTTCCGGCGAATTGCGGAGGTGGCCTGTCAGGAACCGGAAATGCTGCAGGCGGCGCGCAACCGTTTTCGCTGGTATCGGGAGCATGGCATGGATCCGCACAACCACTCCATCCGATCCGCCGACTGCAGACACAGGGGCTGACCATGGCTGACAACGACGAGCATACCCGCTCGATACCAACCCTCACCGATGTGGCCTGCCCGGGTGAAGTGTCAAGGCCGCGTGGCCTCTGGCTACCGCGACGCACGGGCCAGCAACCGGATCTGACAGGAGATACCGACTGGCATCGCCGCCTGCCGCGGACATTAAGGCCCAGTGCCGAGGCCCTGCTCAAGTACACAAGGGCCAGGGCGCATGCGGCGGCAGTGGCGGCCATCCGCCGTCGGACTCCCCACTGACCCGCCTTGCCGGATCGGCGTCCTGCCCCCCTGAGACGTGACACTATCTGTGGGAAGGTTAGTATAATCGGCGCCCGCGCCAAGCAGGGCATATACACTCACTACCATTCACGCGAGCGCATACAGGCAGTTAATGGAGAAGACCTACGACCCTCACCGGATTGAGCAGAACTGGTATCAGACCTGGGAATCGCGGGGCTATTTCGCCCCACGGGGCACCGGCGCACCCTACTGCATCATGATCCCGCCCCCCAACGTCACCGGAACGCTGCACATGGGACATGCGTTCCAGGACAC
The DNA here is from genome assembly GCA_007130525.1 of Ectothiorhodospiraceae bacterium. Taxonomy (GTDB): domain Bacteria; phylum Pseudomonadota; class Gammaproteobacteria; order Nitrococcales; family Aquisalimonadaceae; genus Methylonatrum. Next base: position 2,725 of record SLSJ01000038.1, on the reverse strand, counting down.
CATCATGGACATCCTGATCCGCTACCACCGGATGCGCGGTGACAATACCCTGTGGCAACCGGGCACCGATCATGCCGGCATCGCAACGCAGATGGTGGTGGAACGGCAACTCAATGCCGAGGGGAAGACCCGCCATGACCTGGGGCGCGAGGCCTTCGTGGAGAGGGTCTGGGCCTGGAAGGCCGAATCCGGCGGCACGATCCAGAACCAGCTCCGGCGCATGGGTGCGTCCGTGGACTGGTCCCGGGAACGGTTCACCATGGACGAGGGGCTTTCCACCGCGGTCCGTGAAACGTTCGTGCGGCTGTATCGGGAGGGGCTGATCTACCGGGGAAAACGTCTGGTCAACTGGGACCCGGTACTTCACACCGCCGTATCCGACCTGGAAGTGATCTCGGAGGAGGAAAAAGGCCACCTCTGGCACATGCGCTATCCGCTGAGTGACGGCAGTGGTCATGTCACCGTGGCCACTACGCGGCCCGAAACCATGCTGGGCGATACTGCCGTCGCCGTGCATCCGGACGACACCCGTTACGCCCACCTGGTAGGCAGAATGCTGAGGCTTCCGCTTACCGACCGGGAGATTCCGGTCATCGCCGACGACTACGTGGACCCGGAATTCGGATCCGGCTGCGTCAAGATCACGCCGGCCCACGACTTCAACGACTATGCCGTGGGCCGTCGCCATGACCTGCCGATGATCAACATCCTGACCCCGGACGCCCGCATCAACGAGCATGGCCCGCAGGCTTACCGCGGGCTGGACCGCTACGAGGCGCGCAAGCGCGTGGTTGCCGACCTGCAGGCACAGGGTCTGCTGGACAGGGTCGAAGATCACCGGCTCATGGTGCCGCGCGGAGACCGCACCGGAGCGGTGGTGGAACCCTATCTCACCGATCAGTGGTTCGTAAGAACCGAACCGCTTGCCCGTCCGGCGATTCAGGCAGTCGAAGAGGGCCGCATCCGCTTCGTACCGGACAACTGGAAGAACACCTATTTCGAGTGGATGCGCCGCATCGAGGACTGGTGCATCTCACGCCAGATCTGGTGGGGCCACCGCATCCCGGCCTGGTACGACGATGACGGCAACGTCTTCGTTGCCCGCACCGAGGACGAGGCCAGAGCGCAGGCGCGAACGAAACACGGGGGAGACGTGCCCCTGCGCCAGGACGAGGATGTGCTCGACACCTGGTTCTCCTCGGCGCTGTGGCCGTTCTCCACCCTCGGCTGGCCGGAAACCACCAAAGAGCTCGAGACCTTTTACCCCACCAGCGTGCTGGTTACCGGCTTCGACATCATCTTCTTCTGGGTCGCCCGGATGATCATGATGGGGCTCCGGTTCATGGACGGTGAACCGCCTTTCCGCGAGATCTACATTCATGGACTGGTCCGCGACGGCGACGGCCAGAAAATGTCGAAGTCCAAGGGTAACGTGCTCGATCCCATCGATATCATTGACGGTATCGATCTGGACTCGCTGATAGCCAAGCGCACGGCCGGGCTCATGCAGCCCACAATGGAACGGCGCGTGGAAGAGGCCACCCGCAGGCATTTCCCCGACGGCATTGCGTCACACGGCAGCGATGCGCTTCGATTCACGTTCGCATCGCTGGCCACCACCGGCCGTGACGTGGTCTTCGACATGGGTCGCGCCGACGGTTACCGCAATTTCTGCAACAAGATCTGGAACGCCGCCCGTTACGTGCTCATGAACACCGAGGGACGCGATTGCGGAACAGGAGGAGAGCCGGTAACGCTCAGCGTCGCGGATCGCTGGATCATTTCACGGCTGCAGGACACCAAGGCGGCGATGAACCGACATATCGGCGCCTATCGTTTCGACCTGGCAGCCCAGGCGCTTTACGACTATGTCTGGAGCGAATACTGCGACTGGTACCTGGAGCTGTCTAAGCCGATCCTCCTCAATTCCACCGACGAACCGGAACTGCGGGGTACACGTCAAACCCTGGTAAGGGTACTGGAAACCATCCTGCGTCTTGCGCATCCGTTCATGCCGTTCATCAGTGAGGAAATCTGGCAACGCGTGGCACCGCTGGCGGGACGGAGCGGCGAAACCGTCATGCTCCAGCCCTATCCCCGGGCCGACGACGGCAGACGGGATGCGGAGGCGGAACGCGATGTGGCATGGATCCAGGGCTTCATTCTCGGCGTCCGCCGGATTCGCGGCGAAATGGACATAGCCCCGGGGAAGCCGTTGCCGGTGCTCTTGAACAACGGCGATCAGACGGATCGCGAACGCCTGCAACGCTACCGGCTGTTCCTCGAGCGACTGGCACGACTGGAATCCATAGGCTGGCTGGACAGCGGCGAAGAAACGCCGGAGTCGGCCATCGCGCTTGTGGGCGAAATGCAGGTGCTCGTACCCATGGCCGGACTGATCGACAAGGACGCGGAGTTGCGTCGCCTGAGCCGCGACAGGGATCGCGCCAGGGCGGACCTGGAACGCGCCGAGAAGAAGCTTGCCAATCCGAATTTCGTGGAAAAGGCGCCGGCCGCAGTGGTGGAGCAGGAACGGCAACGGTTGGCCGACTTCCGGGCGGCACTGGAACAACTGGAAACGCAGTACAGGAAAATCGAACGCCTCTAACCCGCATGAACGCTTCAGATATTCTTGAGGAACAGTCAGGGCTCAACGCCGTCAGGCAAGGCCCTCAAACCGGAAAGTTGGGGAGATGGTCTCAGGCCGAGCTCAACGCCTGACTTG
>SLSJ01000055.1 GCA_007130525.1 Ectothiorhodospiraceae bacterium | reverse complement strand
CTGGGCGCTGGGCGCTGGGCGCTAAAAAGCCTACTCCAGGTTCTGAATCTGCTCGCGCATCTGCTCGATCAACACCTTCATGTCCACCGACGTCCGCGTGGTATCGGTGGCGGCGGACTTGGAACCCAGGGTGTTGGCTTCGCGATTCAGTTCCTGCATGAGAAAATCCAGTCGGCGTCCGATCGGCTCGTCCCGCTCCAGCACGCGACGGATTTCGTTGACGTGTGATTCAAGCCGATCCAGTTCCTCGTCCACATCCATGCGCTGCGCCACGTAGATCAGTTCCTGCTCGAGCCGTCCCGGGTCGGCCGGCTGGTCCAGATCGGCCAGACGCGCCTCGAGTTTCTGTCGCACGCGCGCATTGATGGTCGGCAGAATGGCACGCACCTTGGCGGCGAGTTCCGCGACCGTGTCGGCACGCTCCCGGATCAACTCTGCGAGCCGGGCACCTTCCCGCTCCCGCATCGCCATGAAACCATCGAGGGTTTCCTCGAGCAATTCCAGCGCCGCCTCGCACACGGGTTCAAGATCACTGGTCGGCTCGGCCATGACACCGGGCAGCCGCAGCAGGTCGGCCGGCGACACCGGTGCGGCATCGGGCATACGCTCGGCAAGCGCCCGGGCGGCCTCGATCAATTGCTCCGCATAGGGCCAGTTAATCCGCAGCTCCGTCCGCGCGGCCTTCGCCTGGTAACGCAGGGTGCACTCCACCTTGCCCCGCGACAGCCGCTTGCCGATACGCTCACGCACCGGTGTCTCCAGTTGCCGCAGTTCCTCCGGCAGCCGGGGGTGCACGTCCAGATAGCGGTGGTTCACCGACCGGATCTCCCAGGACAAGCTGCCCCAGTCACCGACACTCTCGCGACGCTCGAAGGCAGTCATGCTACGCGGCATATGAAGAATCCTTGCGTTGCGTTTCGGCTGCGACGCGCGGCTCACGCTTCGCGTGCCTGAACTTTCCGGCAAACACTAACGCATTTCACGGATGCACGTCAGGATGGCGTTATCGCGCAACGCCGGGCATCGGTCGCGGCGCCGACGGCGTGCGGTGAGCATGGGCATCATGGTGCCGCCGCCTGCAACCTCCATCCCCGCACCACGGCCTGTGTTACCCTTCTGCACCCTGATTTTTCGGAGACACCACATGCGTCCAAGCGGCCGTCGACCCGATGAACTGCGCAACATCCAGATTACGCGGCACTACACTCGCCATCCGGAGGGGTCCGTGCTGGCCGCATTCGGCGATACCCGGGTGCTGTGCACCGCCTCCGTGGAGGAATCCGTACCGGGCTTTCTGCGCGGCAAGGGACAGGGCTGGGTTACTGCGGAATACGGCATGCTCCCGCGCTCCACGGACACGCGCATGAGCCGCGAGGCGGCGCGCGGGAAGCAGCAGGGTCGGACCGTGGAGATCCAGCGTCTGATTGGGCGTTCGCTGCGCGCCGCCATCGACCTCGGTGCGCTCGGCGAGCGCAGCGTGATCATAGACTGTGATGTGCTCCAGGCTGATGGCGGCACCCGCACGGCGGCAATCACCGGCGGCTATGTCGCCCTTGCGGACGCCATGAACAAACTGCTGAGCGCGCGCGCGTTCAGCGCCAACCCCCTGCACGGCCAGGTAGCGGCCATTTCCGTGGGCATCTACCGGGGCGAGCCGGTACTGGACCTGGACTATGCTGAGGACAGTGAGGCCGAAACCGACATGAACGTTGTCATGAACGAGGCCGGCAGGTTCATCGAAGTCCAGGGCACGGCCGAGGGCCATGCCTTCCGCATGGACGAACTGCAAGCCATGCTGGAGCTGGCTCGCAAGGGTGTCGGCGAACTCATCGATTTTCAGCGCGCTGCGCTTGAAGAAAGCTGATGCGCAACGTGAGGGCGTGTCACTACCAGGGCATGGCGTCAAATGCTGTACCGCCGGCTTAGCCGCCGCCCGGATGCCGACACCCGAACACCAATTTCCGGACGGTCCGGCAATGCGAATCGTGTTTGCCAGCAATAATGCGGGAAAGGTCCGCGAAGTGGCGGAACTGCTGGGCTCCGCGGCTTTCGAGCTGGTACCGCAGTCGGACTGTCTTGTGCCCGAGGCGGAGGAGTCGGGGCTCACGTTCGTGGAGAATGCGATCATCAAGGCGCGCAACGCCTGCCGCCACACGGGGCTGCCCGCCATTGGCGATGATTCCGGAATCGAGGTCGACGCACTCGGGGGCGAGCCCGGCATCCACTCCTCTCGCTTCGCCGGCGAAAACGCCTCGGACGCCGACAACAATACGCTGCTGCTGGCTGAGCTCGCGGGCGTTCCCGATGAGCGCCGTACTGCCCGCTTCCAGTGTGTCATGGTATACCTGCGCCACGCCGAAGACCCAACGCCGCTGATCTGCCAGGGCACCTGGGAGGGTCGTATTCTGGCCGAGCCCCGCGGGAGCGGCGGCTTCGGCTACGACCCGCTGTTCTGGGTGCCGGAACGTGACTGCAGCGCGGCGGAACTCGATCCTGCCGATAAAAACCGCCTCAGCCACCGCGGCCGGGCACTCCGGCTACTTGCGGAGCGGTTCGAAACCCAACACTGACCTTTCATCCCAGAGCAAGCAATGCGCGCCTCGCTTCCACCGCTCTCCCTCTACATCCATATTCCCTGGTGCACGCGCAAGTGCCCCTACTGTGACTTCAACTCCCATGCCGCCCCCTGGCGGCTGCCGGTGGAGGCATACACCCATGCATTGCTGGCTGATCTGCGTCGGGAACTGGACAAGGCGTCAGGGCGCACCATCGAAACCGTGTTCATAGGCGGAGGCACGCCCAGTCTGTTCCCGCACGATGCCATCGGCCGGGTACTTGAGACCGTCGGCGGGGCTCTGGCGGTCGATGCCGAGGTCACCCTCGAGGCAAATCCGGGAACCCTGGAGCAGGGCCGCTTTGAGGGGTTTCGCGCCGCCGGAGTAAACCGGCTGTCCATCGGCGTTCAGAGCTTCTCGCCGGAGAAGCTGAGGCGGCTCGGCCGCATCCACGGTCGCAAGGAGGCACTGGAGGCGGCACGGGCGGCCCGCACCGCCGGCTTCGACAATTTCAATCTCGACCTCATGTACGCACTGCCGGAACAGAGAATCGACGAGGCGATCGAAGACGTTCGACAGGCAACGGCGCTGGAACCGCCCCACCTGTCCCTGTACCAGCTTACCCTTGAGCCCAATACTGTGTTCTACGCCCACCCCCCGACACTCCCGGACGAGGACAGCGCCGTTGACATGCTCGAAGGCTGCCAGCGGTTGCTGGCCGATTCCGGCTACCGGCAATACGAAGTGTCCGCCTACGCCCGGAAAGGGATGCAGTGCCGACACAATCTGAATTACTGGCGCTTCGGCGACTACCTGGCTGTTGGCGCCGGCGCCCATGGCAAGGTCACGAACGCGGCCGGAGTCATCCGACGTTACCGGAAGGTGCGAATACCCGCGCTCTACATGGAGCGCGTGGCTGGGGGGGACGCCGACACCGAACACCGGACCCTGTCCGTCGAAGACCGCCTGCTGGAGTTCATGATGAACTCGCTCCGACTCAACGATGGCTTCACGCCGGAGCTTTTCGAAGGAAGAACGGGGCTGCCCCTTGAGGCGGCCCGCCGCGGTCTGGAACAGGCAAGACGTGCGGGTTGGCTGGATGATCCGGGCGACGGCCCTATTCGTCTCAGCCGGGCGGGCAGAAACTACCTGGACACGGTGGTCGGTGGCTTTCTCCCATGATGCTCGAGGAAATCACGGTCGCATGCCCTTACTGTGGCGAGGCATTTACTGCGCTGGTTGACGCCTCTGCCGGCGACCAGCAATACGTGGAGGACTGCGAAGTGTGCTGTCGTCCCATCCAGTTCAGAACGGATATCGATGGCAACGGCAGGCTTATCGGAGTCGATACCCTGCGCGACGACGATTAGCCCGCATATCTCACCGCCCTTCTACTGCGGACGCCGATCTGCTCGCCGTGTCGGGGCGTACTCCCTGCAGCCGGCTCGACGTAGTGTCAGCTACGCCTTCGCCGCCTTCCGGTCCGTGCCCCCCG
>SLSJ01000181.1 GCA_007130525.1 Ectothiorhodospiraceae bacterium | reverse complement strand
CCGCCATTCTCCAGGATTACCTGGCCCTGCTGCCCCTGATCATGTTCCCTGAGGGCTTCATCTCGGGGATGATCATGACCATGTTGGTGGTGTTCCGGCCGGATTGGGTGCGGACATTCGATGATCGCGACTATATCCACGGCAAGTAGAGGCCAGGCCGTGCCTGCACAGGACCGCAATTCGCCGTCGGCTCAACCCGGCCGCTGATCCGGATGAAGCAGTGGCTCGGCAAAACAGCGCCGACGGTGCTCACGCTCCCCTCCTGCCCGGCAGGCCCGACCGGGCGGGTACAGCGTGAGGGGCGCCCGGGCGGACACCCCCTCACGATGACTGGCTCATCGGCGTTGTTCGTACTTGAAGGACAGCGTCACCTTTACCCGGAATGCGGTGATTTCCCCGGTCTCGCTGATGGTCACGTCCATTTCCTTGACCTCGGCGACACGTGGGTGCTTGACGCTCTCGGCTGCGATGCTGATGGCGTTACGGGTTGCGTCTTCCCAGGACTTGTCGCTGCTGCCGATGATCTCGATAACCTTGTAGGCGCTGTTGGGCATGGTGACAGCCTCCGCTGTTCGTGGTTAACACTGCGTGGAACGTCCCATCGCCTGCTCATGACAACTACTCGCATGCATGGGACTGCCTACAAGTGTAGATACCCATTTGCATTCGCAGGCAGGAAACTCTGACGGCATTCGTATGGCGGGTGCTCCGCGGGCAAAGCTCCTTGACCCGTATCAACGACACCGGCGCGGGATCACGGAAACTGAAGATGTTTGCAGCCGCCGAAGAGAGAGACGCATTAATGGCGAAGCCGCTGTCCAATGTCGAACAACGGTCCATGCTTCTGGCGCGCATGATCGAAGAAGTGGCCCCGGATTTCCTTGACGTGGTGGATCAGCGTCTGGACAAGAACCTGGGCACCGCGCTTCGCCGGTGTCTCGCCTGCAAGCAGACCGCCCTGTGTCAGGATTGGCTGGATGGACGGCGACCGGAAATCGATCATCGTGATTTCTGTCCCAACGCCGAACTGTTCGAATACCTTTCGCAACGCAAGGTCGCCAACGCACGCTGAGGCATCCACGCCGATTCACGCTGCGGGGGTATACGGGGGCCTCGTACTCCCGGTCAGTGTCTGTCCACTCACCGCTCGCGGTCAGTCCTCCGCGATCGCTCCGATAATCGGGCCCATGGGCCGGAGCGCATCCAGGCGGCCGAGGTCAGGCGCATAAAGGCTGGACATGGAGCCGTCCAGGAACAGCGCGTTGTCGGCACCGAATTCATCCCGGAACAGGCGGGCGAACTGGTGGAAGGTGACGAACCCCTCGGCGATCGCAAAAACCACCGTATGGGCATCCACTACACCGACACCGTTGCGCCGCTTGCGCGAGGTGCTGTCGGGGAGAAACCGCGGGTGGATGCGGCCGTCAATTACCAGCATGGGGCCGGACTGGGTAGCCAGTTCCGACGGCGGATCAACGGCCAGGTATCGCTCGGTCTCCAGCACACCCGCTCGGCCGTCGGCCACGAAGAATACGCCGTTCGGTTTCATGTGGAAGTTGCCGGGCCCGTCCGCGGTGTTGGCCTCACGGTATGTCTCGCCGTTCTCGATATACAAGCCGGCCGGCGACTGGTCGGGGCGGTACATACCCGCATTCATCGCGAAAACGAGCCGGCCGTCACCTGTCTCTGCCGGCAACCGGTGAAATGCGCCGTAGGGGTTCCCTTCCTCATCCTGCCAGAACAGGCGCAGGGTGAACTGCCGCAGGTCGATGGTGCAGACCGTGAAGTGCTGACCCTCGAACCGATATGGCTCGCACGGCCCCTCGTCCGCCGAAATGGGCCGGGCCTGCCAGGCGGCGGACAGACCGACGATCAGCAGCAACACCACCCAAAAGCGACCGGTGGCCGACGGCCTGAATCGTCTGTCAGCCCTGATTGTGTTTCTCCCCATCACCTGTCCCTGCCCGCAAAACATTCTCCGCACGGATCACGGGCATACCGTACGCAGAGCATGCGACACCTGGAAGATCGTCAGCAACATAAAGATAGCCCAGCGGCACCCTCACCCCCGAATTTTACCGGCACAGGCTGGATGCCGGACAGCCCCCAATAGACGGCGCGCACCCGGCTTCCACCGCGGAAAGCACGATGCGGGCTCGACACGGATGCTGTCTTGCTCTCCCTCGGGGTCGAGCGGACTCACAGCCAGGGTGGCGAAAGCAACTCCTCCACGAAGCGGGGAAGCAACCGTGGCTCCAGCAGGAGCAGGAATCCCACGCCCCAGGCGGCGCCCCAAAGGTGGGCACTATGATTGATGTTGCCCGGCGCGTTGCGTTCCGCCCACAGGGAATAGCCCACATAAACCGCTGCGAAGACGATCGCAGGCATGGGCACGAACATCACGAACAGCATGGACCAGGGCTGAATCAGGATATAGGCGAACAGCACCGCCGCCACCGCGCCGGACGCACCCAGGCTGCGATAATGGGGATCGTGGCGATGTTTGAAATGGCTGGGCAGGATGGCGATCAGAATCCCCGCCAGGTAAAACAGCAGAAACCCGACCGCACCAATTCGTCCCGTCAGCACCTGCTCCATCACCGTGCCGAAGAAAAACAGCGTGATCATGTTGAAGGCCAGATGTGTACCGTCCGCATGGATGAAGCCATGGGTGAAAAGCCGCCACCATTCGCCCCGCGCCACCGCTGGCGGCCAGTAGATGAGCGCATCCAGCCATCGCGGCTGCCGCCAGGCCAGAATCGACACAGCAACGGTGATCGCGATCAGAAACAGTGTCAGTATCATGTGAGGTCAGGCCTCCAGGTCGGCGGGATCGCCTTCCCATGCGTTCCGGGCACGGGCCTTTCAAAATAGCAGCAAGGCTCCCGGCAATGACGGGTTTCCTTCGATGACTTCGTTCAGTTACCAACTGCTTATCTGGCTGGAGCGGTCCCTGACGCTGCGCATCGGCGCCCTGGGAGAACACGCTTTCCCGGCAGGCCTGTATGTCTATACCGGCAGCGCCCGCAGGCACCCGCTGGCGCGCCTCCGGCGCCACCTGCGTCGGGACAAACCGCTGCGCTGGCACATCGACTACCTGCTGACAGCCTACGCGGCCGAAGTCGTCGAGGTCGACCTGCACCGGGTGCCGGAGTGCATCCTCAACCAGCGTACGGCCGGGGAGTTGCCGGTGGCCGGATTCGGCGCTTCCGACTGTTGCAGCGGTTGCGGGAGCCACCTGCGCTACCTCGGCCCACGGCCCTGGAGCGCCCTGGACGGGACAGAACCACGGGTGGTGCCCGAACCATCGACCTGATCACCCGCATGTGGCTTTTGCTCCGCCGCCATGGAACGGGTCAGGGGCGAGAGCCATCGGCCGACACTTCTGCTCCACGCGACCCTTCCGGTCACCGGCGCAAGCGGGGAACCCGACACGTGCCCTCATCGCCATTCCCGACGGCACGCAGGAGGACGCGCTATCACCTCCCCGACCGCACGCTTCACGGCAGGACCGGCACGCCGTTGACCGTACGAACATGCCAATTACGCATGCCCGGATTCGGCGGCGCGCTAGCCCGCATGTCTCACCGCCGTTCGTGGCGAGGGCGTCGAGATGCCGCTGTGACGGAGGGAACGGACCGGAAGACGGCGAAGGCGTAGCTGACACTACGTCGAACCGGCTGGAGGGAGTACGCCCCGATACACCGAGCAGATCGGCGTTGCGTAGTAAAAGGGCGGTGAGATGAGCGGGCTATAGCTCCCGCTAACAGCCCCATTTATGGCCGAAAATTGACCTTCCAAGCCTGGAATCGTGGCGATTTTCGAGCCTGATCCCAATCGCATCAGTAGCTTATCGGGGTCCGACCCTGCCACAACAAGGAGGCTGGTCGCTTGCCTGCGGGGGAAGCGACCAGCCGTGTCACCCGGACAGGGAACGCTACTGCTTTTCCCTGAATTTCTCCTGCTCGATCTCCATGTATCTGACCAGGGCAGCGAGATCCTCTGAATCCCACTCCAGAGGCGGTGCCGCCATGGGTACGACCATGCAGACCT
>SLSJ01000035.1 GCA_007130525.1 Ectothiorhodospiraceae bacterium | reverse complement strand
TCGCCGTGTCGGGGCGTACTCCCTGCAGCCGGCTCGACGTAGTGTCAGCTACGCCTTCGCCGTCTTCCGGTCCGTGCCCCCCGACACAGCGGCATCTCGGCGCCCTCGCGACGAACGGCGGCGAGATATGCGGGCTAGAGCACGCAGCACCTGAGCACGAATTCCACGTCGCGGTCGGTCTGGAACGGTCGGTCCAGTGTGCTTACCTGCTGCATGAAACGAATCGTGATGAAGTGCTTGCTGCCGCTGATCTCGGCAAACCAGGGGCTTTCCCTGGGCAGTTCGACGCAGATCATCTGATAGGGGGTGCTGCGATCCAGGTTGCGCTGGTAAACGCCATCATGGGCGGTCTGGCTACGCGGAATGGCGCTGTCGCGCACCAGGCTCAGAATCAGGTCGCAGGCCTGGCGTACAGCCGTGAGCGCTGCGAACCAGTCCTCCAGGTCCAGCCTCCGCTGCATCGCCGGCTGTTGCAGCCAGCGGTGGAATCCCGGCAGATCGAATGCGCATGTGCCGCCGGCTATGCCGCTGCGCTGCATGATTGAACTGAGCAGTTCATCCTGGCGCAGCGCGCTGCCCAGCTGTCCATGCTGGCTGCGCAGGCGGATGATGATGTCCTCGCACTGGCCGATGACGTAATACAGGCGATCACCGTCCACTCCCGGGTTCTCTTCCAGGCGATGGAGGTTAGCGGTCACACGCTCAAGTTCCTTGATCAACTCCGAGCGAAGGTCGCCGCGGGTCAGTATCTCGAGAATGTCGGCGAGTGTGTCCAGGGCGACGCGACTATGCCATTCCTCGTCGCCGTGGATGCCGAAGTCCGCCTGCAGAAAGAGCATTTCCAGGCGCATGAGCGTCCTGTACCGCTCATTCAGAGGTTGCTCGAAGATTATCCTGTCGGTGTTGCCTGTCGCCATGAGATATGCCGTGTAGTCGCCCCGTCGTCCAACTCGTCACCGGCGAGCCGGAGACTCCCGGTTCTCGGGCCCGGCGGCGAGTGCCAGGTAGCGCCTGTGCAGCATTTCCACCTCGTGCTGCAGATCGTCCAGGGTCCCGGTGTTCACCAGTATGTCATCGGCCGCCTGCAGGCGCTGCTCGCGACTGGCCTGTGCGGCGATCATGGCATCGGCCTCCCCGGCGTTGCCACCGTTCCGCCTTATCAGTCGTTCGCGCTGCACCGATTCCGGGACATCCACGACCAGAACGCGGGAAACCATGTCCTGCATCCGATTTTCCACCAGTAATGGAATGCAGAGTACAGCATAGGGGCCGGAAGCGGATTCCACCGCTTCCCGCATGCGTTCGCGGATGCGCGGATGCAGTATTGCCTCCAGGCGCTGCCTCGATGCCGGATCGGTGAATATGCGGCCGCGCATTCGCGACCGATCGAGCCGGCCATTCCGGTCCAGCACATCCTTCCCGAATACCTCCACGATTTCGGCCAGGGCGTCCTGACCCGGTTCGACGACTTCCCGTGCCACAACGTCGGCGTCGATCACGGGGACGCCGAGTCGCGTGAAATGTTCGGAGACAGCAGACTTGCCACTGGCGACCCCGCCGGTCAGACCGACGGTCATCATGTGTCGGCTGCTTCCCGGCGCGGGGTGGTGACGTCAGCCGAGGCCTGACCAGCGCAGATAGAGGTTGACCAGTTCATCCTGCCAGAGTAGGGCAAGCCAGCCCGCCCCGGCAAGGTAGGGACCGAACGGAATGGGCAGTTGCCGGTCGCGGCCAAGAGCAAGGATCATGATGATGCCCACCACCGCTCCAACGGCGGCGGACAGCAGTATGATCAGCGGCAGTGCAGCCCAGCCGAGCCATGCGCCGAGCATCGCCAGCAACTTGAAGTCGCCGTACCCCATGCCCTCCTTGCCGGTGATCAGCCGGAACAGATGGTAAACGGTCCACAGGCTCAGATAGCCGGCAACCGCGCCGATGATCGCGCTGCGCGGATCGCTGAATACCGGCACGAGGCTCAGCAGGAGACCGAGCCACAGGACGGGCAGGGTGATCGCATCGGGTAGCAGGTGGTGATCGAAATCGATGCCGGAAAGCGCTATGAGGCTCCATGTCAGCAGCAGACCGGCGGCCAGCTCCGGACCCCAACCGAACTTCCAGGCGATCACGGCCGAGAGCACGCCGGCGGTGAGTTCCACCAGCGGGTAGCGGATACTGATGGCTGTGCCGCAGCCGCTACAGCGGCCGCGCAGCAGCAGCCAGCTTAGCAAGGGGATATTCTCCCACGGCCTGATGCGATGACCGCACGCCGGACAACTGGAGGGGGGCAGAACCAGTCCGGCGGGTTCGGTCTGCGGTTCCGGGCCAAGTTCCAGGATCTCACGGGCACTGTTGCGCCATTCCCGCTCGAGAATGCGGGGCAGCCGCAGAATGACCACGTTCAGGAAACTGCCGACCAGCAGCCCGAGAATGAACGTCGCGGCAATCAGCAGGCTGGCCGATTCACGGAGGACATCGATCAGGTTCATGGCTGCGCCCGTTGCTCCCGTCTATCCAGGGATCCCGCGCGGCGTGGCACGGACTGATCCGGGGCGCGAATCAAACCACCTGGCCCAACTGGAAGATGGGCAGATACATGGCGATGACGAGACCACCGACAAGTATGCCCAGCACGGCCATGATAATGGGTTCCAGCAGGCTGCTCAGGCTGTCGATGAGGTTGTCCACCTCTTCCTCGTAGAAATCGGCGACCTTGGCCAGCATGCTGTCCAGGGAGCCTGATTCCTCGCCGATGGCCGTCATTTGCACGACCATGTTGGGGAACAGGTTGGACAGTTTCATGGCAACCTGCAGCTGCTGGCCGCTGGAGACCTGGTCCCGCATCTGCAGCACGCCCTCTTCGAACACCACGTTCCCGCAGGCTCCGGCCACGGAATCCAGTGCCTCCACCAGCGGCACGCCGGCCGCGAACATGGTGGACAGCGTGCGTGCGTAACGGGCCACGGCGGCCTTCTCCAGGATATTGCCGACCACGGGGATTTTCAGCATCATGCGGTCGACGAAGCGGTAGAAGGACTTGAACCGCTTTCGCGCCTCCGAGAAGCCGACCGCGAGACCGATAATGCCACCGAATATCAGGTACCAGTAACTCTGGAACACCTCGGAGAGGCCGATCACCATCCGCGTGAATGCCGGCAGGTCCGCGCCGAAGCCCTGGAACAGGCTCTCGAACTCCGGAACCACGAAGATCAACAGAATGGCCGTGACGATGAACGCAACGACGATAACGGCCGCGGGGTAGAAGAGGGCCTTCTTGATTTTCTTCTTGATCGACTCGGTTTTTTCCAGGTAAGTGGCGAGCTTGTCCAGCAGGGTATCCAGTACCCCCGCTGCTTCGCCCGCCTCCACCAGGTTGCAGAACAGGTCGTTGAAGTGCCGCGGATGCTTGCCCAGGGCCTCACTGAGATTGGTGCCGCCCTCCACGTCCGTCTTGATCTGCATGACCAGGTCCTGCATCGCAGGATTCTCGTGGCCTCTGCCGACGATATCCAGACCCTGAACCAGGGGTACGCCGGCACTCATCATGGTGGCTAGCTGGCGACTGAAGATGGCAACGTCGCCGGCCGTGATCTTCTTCTTGCGCTTGCCGCCCAGGGCGGCGAGCCCGGACTTCTTGCGCACCGCCTTGGGTGCTATGCCCTGACGCCGCAGTTCCGCCTTCATGAGGGTGACATTGGCCGCCTGGGTCTCACCCTTGACCTTGGACCCGCGCTTGTCAGTGCCCTCCCAGACAAAGGTGGGCAGCTTTGCCGCCTTTTGAGCCATCTCCTAGTCCTTTGTCACACGGTTGATTTCGTCGAGGCCGGTAAGGCCCTGTTTGACCTTGATCAGGCCGGAACGCCGCAGGTCGTTCACCCCTTCCTTGGCAGCCTGGTCACCAAGGTCAATGGCGTTGCCGCCTTCCATGATGATGCGGCCCATGGCCTCCGATACGGGCATGACCTGGTAGATGCCGACCCGGCCCTTGTAGCCGAGATTGCACTGGTCGCAGCCCTTGGGGCCGTAGACGGTCAGGTCCTTGAGGTCATCCTCGGTGAATCCCTCTTCCAGCAG
>SLSJ01000237.1 GCA_007130525.1 Ectothiorhodospiraceae bacterium | reverse complement strand
TTGGCATCGCGGCGGAGAACCGCTTCCGGATCTGGGATTGGGTGGGCGGCCGCTATTCGCTGTCCTCGGCAGTCGGCCTGCCCGTGGCGATCGCCATCGGTATGGATCAGTTCGAGACCATGCTCGATGGATTCAACGCCATGGACCAGCATGTTCGGCATGCTCCGCTGCAGGCGAATATGGCGGTCATCATGGGCATGCTCGGCGTCTGGTACGGCAACTTCATGGGCGCCGGCGGCCATGTGGTGCTGCCCTATGACCACCGCCTGCATCGGTTTCCCGCCTATCTGCAGCAACTGGAGATGGAGAGCAACGGCAAGCGTGTGACCCGCGACGGTGCCCCCGTTGCCTGGCAGACCTGCCCGATTGTCTGGGGCGAAGTCGGTCCCAACGCACAGCACTCGTTCTACCAGCTTCTGCACCAGGGCACCTGCATGGTCACGGCCGACTTCCTGGCGCCCGTCAACGGCTCATCGGAATATCCGCGGCACCACGATCTGGCGCTGGCCAATTGTTTCGCCCAGAGCCGCGCTCTCATGGAAGGACAGGGCGCCGAGCAGGTTCGTGAGCAGATGCTGGCGGCGGGCATGGACAGCGAGGCCGTGGAACCGGCGGTACCCCACAAGGTGCATCCAGGCAACAAGCCCAGCAATACGCTGCTCTTCCATCGCCTTGACCCGTATACGCTGGGGTTGCTGATCGCGCTCTATGAGCACAAGGTGTTCGTCCAGAGCGTGATCTGGCAGATCAATCCCTTTGATCAGTGGGGCGTGGAGCTCGGCAAGCGCATGGCGCGGGACATGCTGCCGGCGGTTACCGGAGAAGACCGCGCCATCGATGCCGATCCGTCGACCCGCGGATTGCTGGAATACGTGCATCGTCACCGTTGATACATCGCAGCCCAGTGGAGCCATCCATGAGCCAGACCATTCGCAAGGCAGTCTTTCCCGTCGCCGGGCTCGGTACGCGCTTCCTGCCGGCCACCAAGGCCAGCCCCAAGGAAATGCTGCCGGTGGTGGACAAGCCGTTGATTCAGTATGCCGTGGAAGAGGCGGTGGCGGCGGGCGCGGATACGATGATATTCGTGACCGGGCGCACCAAGCGGGCCATCGAGGACCATTTCGACAAGGCCTATGAACTGGAAGTTGAGCTGGAGTCGCGCGGCAAGCAGGCCATGCTGGAGATCGTGCGCAATACCGTGCCCAACGGCGTCAACTGCATCTACATTCGCCAGGGCGAGGCCCTGGGTCTGGGGCATGCCGTGCTCTGTGCCCGCCCGGTGGTGGGCAATGATCCGTTTGCGGTGATCCTGGCCGATGACCTGATCGACGGTGACGGCGACGAAGCGCTGTCGCAGATGGTCAGGGAGTACTCGGAGCACCGCTGCTCCATACTCGGTGTTGAGCGAGTGCCGCGAGAGGACACGGACAAGTATGGCGTGGTCAGCGCAAGCCCCTTCGCCGAAGGACTGTCCAGCGTTGATGCCATCGTCGAGAAGCCCAGGCCGGAGCAGGCGCCATCCAACCTCGCCGTGGTCGGACGCTATATCCTGACCCCCACTGTCTTCGAACTGCTGGAAACAACGCAGCCCGACGCCCGCGGCGAGATCCAGCTCACCGACGCCATCGCCGCACTGCTGCAGCGCGAGCGCGTGCTTGCTCACGAGTACCGCGGAATCCGCTACGACTGCGGCAGCAAGCTGGGTTATCTTCTGGCGACCCTGGAATACGGACTCAAGCATCCGGAGCTCGGTTCGGCCTTCGCTGACTACCTCAGAAACCGCTGAGTAACCGGCAAGCCCATGGACGCGCCCCGGGAATCGCCGATCCACTATCGCGGCTGAGAAAAAGGATACGCACCCTCGTGATGTGAAAGCGGCGCAGGTTCGGGTGCGCTCCGGCCGTCTCATGCTGGAGTCCGCAAATTCCCGACCAGCCTAAGCATATCCCGGCTGCTTATTTGGCATACCCGCGCGGTAACGGTACAGTGCCGGGCTCCCGTGGCGGTGCCGCGGGCCGGCGTCGTTCCGTTGTGCGGGGGAGCGGCTTTCTCTTTTTGCCTTTCCTGGGGGGATGCCAGTCAGTGGGCTGGGAGGCGTGGTTTACCGTTTCCGTTGTAGTGGGCGTGCTCGGCGTTCTCAGCTTCAGCCGCCTGCCTGCCGACATGGTCTTCCTTGGGGGGCTGACGCTGTTGCTGATCAGCGGTGTGGTGAGCCCGGGCGAGGCCTTCCAGGGACTGGGCAATCAGGGCCTGATCACCGTGGCGGTGCTCTACGTGGTGGTGGCGGGGCTGCAGGAAACCGGGGGCATTCACTGGATCGTGCAGCGGGTACTGGGCAAGCCGCGCTCGCTCGGCCACGCCCAGGTCAGGGTGATGGGGCCGGTCGCTATCCTCAGCGCCTTCCTCAACAATACGCCTGTCGTGGCCATGCTGATCCCGGCGGTCAGTGAGTGGTCGCGCAAGTTCGGTCTTGCCGCCTCGAAGCTGATGATGCCACTCAGCTATGCCGCTATCCTGGGCGGCACCTGCACGCTGATCGGGACCAGTACCAATCTTGTCGTCAACGGCCTGATTATCGACAAGACTTCGGAATCGGGACTGCAACTTTTCGAACTGGCCTGGGTGGGCGTGCCGGTTGCCGTCGTCGGTCTCGCCTTCATTCTGCTGACCACGCGCTGGCTGTTGCCGGATCGGCGGCCGGCCATCAGCCAGATGGGGGATCCACGCGAGTACTCCGTGGAAATGCTGGTGGACCGGGACGGGCCGCTGGTCGGACGCAGCGTTGAGGATGCGGGGCTGCGGCACCTTGAAGCCATGTTCCTGGCCGAAATCGAACGTGATGGCCAGATCATACCGGCGGTGTCGCCCCAGGAACGCCTGCAGGCCGGGGACAGGCTGGTTTTCGTGGGTGTGGTGGACTCGGTGGTGGAACTGCAGAAAATCCGCGGGCTGACACCTGCCACCAACCAGGTGTTCAAGCTCGAGGGGCACCGTTCACAACGTACGCTCGTGGAGGCGGTAGTCTCGGAAACCTGTCCGGTGGCGGGACGGTCCATTCGCGATGGCCGGTTTCGCTCCCTTTACGATGCGGTTGTGATCGCGGTGGCGCGAAATGGCCAACGCCTGCGCCAGAAGGTTGGGGACATCGTCCTTCGACCCGGCGACACGTTGCTGCTGGAAGCGCGCCCCGCCTTTCTGGAGCAGCAGCGCAACAATCGTGATTTCTTCCTGGTGAGCAAGCTGGAGGATTCGGCGGCGCCGCGACACGAAAAGGCGCCGATCGCCGTGGCGCTGATGGCGGCGATGGTGGCGGTTGTCACCATTGGCTGGCTCAGCATGATGGAAGCGGCGCTGGTGGCGGCCGCCGGCATGATCATAACCCGCTGCGTGGACGTGCAGCGCGCCCGCCGCAGTATCGACTGGTCGGTGTTGCTGGTGATCGCGGCCGCCTTCGGCGTCGGTGTTGCCATGGACAACACCGGAGTGGCCGCGGTTACGGCCAAGACGGTGATCGGGTTCGCGGGCGACAATGCCTGGGTCAACCTGGCAGTGATCTATGTGCTGACTGCGGTGTTCACTGCCGTGATAACCAACAATGCCGCCGCGGTGCTGATGTTCCCTGTTTCCTATGCACTGGCTGCGGACCTGGGGCTGAGCTTTCTGCCGTTTGCCATTGCGGTTATGCTCGCGGCGTCGGCAAGTTTCGCCACGCCCATCGGTTACCAGACCAATCTCATGGTCATGGGACCTGGAGGCTACCGGTTCGGAGACTACCTGCGCATGGGCATGCCACTGAACCTGTTAACCGGCCTGGTCGCGGTGGCGGTGATCCCCCTGATCTGGCCGTTCTGACCGCCTCGTGGATGGGTGGTGAAGCGGTTTCCTGGTAATACATCAACGTATCGAGGTGCAGTGATGACAAGTAGTGAATTGGTAGCGCCGCATGGCGGAACCCTGAAGGAATTGCTGACCACGCCGGAGCGGCAGGACGAGCTTCGCCGGGAGGCGCGTGACCTGCGCTCCTGGGATCTGAACGAGCGCCAGGTCTGTGATGCGGAGCTCCTGCTCAACGGCGCCTTCTCGCCGCTGAATGG
>SLSJ01000245.1 GCA_007130525.1 Ectothiorhodospiraceae bacterium | reverse complement strand
GCGCTGGAGCGATGCCGACTGGCGGGCTGGGACGGATTCGTCGCCCGCGGCCTGAACCGTTCGCCGCTGCTCGACCGGCTTTCCGTAGAGGCATGACCGGGGGCGCTCGGAACGCAGAGCGGGCAATGTCAGCTACTGGGGTGTAGCCAAGCGGTAAGGCACGGGGTTTTGATCCCCGCATTCCCAGGTTCGAATCCTGGCACCCCAGCCATACATCGGCCGGATGTTTCCAGGAACATGCAGGCCAAACGTCCCGGGCAGGACCCGGCGCAAGCCAGAGCGGTATCAGCGTGAGCGAAAACGGACGCATGATGGTGTTTGCGGGCAATGCCAACCCGCAACTGGCCTCCGCGATCACCGATCATCTCAGGAGCCGGCCGGGATATGCCGTCGTCAGTCGTTTCAGTGACGGCGAGGTAATGGTGGAAATAGACGAACACGTCCGCGGCAAGGACGTGTTCATCGTGCAGTCAACCTGCTCACCCACCAACGACAACCTGATGGAATTGCTGATCATCGCGGACGCCCTGCGGCGCTCGTCCGCCGCACGCATTACCGCGGTGATCCCGTATTACGGCTATGCCAGGCAGGATCGGCGTCCGCGCTCGCAGCGCGTGCCGATCACGGCCAAACTGGTGGCGGACATGATCCAGGCCGCGGGCATCAACCGGGTGCTGACCGTGGATCTGCATGCCGACCAGATCCAGGGCTTCTTCAACGTTCCCGTGGACAACGTCTACGCCTCGCCGATTCTGCTGGGCGATATCTGGCGGCAGGTGTATCCGAACAAGATCGTGGTGTCGCCGGATGTCGGCGGGGTGGTCCGGGCCCGGGCCATCGCCAAGCGCCTGGGCGACGCCGAGCTGGCGATTATCGACAAGCGCCGTCCACGCGCCAACGAGGCCCGGGTCATGCACATCATCGGTGATGTCAGCGGCAAGACCTGCATCATCGTCGACGACATCATCGATACCGCCGGAACCATGTGCCAGGCGGCAAATGCACTGAAGGAAAACGGCGCCGAGCGGGTGGTGGCCTACGTCACCCACGCCGTGCTTTCCGGCAATGCGATTGACAAGGTAAACGCCTCGAGCATCGACGAGATGGTGGTTACCGACACCATCCCGCTGTCGCCGGAGGCCGAAGGCTGTGATCGCATCCGGCAGGTGAGTATTGCCGAGATCCTTGCCGAGAGCATGCGCCGGATCAGTAACGATGAGTCGGTCAGCGAACTGTTCGTGGAGTGACCACGGGTCATTCCACGAGCAGTTCGCGGTTTACGGTTTTCCGTTTTCGGTTTCAGGGACACGCTGATTCAGTCGCACGTTCGCGTTGGCATCGTGTTCGTTCCGAGGCAACGCGCGCCGTACAGCCAACTGAAAACTGAACACGGAAAACGGAAAACTTTTTTCGGCCCTTGGGCCGCTTTTCGAAGTCGCCCTGGTCGCGGGGGGCTTCGGCTTGTCACTGGAGTAAGTCAAATGGCTGTTGAAATGAAACTCACCGCTGAAAAGCGCGAGGACACGGGGAAAGGTGCGAGCCGCCGCCTGCGTCGTGCAAAGGCGGTCCCCGGCATCGTCTACGGTGCCGGGAAGGATGCCGAAATGGTCCAGGTCAGTGCCTTCGAGCTGGCCCGGCTGATGGAGCAGGAAGCCTTCTACTCGCAGATCATCGATCTGCACATCGGCAGGAACAAGCAGCAGACCGTGGTCAAGGATCTGCAGCGTCACCCGTACAAGGATCGCATCCTGCACATCGATTTCCAGCGGGTTAAGGCCGGCGAGAAGCTGCAGGTGGGTCTGCCGATCCACTTCCTCAACGAGGACAAGTGCAAGGGCGTCAAGGCCGGTGGCGTCATTCGCCGTGACATGATCGAAGTGGCGATCATTGCCCTGCCCAAGGATCTCCCGGAGTACCTGGAGATTGATCTGCTCAACCTCGACGTCGGTGATACCGTGCACCTGTCCGAGTTGTCCGTGCCCGAGGGCGTGGAGCTGGAGGCATTCTCCCATGGCGGCGATCTCCACGATCACGATCAGCCGGTGGTGAGCATCGTGATGCCGCGGGTGCAAGTCGAGGAGGACGAGGAAGCCGCCGAAGCTGCCGAAGAGGAGGCTGCCGAGAAGGAGGAGGCTCCTGAATCCCCTGAGGAAGAGGGTGGTGACGAGTCCGGGGAGAAGGGCGGCGAGTAGGTCCGTCGTGCTTTCGCCATGCCCGATCCGATCCAGTTGATCGTCGGTCTCGGCAACCCCGGCGAACGGTATACCCGAACCCGCCATAACGCCGGATACTGGTTCGTCGACGAACTGGCCCGCCGTCATGGCGGGTCTTTTCGTGCCGAACGCCGTTCCGCGGGTGAGTCCACGCGCATTGGCGTGGATGGGCGTGATGTCCTCCTGCTCAAGCCCACCACCTTCATGAACCGAAGCGGCACCTCCGTGGGCGCCGTGGCGCGTTTCTTCAAGGTGCCGCCGGAGGCCATCCTCATCGCCCATGATGAGCTGGACCTGCCGCCCGGAACGGTCCGTCTCAAGCGCGGTGGCGGCCATGGTGGACATAACGGTTTGCGCGATACGGAGCGCGCCCTGGGCAGCCGTGAATACCTGCGCCTGCGCATCGGCATCGGCCACCCCGGTGACGCCGGGCTGGTGACACCCTGGGTGCTGTCGCATCCTTCCGCCGACGACCGCGCCGGGATCGAACAGGCCATCGCGCGGGCGGCCGACATGGCACCGCTTATTATCGCCGGCGAACTGGACCGCGCGATGAATGAGTTACACAGCAAGTAAATAAGGTTTTCCGTGTTCGGTTTTCAGTTTTCCGATTAGGAAACAGCGCCTGGCGGCATGGCTTTCTCCGAATACCGAACTCGAAACACCTCTGAGCAAAGCGAGGATCAATGGGCTTCAAATGCGGAATTGTCGGATTGCCCAACGTGGGCAAGTCCACCCTGTTCAACGCTCTCACGCAGAACGCGATTCCCGCGGAGAACTATCCTTTCTGCACCATCGACCCCAACGTGGGCATCGTGCCCGTGCCCGATCCGCGACTTCAGGAACTGGCGGCGATCGTTCGACCGGAGCGTGTGGTCCCGACAACCATGGAGTTCGTGGACATCGCGGGTCTGGTGGCCGGCGCTTCCAGGGGGGAAGGTCTTGGCAACCAGTTCCTGGCCAACATCCGTGAGACCGACGCCATCGCCCACGTGGTTCGCTGTTTCGAGGACGATGACGTCCATCATGTGGCGGGAAACATCGACCCGCTGTCCGATATCGAGGTCATCAACACCGAACTGATGCTTGCCGACCTGGAAACGGTCGAAAAGGCGCATCAGCGCGTTGACCGCCAGGCCAAGTCGGGTGACAAGGAGGCCGTGGCGCGCCGTGATCTGTTTGCCGCCGCCCGCGACCACCTGGCTGAGGGCCGCCCGGTGCGGCTCATGAATCCGGGTGACGAGCAGCGTCGCATATTGTGCGAACTGCACCTTCTGACCGCCAAGCCCGTGCTGTACGTTGCCAACGTCAGCGAGGACGGCTTCGAAGACAATCGGCACCTGGACACGGTCCGCGAACTGGCAGAGAGCGAAGGCGCCCGGGTGGTCGCCCTGTGCGCTTCCCTGGAAGCGGAAATCGCTGTCCTCGACGACGACGAGAAGCGCGAATTTCTTGCCGAGTACGGGCTCGAGGAACCCGGGCTCAACCGCCTGATCCGCGCCGGCTACGAGCTGCTGGGTCTGCAGACCTATTTCACGGCCGGGGAAAAGGAGGTCCGCGCCTGGACCATCCGGAAAGGCGACACCGCGCCGCGTGCGGCCGGCCGCATACACACCGATTTCGAACGCGGCTTCATACGCGCCGCCGTCAGCAGCTATGACGACTTCATCGCGCACAAGGGCGAAGCCGGCGCCAGGGAAGCCGGCCGGTTACGCCTGGAGGGCAAAGATTACATCGTTCGGGAAGGGGATGTTATCCATTTCCGGTTCAATGTCTGAACCGCCGAAGGATGATGGGGCGCCTTGCGGCGCCGTGTTCGGTTTTCCGTTTTCCGTTTTCCGCAAAGACATCGCCGAGAGGGCTCGGCTCCTACGGGGCAGGGTCGCCCGCAACCCCGCTGTAGGAG
>SLSJ01000066.1 GCA_007130525.1 Ectothiorhodospiraceae bacterium | reverse complement strand
GGGCCAGCCGCGTTCCTCGGCTTCCCGGCGCAGGGTTTCGTCCGGGTCCACGGCCACCGGGTGATCAACACGGCGCAGTAGCGGCAGGTCGTTAAGCGAGTCGCTGTAGAACCACTGTTCCGAAAGATCCTCGTCCCGGCCGGCGAGCCATTCGTCGAGCGCCTTGACCTTGCCCTCGCGGTAGGTCGGAGTGTCGATAACCTCCCCAGTGTACCGCCCGTCGAGGATCTCGGGCGTGGTGGCGAGCAGCGCGTCGACGTTGAACCGTCCGGCGATCGGTTCGGTGATGAAGCGGTTGGTGGCGGTGATGATCAGGGTCCGGTGACCGCGCTGTACATGTTCGTCGACCAGCGCATGGGAAGCCTCGGGAATGATCGGCCGGATATACTCGGCGATGAATTCCTCGCGCCACGTGTACAGCGTTTCCAGCGAATGGCGCGTCAGCGGCGCCAGGGTGAAGCGCAGGAACTCGCGGATATCGAGCGTGCCCGCCTTGTAACGCTCGTAGAATCGGCGATTGGCCGCCTCGTATTCCTCGCTGTCGACGATGCCGCGATCCACCAGGAAGCGGCCCCAGAGGTAGTCGCTGTCACCGGCCAGCAGGGTGTTGTCCAGGTCGAAGATAGCTAAGGGCATTGCGAAGTGGCTTACCTGTGGTTGAATGGAAGGGGAGTTTAACGGAATCGAGCGCCCGGCGCCCAGCGCGGGGCGCTCGATTCCGTTTTCCGTTTTCCGTCTTCGGTTTTGGGCGAGTGGGCGTGCCGCAGGCGGATTGCCGTGAGTTCGTTGCGTGCGAGAGGTGGCCGTCACCGTGTCCGGCGACCACCGCGAAGTGCATGACCGCACCGAAAACAGAGAACAGAAAACGGAAAACCCCGCAGCGCACCGTATCCCGGACGCGATTTGCCGGGGTTCCCGGGATTATGGGAAAATATATAAAGAGGTTTTCTTACGGAAATTTGCCAAGTGATTGATTCTGATGGGTTCCGGCCGAATGTCGGTATTATTCTAACCAATGGCGGGGGCAAGGTCTTCTGGGCCCGTCGCATTGGCCAGGATGCGTGGCAGTTTCCCCAGGGCGGAATCGACGCCAACGAAACACCGCAGGAAGCGCTTTTCCGCGAGCTCATGGAAGAGGTGGGACTCGAACCCCACCACGTGGAAGTCGCGGGCTCCACGACACGCTGGCTGCGCTACCACCTGCCGCGACACCTGATCCGCCGCCACCGCAAGCCGCTGTGCATCGGGCAGAAGCAGATCTGGTTCATGCTGCGCCTGGTGGGCTGCGAAAGCGACGTGCGTCTGGATCGGGCGGAGCGCCCGGAATTCGACGACTGGCGCTGGGTGGACTACTGGCGACCGGCCCGAGAAGTGGTGTTTTTCAAACGCCGTGTCTACCGTCGCGCGTTGCGCGAACTGGCACCGCTGGCCTTCCCGGACGGGGTGCCCGAGCCACCGGCGATGCCCGAGCGCCGCCGCAGGAGCGGTCGCCGCCGTCGCGGCGACAGCGGTATCGCCTGAGGTATCGATCGTGTTTTCGCGCGACATCCGGAAAACCGTCCTGTAATCTTCTAGTTGTATCGGCGACCTGCACATGCCGATTGCCCGAAGCAGGGGAGCGCCCGCTTCAGGGTGCTCGTGCGCGTCAACCAGGAACATATTTACGACGGACCGGCGTAAACCACCGAGGTTCGTGAAGGGGCGTGTGGAACACCGCATAGCGATGCTACAGACACTGCACACGATAATTCAGGAGGTGAACTCCGCCCGCGGGCTCGGTCATGCGCTCAATATCATCGTAAAGCGGGTGGCGGAAACCACTCGTGTGGATGTCTGCTCCGTGTACCTGGTGGATCAGGACGCCCAGCAATACGTGCTGATGGCGACCAAGGGTCTCAATCCCGATTCGGTCGGTCGCGTGCGGTTGGGCTTCGACGAGGGTCTGGTGGGCCTGGTGGGCGAACGCAAGGAGCCCCTCAACCTGGAGGACGCGGAGGCCCATCCGCGGTACCGCTATTTCCCCGAGACCGGGGAAGAGAAATTCCACTCCTTCCTGGGCGCCCCCATCATCCACTTCCGCCGGCTGCTGGGTGTGCTGGTGGTGCAGCAGGCCGAGCGCCGGCGCTTCGGCGAGGAAGAGGTGGCGTTCATCGTCACCATGGCAGCGCAGCTTTCCGGCGCCATCGCCCACGGCGAGGCCAGCGGCGGGCCGCAGAACGGGCTCGCCGGCCTGGTTCCCGCAAGCGGTTCACGGACCATGACCGGCGTGCCCGGAGCCCCGGGCGTGGCCATGGGCCGCGCCATGGTGGCCTATTCCCCGGCCGACCTGTTCGCGGTACCCGACCGGCAGGTGGACGATATCGAGCGCGAGGTCGAGGTTTTTCACCGTGCCCGGGAAGCGGTCAAGGCCGAGGTCCGTGATCTGGCGGCCAGGCTGGCCGATGCCGTGCCCACGGACGAGCACGAGATCTTCGATGTTTATCTGCGCATGCTGGATAGCGAAAGCTTCGTTACGGGCACGGTCAACCGCATCCGAGAGGGCAACTGGGCCTCGGGCGCCCTGCGCGACAGCATCGCGCAGTACGTGAGCGTGTTCGACGAGATGGAAGACCCGTACCTGCGTGAGCGCGCGGAAGACATCCGCGACATCGGTCGCCGTGTTCTCATGCGACTCAAGCTGGACACGGGCGACACCCGGGAGGTGCCGGCGGGCACGGTGCTGGTGGGCGAGGAGATCACCGCCTCGCAGCTTGCCGAAATCCCAACCGACCGTCTGGCGGGCGTCGTCACCGCCCGCGGCTCAGGAAATTCCCATGTGGCCATACTGGCACGGGCGCTGAACGTCCCGGCGGTCATGGGCGTGGGCGAACTGCCCGTGAGCCGGCTCGAAGGCAAGGAGATCATCGTCGACGGCTACGCCGGCCGTATTTACATCGAGCCCAATCGACAGGTGCGTCGCGAGTACAGGCGCCTGCTGCGGGAAGACGCGGAACTCTCCGAAAGGCTGCAGGCGCTCAAGGGCCAGCTGGCGGAAACGCCCTGCGGCTTCCGTATGGGCCTGTACGCCAACACCGGTCTGATGTCGGACATTACCTCATCGCTGTCCAGCGGCTGCGATGGCATCGGGCTGCACCGTACCGAATTTCCGTTCATGACCCGGGAGCGCTTTCCGGGCGAGGACGAACAGACACTGGTCTACCGGCAGGTGCTGGAGCCCTTCATGCCGCGGCACGTCGTGCTGCGAACCTTGGATGTGGGTGGCGACAAGCCGCTGCCCTACTTTCCAGTGCGCGAGGAGAACCCCTTCCTGGGATGGCGCGGTATACGTCTTACCCTCGACCACCCGGAAATCTTTCTCACCCAGCTTCGCGCCATGCTTCGGGCCAACGCCGGCTGCGGCAACCTGCGGGTGATGCTGCCCATGATCAGCCGATTGTCGGAGGTAGAGGAAGCCCGTTCACTACTGTTTCGCGCCCGTGACGAACTGGAGGAGGAAGGCATCGAGATCGAGATGCCCGAGTTGGGCGTCATGCTCGAGGTGCCCTCCGCCATCTACATGGCCGATCAGTTGGCCGAGCGCACCGACTTCCTCTCCGTGGGTTCCAACGATCTGACCCAGTACCTGCTGGCGGTGGACCGCAACAACGCCCGCGTCGCCGACCTTTATGACGAACTGCATCCGGCGGTGCTCAACGCCATCCGCCAGGCAGTCGAGGCGGCACGGCGCCATGACAAACCCATCTCCGTGTGCGGCGCCATGGCCGGCGATCCCGCCGCTGCGATTCTGCTCCTGGGCATGGGCATAAGCGGCCTCAGCATGAGCGTGTCCAGTCTGCTCAAGGTGAAATGGGTGATTCGCAGTTTCACCTGCGATCATGCCGGGGACCTGCTCAGCCGGGCCTGCGCCATGGATGACCCACGCGCCATCCGCGCCATGGTCAACGAAGCCCTGGAAGACGCCGGTCTCGGCGGGCTGGTGAGGGCGGGGAAATAGCGCCCGCGAAGCGGGCGCGGTGTTCGGTTTTCCGTTTTCCGTGTTCGGGAAAGACAGCTTGCGGGAGCCGAGCCCTCTCGGCGATCGACCACCGCCGGGGCGCGCCTCATCGGCCAGGGGGCTGGCCTCCTACATCGG
>SLSJ01000098.1 GCA_007130525.1 Ectothiorhodospiraceae bacterium | reverse complement strand
TCGCAAGGGCGCCGAGATGCCGCTGTGGCGGGGGGTACGGACCGGAAGACGGCGAAGGCGTAGCTGACACTACGTCGAGCCGGCTGCAGGGAGTACGCCCCGACACGGCGAGCAGATCGGCGTACGCAATAGAAGGGCGTTGAGATATGCGGGCTAGTTGCCTAAACCCATCAGCGTGTCCCCGGGAGTCTCTCGGTCCTGCCCCGACAGGCTTCCGGAATCCGCTTCCGCATACCCGTTCGTGTACCGACTCCCCCTGGAAGTATTGTCATCATTCGGCCGGCCAGGGGCAATGCGCCGGAGGTGGTCATTCCTCACCGAAAGCTTGCGCGGCCGTCGGCGGCAAGCGCCGGGGAGAGGCCTGCATCAGTTTGCAATTGTAAAAGATGTAAACCATATTTTCTTTGATGTTGGGGTTCTTCCCATAACGGGCCTGCCGTTGGAGTGCATGGCAGCACGGGTCTGTCCCCGGACATCGTTTGGTTCAGGCGGGTCGTGTGAGGGGGGTACCGATGGGGCAGCGCGTCCAAGGAACCGACGGCGGGAATGGCGAAGTCCCAAGCATGTGCCCCAGGTGTGTGCTCGCCGGGATACTGGGGGAGGCTCTCCAGGATCCCGACAGCCGACAACTGCTGGCCAGGCTGACGCAGGACAAGACATCACTGGGCTGCGGCCAGACCCTGCGGCGGGATGGCGAGGTTTTCCAGGCCCTTTACATGTTGCGGGCTGGAGCGCTGAAGACCACCACCGTCTCCGAGGACGGCTCTCCGCAGGTGATCGATTTCCATTTTCCCGGTGAGTTGATTGGGCTTTCCGCTCTGGGTACGGGCCGCTACCTGGGACTGATCACTGCGCTGTCGCCCTCCGCCTTGTGCGTAATCCGCTCCACGGATCTGGAAGATCTCAGTACACGGTATCCGGGTGTCCGGAAGCGCCTGCTGCAACTGGCCGCGCGGGAAGTCGGGCGCCGAGAGAGGATGCACCAGTTGATGCTGGGTACGCGCGCCGAGGTACGCCTGGCGCTGGCCTTGCTGAATATTGCGGGGCGGCTTCAGGTCCTTAGCGCCGACGGGCTCAGCAGGTTTCGACTGCCCATGGCCAGGGCGGACCTCGCTGCCTACCTGGGGCTGACACCCGAAACCACGAGCCGACACCTTAGAAACTGGGAGAGCAAGGGCTGGATCTCCACCCGTGGCCGGGAGTTCCGGGTCGAAGTGCCTGATGCCCTCCAGGTGATAGCGAGTCGCCGTATCCCGGATGGTGTATCCGTCAATCACACCCGCCTTGCCGGTATCGGCTCCGGATTGCCCGGCTGAACCCGGTGCCCGCTGCGTCGGTCAGTTGCTGATGATCTGCCGGTAGATGGCCGGTAGTGCCGTCGCCAGGTGTGCGGGCTGGTTGACGATCGCGTGGCAGCCGCGGCCGAACAGGTAGGGGAAGTATTGCTGGGCCTTGCTGTCCACGGTTACGCCGAATACGGTGACTTCCTTGCGTCGGGCTTCGATGATGGCCTTTCGGGTGTCCTCGATGGCATACCGGCCTTCGTAGTAGTCGGTATCGTTGTGTTTTCCGTCCGTGAGCACCAGAAGCAGGCGGTTGCGGTTCGGCAGCAGTTCCAATTCCGTGGCCAGGTGACGAATTGCCGGTCCCATGCGCGTGTAATGGCCGGGACTCAGGGCGCATACACGACGCGATACCCTTTCCGTCATGGTTTCGCTGAAGTCTTTCAGGGTGCGGATCCATATCCGGGTACGACGGTGCGAGGTAAACGAGAAAATACCGTAGTCATCGCCGCAGGCGGCGAGGCCGTGCGCCAGTACCAGCAGCGCCTCCTTCTCCACGTCGAGTACCCGGCGGTCTTCCAGCCAGGCGTCGGTGGACAGCGAGACATCCACGAGAATCGCCACCGCGAGATCCCGGGCCTGATCCCGCGCGTCCAGGTAGATGTGGTCGCTGTCCTCGCCGGTAGCCAGGAGGTCGCACCGCGCGCGTATGACCGCATCCGTGTCCAGATCGGTGCCGTCAGGCTGACCACGAAGGATTTCACGCCGGGGCCGCAGGGCCTCGAACTGCCGGCGTACCTGGCGGATTCGCCGGCGGGTGGCGTCGTCCGGTACCCAGTCCTCGCCTTCCTCGGACTGAAGACTGGTATGCACGGCGCAATGTGCGTGCAGGTAGCAGCCCTTGCGGTAATTCCACTCCGGATAGGTGTAGGTTGCTTTCAGCCGGCCGCCGGTCACGCCTTCCGGTGGCAGATCCAGGTCCACCTTCAGGCGGGTGGCGGCCCGCTGCTTGTGCGGACTCAGCGTGATTTCCTCGATCTGCTCGGCGGCGCGCTTGGCCGCTTCGTCCTCCTCGTCCTCCACCAGCCGGTTGACGTTCACCATCTCGGTCCATGAAAGCATTTTCTCGAAGCGGTTGAGCACCAGCGGGTCATCACGCTCGCATTGATCCTGCCGCCGCCGCTCGGCCTTGCGCTTGCCCTCCCGGGCCGACTTCGGACTTTTTGCGTTGGCGCCTTCCTCCGGGTCGTCCACGCCTTCCTTGCGTCCGCCTTGACCCAGCAGTGCGATCTCCCCCCAGACGGGCACGGGAAGTGGCGGGCGGTAATCGCGGGGCACGCGCAGCCCGTCCAGTGCCGCGGGCTCACCGCGCACGGCCCTCATGACCGTGGCGCTGGATGGGTTCAGTGTCGGAGTGGCGCCGAGCAACATGCGAATGCAGGTCTCCACGGCTGCCTCCACGGGCGGCAGTCTACGCTTGGGGCGAATCATGAGCAGTTCGTCACACAGTGCCTGATAGCGACGGCCGAGACCGGGAAAGGTGTCGCATACCTGGCGGCTGGCCCGGCGCGCTTCGCGTAGCAGGGCCACGTCACGTTGCAGCGGATTGCAGTTGGCAGGCAACCCGGGGTGACGCGCCACGGCCAGAAAGGCGGCGAGCCAGAAGTACAAGTCCCGGTTCAGTTCCCTGCGCGGGAAATAGTCGAGAACCGGCGGTAACAGCAGATTCTCCTCGTCGCGACGGGCCTGGTCCACGGGCTCCTCGTCAAAGCCCAGCCGTTGCCGCAGGCTGAGGCGGTGACGCGAATTGCGGGCGACGATGGCGGCGACTTCCAGTCCGAGCGGGCCGCCGGTGGCGCGGAAGAATACGCCGAGGGCGTTTCGCAGGCTGTCCAGGGATACCGCGGCTTCGGGATGTCGTGGATAGCTGGCGGCGCGGGATGCCCATCGGTGCCAGTGGCGGCCAACGAATTCCTCGATTTCCAGAAATTGCAGCATCCCTGTGTGCTCCTGGGGTTGCCCAAGGACGGGGGCGACACCGATCCATTGTCACCTTCGGCTAGGGTGCGTCTCCCTAGCCGAACGTGGCATGGATCGCCTCCATCAGGCCTTCCTTCACATCCGCGTCATCGCTGAGCGGCTCCACCAGCGTGCTGCGGGTCGCCTCCAGGATCGGCATCCCCGCATTGATCAGGGTGGCGCAGTAAACCAGCAGGCGCGTGGATACGCCTTCTTCCAGATCCTGGCCCTTGAGTTCGCGCAAGCGGGTTCCCAGGTTCACCAGGGCGGCGCACTGTTCATGCTTGAGCCCGCTTTCGCGGGCAACGATCTCGCATTCCACCTGCGGCGGTGGAAAGCCGAATTCCATGGCCACGAATCGCTGCCGGGTACTGGGTTTCAGGGATTTCAGAATGTGCTGGTAGCCGGGGTTGTAGGAGACCACCAGCATGAACTCCGGTGGAGCCTCCAGCAGTTCACCCGTGCGTTCCAGTGGCAGCAGGCGGCGGTCGTCGGTGAGGGGGTGCAGCACCACGGTGACGTCCTTGCGGGCTTCCACCACTTCATCCAGATAACAGATGCCGCCTTCGCGCACGGCCCGCGTCAGCGGGCCGTCTACCCACCGGGTTTCACCGCCTTGCAGCAGATAACGGCCGGTCAGGTCGGCGGAGGTGAGGTCGTCATGGCAGGCCACGGTGAACAGCGGTCGACCCAGTTGCGCCGCCATGTGGCTGACGAAACGGGTCTTGCCGCAACCGGTGGGTCCTTTGAGCAACAGCGGCAGGTGTTGCTCGTGGGCATGCCGAAACAGTTCGCACTCGGAGCCAACCGGCTGGTAGTACGGGATCGTGTGCTCCTGTCTGCCGGGGCGTTCGGTCATTGGCTGCATCATGCACTGTCCTCATCCATATCATGAAGTGGCCGCCCGCCTTCATATGGCGGGCGGCCAGTGCGCATCAGTCCGCGTCAGCGGCCACATTCGCCGTTGCCGGTACCTGCTCCCGTGCCGGGCCGAAGATGGCATACAGGAACAGTACCACGCCGATGGCCATGGCCACGCCGGCACCCAGGCGCATGGCGTAGAACACGTCCAGCTGAGCCTGGATCTCCATGAACCGCATGCCGAGTACCCTCTGCAGGTGAGTCTGAACCACGCCGGCGAAGGTCAGCGTGAATGTCATGAAGGCCATGGCCGATGTCATGACCCAGAACGCCCACATGTTGAGAATCTGATTGTAGGGTTGCACTCGGCGCATCTGCGGCATGGCGTATGTGATGACGCCGAGCACCAGCATGACGTAGGCGCCGTAGAAGGCCAGATGGCCGTGCGCCGCCGTGACTTGCGTGCCGTGGGAGTAGAAATTGATCCACGACAGGGTGTGCATAAAGCCCCAGACTCCGGCGCCGAAAAAGGCCATTGCGGCACAACCCAGCGTCCACAGCATGGCGGCCTTGTTGGGGTGATTGCGGCTGCCCTTCCAGAACATGTAGAAGGCGAACACCAGCATGGCGAAGAACGGGACCACCTCCAGCGTGGAGAAGATGCTGCCAATCGGCTGCCAGTAGGCGGGAGTGCCGATCCAGTAGTAGTGGTGACCGGTGCCAAGCAGGCCGGAGAACAGTGCCAGACCGACAATGACATACAGCCACTTCTCGATGATCTCGCGGTCAACCCCGGTCATCTTGATCAGCAGGTAGCCCAGCAGGGACGCCATGATGAGCTCCCACACGCCTTCAACCCAGATGTGGACGATCCACCACCAGTAGAGCTTGTCCAGGGCCAGGTTGGCGGGGTTGTAGAATGCGAATAGCCAGAATATGGCGGCCAGCCACAGACCCAGCATGAGAACCATGCTGATGGCGGTCTTGCGTCCCTTCAGCAGCGTCAGGCTGGTGTTGTACAGGAACATCAGGAATGAAACGGTGATAAGTATCTTTACCCAGAGCGGTTGCTCCAGGTAATGCCGTCCGCCGTGGATTTCGAACTGATAGCCGATCAGTGCCGCCGCACCGGCAAAGGCGAAGATCCCCAGCTGGACATAGGCGATCATGGGGCTGTGAATGTCCGTTTCCGTTTCTTCCGGCAACAGGTAATAAGTGCATCCCATGAAGGCGATCAGCAGCCAGACCAGCAGCAGGTTGGTATGGCTCATCCGCATGATGTGGAATGGCATGGCTTCGGCAAGAAACTCCGGCACCACGTAGACCGTTGCCGCCAGAATGCCGAAGACGATCTGCAGCGCGAACAGCGCCATGGCGACCGCAAAGAACGGCAAGGCCACTTTCTGTGTTTCGTATTTCATGATTTCTTGTCTCCGTTCCGCTTGAACGTTCCAGGAATGACCTTGACCCGGTTCAGCCCGACGGATGCGGTGGCCAGCCCTGGGTGTCTATGCGGTCGGTCCACTCCAAGAAATCGATGAGGGCGTCCATCTCCTCGTCGTTGATATCGAAGTAGGGCATCTGTCGGCGACCGGGCGAGCGGGTGGGCATGGCGCGCATCCAGCCGGCAAGGGCGGCACGGGCGCCTTCCGGGTTTTCCCTGCCGCCAAAGCGGGTCCATACGTTGCCCAGTTCCGGGGCGAAGTAGCCGCCTTCACCGAGGATGGTGTGGCAGTTGATGCAGGAGTGCTCTTCCCAGACTTCCTTGCCCAGTTTGACCGACTCGGTGAATCCCTCCCTGTCTGTGGAGACATTGACGATGTACCAGTGGCTATGCACGGTCAGCGCCGCGAACAGTAAGAAGAAGAACAGCGACCCGCCGTAAAAGATGTTGCGGGCCGCTGCTTTGGTGAGCCCCTCGCCCATTTGCGTAACCCTCTTGATTTTTCCGGTTCTTTTTCTCCACCGTCGCCGCAGGTGCCGACACCAGGGTGGAGTTTCGACGTGGAGATACCTGGCAAAGAATAGCAATGGCGGGTGCAGTTGACATTGAGTCTAATCAATCGGTAGCCCTTCGCTTGCGCGAATGCGTTGCTGATGGATCCGGCCGTCTCTCCCGAGCGTTGCCGTGACATGTTTCGTGGTCCTCGCCGGGCATCGGCGCGTCGTCCGGGTCCTGCGAGGAACCGGATACCTGGATCGTCATGACGGCGATCGTTCGACTACAGGCCCGTGAATATTCAGCCTGTCGCCGCGGCTCATGATTATTGTCAACACGGCTGGATCCTGTTCAGGGTGGAATCGGGAAGTGTCGAATGCGACTGCCACAGGGCCACTCGAGCCCTGTAACCGATACTTCCCGGAGGACGTCATGAACCAGACCGGCTGGCACCATCGGCGGCTGCCGCCGGCACTTCCACCCGTCCCGGCAGACAATTCATTGACCCAGGAAACGTCGGGCCTGGGCAAGATGCTGTTCTTCGACTCCAGCGTATCGGCGAACGGGGTAATCAGTTGCGCGACCTGCCACATGCCCGCTGGCGGCGGTTAGTGTCCGGTTCGCCATTGCCTGCGGCGGACCTGTCGAATGCTCGGGGAGGAGCTTATGAAACGCCATGTACGTGTCGTGATTCTCGGAGCCGGTACGGCCGGGCTCAGCGCCTTCAAGGAGGCATCCACCGTCACCGATGACATCTTGATGGTGGATCCCGGCCCACTTGGCACGACTTGCGCAAGGGTGGGCTGTATGCCTTCCAAGGCCCTGCTCAAGCTTGCCCGCGACGTTGCCGCTGCCCGCAAGCTGGCGCAGAACGGATTCGTTGCCACTCCAGCCGGCGAAGCCGACGGCGCCGCCATTCTGGCGGAGGTTCGCAAGTTGCGCGACGGATTCGCCACGGGCCCGAGGGCGACGGTGGAGAAGCTCGGCAAGCGTTACCTCAAGGCGGCCGCCCGCTTTGTCGGGCCCGACACGCTGGACCTCAACGGCGAGCAGGTCAGTGCCGGCGCGATCATTGTCGCTACTGGCAGCCGGCCGATCGTCCCCGGTCCCTGGAAGGCGCTGGGTTCACGCCTGCTGACCAGCGACAGCCTGTTCGAGCAGGAGAGCCTGCCGAAACGTCTGGCCGTGGTCGGGCTGGGGGCCGTCGGCACCGAGCTGGGCCAGGCGCTGGCCATGCTGGGCGTGGAAGTGCACGCGTTCGGCCTGGACGACCGGATCGCGGGCCTGACCGATCCGGACGTCAACGCCTCGGCGCTGGAAGCCCTTGGCAGACACATGCATATCCATACCGGCCACACTGTCGAACCGGAACTCACCGACGGCGGCGTTGCCGTGCGGTTCGGCGAACAGCGCATCACCGTGGACGCGGTGCTCGCGGCCATGGGCCGCAAGCCTGCCATTGACGAACTGAACCTGGAGGCGCTGGGCCTGGAGCTGAACCGGCAGGGCCTGCCCGACCTGGACCCCCGGCGCCTGCGCGCCGGGGACACGCCGGTTTATTTTGCCGGGGATGTGAACGGCGTAATCCCGCTGATGCACGAGGCGGCGGACGAAGGGCGCGTTGCGGCCTACCACGCCCTGAATGCCGACGCAGAGTGCCTGACCCGGCGAATCCCGCTGGCCATCGTCTTTACCGAACCGGAAATCGCCCGAACGGGGCTCGCATTCAGCGATTTGCCGGATGACGCGCTGATTGGCGGTGCGGACTTCGGCAAGCTTGGCCGCGCGATCATCATGGGCAATGTCGGCGGGCTGTTGCGCGTTTACGCCGACAGCGACGGACGCTTGCTGGGCGGCGAAATGGCCGTGACCGGTGCGGAACACCTCGGCCATCAGCTCGCCTGGCTGATCCAGCAGGGCGTGAATGTCACCGATGCATTGCTGCTTCCCTATTACCACCCCGTGCTCGAGGAAGGTCTACGCTCGGCCCTGCAGGGAGTGCGTCGCAAGCTGCCGGAACAATCACGCCGGCCCGACCTGCCCCTGTGTGGTGACAGCGACGACCCGCTGCCGGGTATTTGATTCGCCTGTCAATGGGTATCCGTGCCGCGCGATTGTGCGTATCCGGGCAGCATCTATGCTGACAGCAGGTCCGGACGAAGAAGCGCCGGACATTGAGAGAGGACAGTAGTCATCGCGAGCGCAATGCTCTGACAAACGCTGCAGGTGCGCCGGTTCCGGTCAACCTGAGAAGCCGGGCTGCCGGCCCCCTGGCCGCTGCTGCCGGACTTCCGGATGACCAGGAAGCCGGCGCGCCAGATCCTCGAGCGAATAGCCACAGCCACAGCCAACACTAGAGGGGCGTTACCGTGACAAACGAGAGAGGCAAACCCACCACCACCGATGCCGGAATCCCGGTAACAAGCGACGAGCACTCGCTGACCGTGGGACCCAACGGCCCGATCCTGCTGCACGATCACTATCTGATCGAACAGATGGCGAACTTCAACCGCGAGCGCATCCCCGAGCGCCAGCCACATGCCAAGGGCGGCGGAGCCTTCGGGCGTTTCGAGGTGACCAACGACGTCAGCGAGTACACCCGGGCTGCGCTGTTCCAGCCGGGCGCGAAGACCGATGTCGTACTGCGCTTTTCCTCGGTTGCCGGGGAGCGTGGCAGCCCGGACACCTGGCGTGACCCGCGAGGTTTCGCGGTGAAGTTCTACACCAGCGAGGGCAACTTCGACATGGTCGGTAACAACACCCCGATCTTCTTCGTTCGCGACCCGATGAAGTTCCAGCACTTCATCCGCTCGCAGAAGCGACGCGCCGACAGCAACCTCCGCGACCACGACATGCAGTGGGACTTCTGGACGCTGTCGCCGGAGTCGGCCCACCAGGTAACCTGGCTGATGGGTGACCGTGGGATCCCGAAGACCTGGCGACACATGAACGGCTACTCCAGTCACACCTACATGTGGGTGAACGACAGGGGGCAGAAATTCTGGGTGAAGTACCACTTCAAGACCAATCAGGGCATCGAGTTCCTGACCCAGGAGGAAGCGGACCGGCTCGCCGGCACCGACGGCGACTACCACACCCGCGATCTGTACCAGGCGATCGAGCGAGGCGAGCATCCGAGCTGGACGCTCAACATGCAGATCATGCCGTTCAAGGATGCCGAGACGTATCGCTTCAATCCCTTCGATCTGACCAAGGTCTGGCCGCATGGCGACTACCCGCTGGTCGAGGTCGGGCAACTGACTCTGGACCGCAACCCGACCGATTACCACACGGAGATCGAGCAGGCGGCATTCGAGCCCAACAACATGGTCCCCGGTACCGGCGTGAGCCCGGACAAGATGCTGCTGGCAAGGGTGTTCTCCTATGCCGATGCACACCGCGCGCGGCTCGGCGTGAACTACAAGCAGATTCCCGTGAATTCCGCCAAGTGTCCGGTGCACAGTTACAGCAAGGAAGGGGCGATGCGCGTCCAGAACGTTTCCGATCCGGTGTACGCGCCGAACTCGAAGGGCGGCCCGGCGGCCGACAGCGAGTCGTATCCGGAGATGGCGAACTGGGAGGCCGATGGCGAGTTTGTGCGCGCCGCCTATACGCTGCGTAAGGATGACGACGACTTCGGCCAGGCCGGCACGCTGGTGCGCGAGGTGATGGACGACGATGCCCGCGCACGCCTGGTGACCAACGTTGTCGGGCACCTCGGCAACGGCGTCTCGGGGCCCGTGCTGGAACGTGCGTTCGAATACTGGCGCAACATCGACAAGGATATCGGCGATCGCATCGCCAGGGGCGTGAAGGGAGGCTGATCGCTCAACGTTCGGCGTGACGCTGGTCGGCCGCGCATCGGCGCGCATGTCCCCCGTGCCCGTGATGATCGTGCTGGGACTGCGGGCACCTCGGCGGGGCGGACCTCGCCGGGTTGGCGC
This sequence comes from Ectothiorhodospiraceae bacterium, assembly GCA_007130525.1. GTDB lineage: Bacteria > Pseudomonadota > Gammaproteobacteria > Nitrococcales > Aquisalimonadaceae > Methylonatrum. The sequence goes on along the minus strand of SLSJ01000098.1, from coordinate 5,268 downwards.
GAGCGGCGGAGACGCCGGATGGCCGCGGTCGAAACACGCCCAGGTGTTCCGGATCGTCCCGGCCGCGGTCGGACTGCCTGCCGGCCGGCGCCGGTGAGATTATCGTTCGGGCGCAGGCCGGCGGTTTGCCGGAGAGCGCTGAGCGGAAATTCGTTCCCGCGCCGCCGCGTTTACGCCCCAGCGGATGCCGGCCGGATCACCGTCGCCGTGCCGGAATTGCCTGAACGCAAGACCAGCGGCATGGACGCACGGCGCCACCGACAGTTCATGTCGCGGCCAACCTTCCCGAGTGCGCGGTTTCGGGAACGCGGTCGCGCTGTCGACTGACGACGTAGTCGGCCGAAAGTATGGCGCTGAGCAGGATGACGGCGCCTCCCTGATGGATGGTGCCCAGTGTCACCGGCACGTACATCAGGAGTGTGGCAATGCCAAGCGTAACCTGGCCCATGGCCACGGCCGCCAGCACGTGGAACGTCCTGCGAATCACCGGGTCGGCTTCTCGCTTCCAGACCCGGAACCAGGTGATCAGCGTTACGGCCAGTGTGGTCAGGGCCAGGACACGGTGAGTGAACTGTACCGTGGCGGTGTTTTCGAAGAAGTTTCGCCACATCGGTTCCAGCCCGAGTATTCCGTCGGGTATCCAGCGGCCTGCCATGAGAGGAAAGGTGTTGTATACCAGTCCGGCGTGGAGCCCGGCGACAAATGCGCCCGAAACGATGGTGATTGACGCCAGCGCCAGCAGGGCCATCGTCCAGCCTCGCCATCGGGAAGCTTCGCGCCTTGGAGGAGCGGGCCAGAGCAGTCCCATCGCCAACCGGAACATGATGGCAAAAATGATCAGTGCCAGCGTCAGATGGGCGGCCAGTCGATAGGGGCTGACCCTGGGGATATCGACCAGGCCGCTCTGCACCATGTACCAACCCATGTACCCCTGAAGGCCGCCAAGCACGAGAAGGCCTACCAGCGGCCAGCGCAAACGAGGCGGAATAATGCCCCGCCACCAGAACCACACTAGCGGCAGAGCAAAGACCAGGCCGAGGCCGCGGGCCAGCAGCCGATGACCGAACTCCCACCAGTAGATCACCTTGAATTCGGCCAGCGACATGCCGTAGTTAAGCTTCTGATATTCCGGACTGGCCCGATAAGCATCGAACTCCTGCATCCAGGTCTCTTCATTCATCGGCGGAATGAAACCGGTAACCGGCTGCCATTCGACCATTGACAGGCCCGAGCCGGTCAGCCGGGTAGCGCCGCCTACAACAACCAGGATCAGCAATACCACGCAGCAGATCATCAGCCACATGCCGAGAATGCTCTGATTGCGACGTTCGATAGAGTTCATGGCATTTCCCCAATTGGCGGCTGATGGCGGCGGGTCAGTCGGACCGCCTTGGACTCGGTCTTGTAATCGGCACGGTCCAGGCCATTGCGGGCATCGACCGCCCAGGCGCTTTGCGGATAGAGACGGAACGTCTCGGCGGTCCAGTATTCGCCGGCAATCGTATGGGGGAAGAACCCTGTATCGATGACGAGACCCTGTTCGTCAATCAAACGGCGATCACCCAGTGTCATCAACTCATCGCGCCTGGGCAGATACCAGTCCTGGAATCCGCACAGGCCGGCCTCGTTGACTGCTTCAACAAAGCCTTCGGTGTCGCAGCGCGACAGAGCACAGTCACCACCGTCGGCCAGCCCCGGCTCGGTCATGTGCGCCTGCTCATCGGTGCTGTACCAGCTAAAGGTATGGGCCGGGTGGTGCAGGCCGGTTTCATCGCGCTTCACCTCCCACATCAGGCCGGTGCGCTCATCGAGCACGCAATGGTGGGCTTGATCGGACAAATCGGCCAGTGGCTGCCCGTCGGCATCGATCTTCGTCCACGAGTCCGCCACCGGCGGCTGGTCCGTACCCGGACTGCAAGCGCCGAGCAACCACGCCACGATACCCAGCAAAATGATTTTCCTTGTCACCGATTTACGCTCCACGACTCTCTCGTTCGCCAATCCCGCGCCCGCACCATATCTGCCGGCTGATGCAAACAATAGCCGGTTACGCAAGGCCGAAACCTGACCGAGGTCAAATCCGGGCCCGGACAGCCGTGACCCGGACAAGGAACCGCTTCTAGCCCGCATATCTCACCGCCCTTCTACTACGCACACCGATCTGCTCGCTGTGTCGGGGGCGTACTCCCTCCAGCCGGCTCGACGTAGTGTCGGCTACGCCATCGCCGTCTTCCGGTCCGTGCCCCCATCACAGCGGCATCTCGACGCCCTCGCGACAAACGGCAGCGAGATATGCGGGCCAGCGCGAAGATCAGCGTCCACTTGAATTACTCACGCCAGGTTGTGAGCGGTTTGCCGTGCCGCGGCGGGATGGCGCTATCCCCATGGCTGGATCACCATGCCGAGGGAGCGCGCCGGTCCGACGTTTCGACGATATGATAAACACCGCAGCGGCATCGCACGGGCGGCCCTGCCCACTGCGACACGGCACTGGCAGCCAATTTCCGGCGGAACCCCAAAATTGACCCGGATCAATGAATCGTCTGTGGCGGCGAGGCTAGCCTGCCAATCAGGCGCGAACAAGTTTAACTATAAACATGTACCACGTTTACATGTTATGCCCACAACCAGGAGGGCCAGGTCATGGCTGAAGAGCATCGTACAAATCCCGAACAACCTTCCGATGAACAGCCAGAAGAGCGCATGCCGGTAATGCAACGCGTGCTCGACAACCCGTTCTTGCTGTTGTTTATCGGGGTCACCGTGCCGACGGTGAGTTACATCATCTGGGGTGTGATGGAAATCGTCACGATTCCCGTTGGACGCTAAGACTGGGAGCAAACAACCATGACCGCGATACATCCCCCCGCCCAAAAAGTCTGGTGGAAGCAGCCCGTCGACCGGATTGAACTCGTCTGGATCGGTATCGCCCTGGTGTGGTGTCTGATCATGTTCTTCTTCATGCCGTTCTGGCACGTCTACGGAGAACAGAACTATTCCGGCGAAGCCTATCGCGTCCCGCCCGAGCGTTTCACCGAGAAGGTAAACGAATTCGTCGAACAATACACCGTTCGTCACGAGACCGACCGCCAGATCCCGGTCGTGCGTCCGCCCGCCGGCAGTGACATCTACCTGCTGGGCCGCCTGTGGGACTGGTACCCAATCCTGGAACTGGAAAAAGGCGAGACCTATCGCCTGCACGTGTCGTCAACCGACTGGCAGCACGGGCTGTCGATCCAGCCGATCAACATCAACTTCCAGGTGCTCCCGGGCTACGAAATGGTGCTGAACATTACCCCTACCGAAGCCGGAGAGTACGCGGTTGTCTGCAATGAGTACTGCGGCATTCTGCACCACGCGATGCTGAGCAAGCTCTACGTCGTCGACAACAGTAATTAAGAGGGACATCAATAATGAATCCGCAATTTCGCACCTGTCCCGATACCGGCCTTGTTTTCCATCGGCCCGCCGAGAACCTGATCAAGGCCAATGCCATTGCCGCGACCATCTTCCTGGCCGTTGGCGGGTTCCTGGGCCTGCTGGTTGCGCTGACCCGCTGGCCGGCTATCCAGATTCTGAATGCCCAGGACTTCTACACCGTCCTGACCGGGCACGGCATTGTGCTGCTGCTGGTCTGGATCCTGTTCTTTGAAGTCGCCCTGCTGTATTTCTGTTCCTCGGTTCTTCTGCGCTGCCGGCTGGCAACGCCCAGAATGGGGTGGCTGGCGTTCGGGCTGATGCTCATCGGCGCGGCCACCACCGCCGTGGCCATTCTGCAGGGGCGATCGAGCGTCATGATGACCTCCTACGTTCCCATGCCGGCGGAGCCCCATTTCTACCTCGGGCTGATCCTGTTCGCCGTGGGGGCGCTGATCGCCGTGTTGATCTTCTTCGGTACGCTGGTCGTTGCGCGTGATGAGCGAACCTACGAGGGCTCGATCCCGCTGGTGACCTTTGGTGCACTGACCGCAGCCATAATCGCGGTGTTCACGATCGCCTGCGGCGCCATCATTCTTATACCGACGTTCCTGTGGTCGATCGGATACATCAGCGATATCGACCCGTTGATGTATCGACTGGTCTGGTGGGGTCTGGGCCACTCCTCGCAGCAGATCAACGTTGCCGCGCATGTGGCCGTATGGTACGCGATAGCCGCAATCGTCTTCGGTGCCAAACCGATGTCGGAGAAAGTCAGTCGCGGTGCGTTCTTCCTCTACATCCTCTTTATATCGATCGCTTCGGCCCACCACCTGCTTGGCGATCCCGGGCTGAGCACCGAGTGGAAGATCTTCAACACCAGCTACGCGATGTATCTGGCCGTGCTTGCCAGCCTGGTCCACGGATTGACCGTGCCCGGCTCGATCGAGGTCGCCCAGCGTGAAAAGGGACACAGCAAGGGGCTGTTCGAATGGCTCCGGAAGGCTCCCTGGGGCAATCCGGTCTTCTCCGGCATGTTCCTGTCGCTGGTTGGCTTCGGGTTTATCGGCGGCATCTCCGGCGTGGTCATGGGAGCCGAGCAGATCAACTTCCTGATCCACAACACGATCTATGTGCCCGGACACTTCCACGGTACGGTCGCACTGGGCACTACGCTGGCCTTCATGGCCCTGAGCCTGTGGCTGGTACCCGTGCTGTTCCGCCGGGAGCTGGTATGGCCCAAGCTGGCCCAGTGGCAGCCATGGCTGTTCGGCATTGGCACCGCCTTGCAGGCGTTCTTCATGATGGGTGCCGGCACCCTCGGCGTTTCCCGCCGTCACTGGGACATGGCCTTTACCGGTTCGGCCTTCGAGTGGGCCTATCCGGGCATGGCCTACACCATGATGGCTCTCAATGGTGTCAGCGCGATCATGGCGGTGGCTGGCGGCGTGATCTTCGTGCTTGTCATCGTCGGCACGATTTTCTTGGGCAGGAAGATGGATGTTGCCTCCGAGTACTCAGATGCCAAGCCCGAAATTCTGCGCGGACCGGCCGAATCCCTGACCGGGCACGGTCACGCCGGTCTGGGCGTCAAGGGTTTCCCGGCCCCGGGCACCTTCGTGCTGGCCATGTTCCTGTTGCTGATCTTCGTGGTTTATTACTTCATCAACTACGGATACCTGGCCTCGGTCTGGAAATTCAGCTAATGAACGAACGCCTCACCAATACCCAGGCGCTGCCGGCAGTTGCTCCGCTGCCGGCAGCCGCGCTGGTCCGGCTCTGCCCGGCCTTGTTCAAGCTTCGCATCGGCTTTGCCATAACCCTGGCGGCGATGGGTGGAGCGGTGCTGGC
>SLSJ01000171.1 GCA_007130525.1 Ectothiorhodospiraceae bacterium | reverse complement strand
GTGGACGCCGCCGGCGTCTGCCAGGGCGGAACCCTACTCACGTGCTACGCCGCCCTGCATCCGGAGTGGATCTCCACGCTGATCAACCTCGCCGCGCCTCTGGACTTTCACGCCGCCCCTACCGCACTGGCGGAACTGGCAACCAGCATCCCCCTGGGGGACATGAACGGGTTACCGGGCAACGTGCCGGGCATGGCCCTGTCCATCGCCTTTGCCGCACTCAAGCCTACCGATTTGCTGGTCCGTCGCTACCAGGGGCTCTCAAGCCTTCGCGACCGCCCGGACCTGCTCGAGGAATTCCTGCACATGGAGTCATGGATGTATGACTGTCCGGATCAGCCGGGGCGCATGTTCACCGACTTCGTGAGTTGCTTCTATCACGGCAACGCCCTTGCCCGCGGCAAGCTTGTAATCGCCGGCAACAGAATCAGGACGGAGTCGATCAGCGCCCGCGTGCTCAATGTCTGCGCCCGTGACGATCACCTGGTCCCGCCTCCATGCACTCGCGCTCTCTCTCGCAGCGTGCCGGCGAAGCGCTACAGGGAAATCGAGGTGAACGGCGGTCACCTTGGGATTTTCCTCGGCGGTGTCGCGCAGCGTGAGGTGATCCCCGCGATGCTGCAGTGGCTTGGATGCTCCGGCTCACAGCTCCCGGACTGACGCGGCGCAACATCGAAAACACTTGTCATCCGGGCCGATGACAGTAGAATCCAGCACTAGTTCCCGATAAATCTCGCGTCCTGCGCTGCGGGACGCATACAAAAAAAAACCCCCTCGAGGGGAGGGGGCGAAGGTAGGCGACAGGGTGTCGCCTTGGAGGAGACCGAGCCGGCACTGACCGGCAAACCATGACTTCGAGCGCTCCGACTCCGGCAGGAGAGAACTTCACTCAAAACCATAAGCAACCAAGAAGAGAGCGCAATCTCCGGGATGTCCGACAGGATTTCCCGTTTTTTTTGGCTGCCTGATGTTGCTGTGCAGCATATACCGATCTGTATACGCCTGTCAACCAAAACCGGCAGCATGCGGACACCACGGACACGCAAACGCCCGGGTAACCCTGAGACAGGTCCGCCCGGGCGTCTCCTCAATGAAGGTCTCGCCGCCTGATCAGAAGCTGGTGTAGAGCGCCCCGTTAACCGGAATATTGGCCCCGTTGACGTAACCGGAATCATCCGCCGCCAGAAACACCACGACGCGCGCGATCTCCTCGGGTCTGCCCATGCGACCCGCCGGAATCTGCGCCACGATACTCTCACGCACCTCTTCCGGAATAGCCGCTGTCATGGCGGTATCGATATAGCCCGGCGATATGGTATTGGCGGTGATGCCCTTGCGCGCCCCTTCCTTGGCAACAGCCATGGTGAAACCGTGCATCCCCGCCTTGGCGGCAGAGTAGTTGGTCTGACCGAATTGGCCGCTCTGACCGTTGACCGAGGAGATATTGATCACCCGCCCGAATCCGCGCTCCCGCATGCCTTCGATGACTTGGCGGGTCACGTTGAACACACTATCGAGATTGACACTGATCACCGACTCCCAGTTCTCGTGGTTCATCTTGTGGACAAAGGCATCCCGGGTAATGCCGGCAGCGTTGACCAGTACGTCGATCGGCCCGTACTCGGCAACCACCTCCTCGGCCATCGCGGCACAGGATGCGAAATCGGACACGTCGCATTCGACCCAGCCCACCTTGACGCCTTCGCCTTCCAACTCCCGCTGCCAGTCAACGATCCTCTCCTTCTCGGCATCCACACAGGTGGTTACCACGGTGTAGCCGGCCGCCGCCAACTGCCTGCATATTTCGGTTCCAATGCCACCATTACCGCCGGTCACCAGAGCTACTCGATTGGTCATTCACGCGTCCTCTTCAGTTGGGCATAAAACGGTCCCCCTCCAGTCGGGCGCCGCATCGCCTCGCCCGCCTGGATGCCGTAATCGGCCGGGTTTTTTCCGAACCCCCGGGACTCAATAAGCGGGGCCGGACTGTCCTGGAAACATGGGCGCGAAGCGCACCCGAGGCACCTGTTGAACGACACTTGTTGTGCATCGCAACAAGGTAAATAACGATGTTAAGGACAGGCGAGATTGCCTGTCAACATCCGGTGAGCAAAAATGAGAACTCGCGCAAGTATTTGATAAGTATGTGTTAAGGAAGGCGGCCCGGCTCACGACAATGCCTTTCGGTAGAAGCCTGGCCGATGCGAAACCCAATAACCCGCTGCGTATCGAGGAGGCCGCGGGCGGGCGGCGAGAATACCCCTGCAGATGGGCCCGGCATCAGCAGATCGGGCGTCAACTGGACGAGCGCTTGCCGCGTTGCCTGCCCCGCGAAGGACGATGTTGCGCTTCTTTCGCAGACTGACCGCCGCCCTCGGCGGGTGGCTTCTTGTCAGCGGCCGGCGCCTGCGATTCCGAGGGCTTCTTGCCGCCACCCTTGCTGACACCCCTCATCGCCTGCCACATGGCGAGGTTGCGCTCCGCGATCTGCGTTAGCATCGACATCGGGTTTGCATCCATGAAATCCCGCGTGCGCTCGCGGAAAACCCGTTGCTGGTCAGCCCACATCTCCATGCTCTTCTCCAGGTAACTGGTGAGCAGGCTCTGCATGTTTCCGCCATAGGAGCGAATGATCTGAGCCAGCAGATCCGTGCTGAAGATCGGCTCGCCGCCCTCTTCCTCCTCGCTGATGATCTGCAGGAGGATGGTCCGACTGAGGTCATCCTTGGTCTTGGCGTCGACGACCCTGAACTCCACCCCGTCAGTAACAAGACGCTTGACGTCCGCAAGCGTGATATAGCTGCTTATGGCGGTATCGTATAAACGTCGGTTGGGGTACTTCTTTATGATCCGGACGTCGTCACTCATTCCTGCCCCTCAGAAATCCCAGCAAACTTTGCATGCGCGGCACCCGCAAAGCGGGCGCCGCAACATAACTCGGGTCAGCGTTCCACGGCGAGGGCAACGCCCTGACCGCCGCCGATGCACAGCGTGGCAAGCCCCTTGCCAACATCACGTCGCTGCATTTCATGCAGCAAGGTTACCAGAACCCGGGCGCCGGAGGCGCCTATGGGATGGCCGAGGGCAATGGCGCCGCCATTCACGTTGACCTTGTCCATATCCCACTTCATCTCTCGGGCCACGGCAAGCGCCTGAGCGGCAAAGGCCTCGTTCGCCTCCACCAGGTCCAGGTCTTCGACGCTCCATCCCGCACGGGCCAGACAGCGCTGAGTGGCCGGAACCGGTCCTGAGCCCATGATGGCCGGGTCGACGCCGGCGCTGGCATATGCCTTCACGGTGACCAACGGCGTCAGCCCAAGCTCCTTCGCCTTGCTGCCGGACATGACCAGCAGTATGGCGGCGCCGTCATTGATACCGGACGCGTTACCCGGCGTCACCGTGCCGCCCTCTTTCTTGAACGCCGCCGGCAGCTTGGCCAGACCCTCCGCGGTCACGTCCTTTTTCGGGTACTCGTCGGTATCGACCACGAGGGGGTCTCCCTTACGTTGCGGCACCTGCAGCGGAATGATCTCGTCCTTGAAACGACCGCTCTCGATGGCGGCGTTCGCGCGCTGCTGGGAGCTTGCCGCCAGCGCATCCTGTTCTTCCCGCGAGATTCCGTACTTCTCGACCAGATTCTCTGCGGTCACGCCCATGTGGTACTGGTTGAAGGCATCCCACAGACCGTCGCGAATCATGGTGTCTTCCAGCTTCCAGTCACCCATGCGCTGGCCCTGGCGGGAGCGCGGAAGCGCGTGCGGGGCCTGGGACATGCTCTCCTGGCCACCGGCAATCACCACCTCGGCATCACCCAGCGCGATCGCCTGGGCCGCCAGATGCACGGACTTGAGACCGCTGCCACAGACCTTGTTTATGGTCATTGCCGGAACGGTGTCCGGGATTCCTGCACGGATGGACGCCTGCCGCGCCGGATTCTGCCCCGAGGCGGCGGTCAGCACCTGGCCGAGTATCACCTCGTCCACCTGATCCGGCGCCACGCCGGCGCGCTCAAGCACACCCTTGATGACCTGGGCGCCCATGTCTACTGCGGTCAGCGAGGCCAGCGAGCCGTTGAAACTTCCCACCGGGCTGCGGGCTGCCGCGACTATAACGACTTCTTCCATCGGATCCTCCAGGATGTTTATCGGGAACGCCGCGCTCTGCGACGCGGTTTCCGGCGCAGCATATGCCATCGGACCAACGGAACACCGGAACACCGG
>SLSJ01000159.1 GCA_007130525.1 Ectothiorhodospiraceae bacterium | reverse complement strand
TAATGAAGTAGTTCTCCAGATTGAACGTCGCCAGCAGCAGCCCTTCCGGTCGGTCGGGCGCTTCACGACGGGGGTTCGCGTTCTCGAACGCCGGGGGGCGGAGGGGATGGATGCGCCAGTCATCAAAGGCATGAGCCAGCACGCCGGAAAGCCCGCGCACCTTGTCGCCGCTGCGCCGGGTGCCTGATGTATCGAGGTAAGGCACCGGTTCCGGATTGATGGCGTAACTGCCGTCATCCAGGATCAGGCGATGAAGTCGTCCATCCTCCGGCACCCGTCCCCGGAACAGGCGCCCACCGGCGCTGAGCTTGAGCGCACCGAATCGGCCCAGGGTGTAGTTTCCGGTTACGGTCAGGGTCTGCGGCAGGGAGACCAGGGTTCCCCGCAGGGCCTGCAGACGCTCCTGATCCGCGGGCAGCCGCAATTCGGAGGCGGCGGGCAGATCGCCATCGCCGCATTCGTGAACGGCGTGCACGCGGTGAACTTGCGGCTGCCCACGCCAGGTACCGGTCAGCCCCTCGAGCCGCAACCGCGCTCCAGGCCTGACGACCTGCCAGTCGGCCGCCGTGAAGCCCGGGGCGTATACGAAGATTCCGGCGGGGCCGGCATCGTCGGAGTGCTGGATGAAGAATCCGTTGAGACCGTCGCGCCCAGGGAAAACGCCGGTGACGGTCCCGTCAATCACTACCGGCGTGCCGTCGGCCGGTGGCTCCCCCTGCAATCCGGCCAGGCGCGCGATGGGTACAACGTCTTCATGCGTGCCGCAGTCGCCGGCGGCGGGGCGCCCGAACAGCACAAACCCCGCCAGCGACAGCAGCAGGGCCAGAAACCAGACAATTCTCGGGGTTAGTGCGGGCCGTCGTCCGTGCACGGCAGTATCAACTCTTGACGCGATTTATCCGTAAAACCGTCTTTAGTACGCGCAGCCGCCGCATGATGCGGGCGAGGTGCCGCCGGTTCTTGACCGCGATCGTGAAGTGGATTGTCACGATCAGTCCCTCGCGCTCGTCCACCGCGACGTTGACGATGTTTCCTTCCATGTCGGAGATGCTTGCGGCCACCTCCGCAAGCACGCCACGCTGATTGACCACATCGACGCGGATCGGCACTGAGAAGTCGCGGTCTACATCCGGCTCCCACTGCACATCAAGCCATTTCTCGGGGTGCTTGCGGTACTCCACCAGGTTCTTGCAGTCCTGCAGATGAACCACGACACCCCGCCCGGAACTTGCAAAGCCGATGATGGGATCACCGGGTATGGGATTGCAGCAGCGAGCGAAGGTCACCACGGCGCCCTCGGTTCCACGGATGGTCAGCGGTTCCCGGCCGGCGCCCGGCGAGACGTGCTCGCCCATGTCCTCGGTCAGGCCGGTCAGGTGCCGGGCGGCAAGCCAGGGCATCAGCCTTCCGAGGCCGATACTTTCCATGAGGCTCTCCAGGCTGTCGACACCCAGGTTCTTGAGTGCTGCCGCCACATCGTCTTTGGTTTCGAGGCTTTCCAGATCGTGCCCCAGGCTTTCCATGGCCTGGCCCAGCAGGCGCCTTCCCAGGTTCACTGCCTCCTCACGCCGCAGGTTCTTGAGAGAATGGCGGATCGCGGAGCGCGCCTTCGCGGTGACCACGAAATCGAGCCAGGCAGGGTTCGGACGGGCACCGGGCGCGGTAATGATGTCCACGGTCTGCCCGGTCTGCAATGGCGTGCGCAGCGGCACCAGTCGCTTGTCGGCCTTGGCCGCCAGGCAGGTGTCGCCGATGTCGGAGTGCACCGCGTAGGCAAAGTCCACCATGGTGGCGCCCCTCGGCAGTTCCATGATCTCCCCCAGGGGAGTGAACACGTAGACCTCGTCCGGAAACAGATCGACCTTGACGTTCTCGATGAACTCCAGCGGGTTACCGGCATTGCGCTGCATTTCCATCAGATCCTTGACCCACTCCCGGGCGCGGGTCTGGGCCGTGTTCTGGGAGTCGTCACCAGTCTTGTACATCCAGTGCGCGGCGACCCCCATCTCGGCCACACGATCCATCTCGACGGTACGTATCTGCACCTCGATCTGCACCCCCTGCGGCCCCCACAACGTGGTATGCAGTGACTGGTAGCCGTTGCTCTTGGGAATGGCGATATAGTCCTTGAAATACCCGGGCACGGGTTTGTACAGGCCGTGCATGACGCCAAGGGAGCGATAACAGGTATCCAGGTCATCAACAATGATGCGGAAGCCGTAAACATCGAAAACGGCGTTGAACCCTTTGCGCTCCCCGCCCTCATTGAGCATCTTGTTGTAGATACCGAAGAGGTGCTTCTCGCGGCCCACGACGCGAGGTTCGATACCCGCGCTGCGCAGTCGCTCCTCTATGGCCAAGCCCACCTTGGTTACCAGTTCCTTCTGGTTGCGCCGGGCCTTGCGAACCTGCGCCTTGAGTACCCGGCAGCGCATTGGGTAAAGCGCGGCAAACGCCAGGTCCTCCAGCTCCACACGCATATTGTTGATGCCCAGCCTGTGGGCGATGGGCGCATAAATCTCGAGCGTTTCGCGGGCGATTCGGCGGCGCTTGTGCGGCGGCATCACCCAGATGGTGCGCATGTTGTGCAGCCGGTCCGCCAGCTTGATGATGATGACGCGAATGTCCCGCGCCATTGCCAGCACCATTTTGCGGAAATTGGCCGCCTGGGCCTCCGCCTTGCTCTCGAACTGGATCTGGGTGAGCTTGGAGACTCCATCCACCAGTTCGGCCACCTCCTCACCGAAATCCGAGGCGATCTGTTCCTTGGCGGTGGGTGTGTCCTCTATGACGTCATGCAGTATGGCTGCGACGATGCTCTGGTAATCCAGACGCATCTCCCCGAGCACCTTGGCCACTGCCACGGGGTGCGTGATGTAGGGCTCGCCAGAGAGGCGCCGCTGCCCTTCGTGGGCAGCGGCGCCAAAAAGGTAGGCATCGTGAACGACCTTTACCTGCCTGGGTTCGAGGTAGGTCTCGAGCAACGAACAAAGGTCGCTGATCCGGCTGCGGGGATCAACCGCACCAGTGACGTCGGGCGTTGTCGCTTCAGCCCCTGCCATCGCCCCCGGTCCATCAGCCCTGTTCGGGGCTGCCCCGCAGGTTTTCCGCCTCTTCCACCGCGGCAAGCACCTCTGCCTGGGGCTCTTCATCGAGAATTGCCGGGCCCACATGCTGTTCCGCGATTTCACGCAGGGCGAGCACGGTAGGCTTGTCGTTCTCCAGCGGAACGAAGGGCTGCGAGCCGTTGGAAATCTGGCGCGCGCGCTTGGATGCAACCAACACGAGTTCGAATCGGTTGTCGACAAACTCCAGGCAGTCTTCAACAGTTACTCGGGCCATTAAACTTTACTCCGCTAACAAATTCCATAAGCGCCGACATGTGGCGTGTCGTTCAGCATAACGCAAAACCGCCACCTTGTGGTGCCCTGCACCATAGCGGAGCAGCACACTCGCGCGCGTTGCAGCGCTCGGGCATGGGAGACCGCACCATCGGAGTTCATTGGACACGCGCTGTCAGGACAACAACTCGTCAAGAACGTCGCCGATGTGAACCTGCTGAACCTCGGCACGCAGACGCCGACTGCGGACTATGGCCAGAAGGTCGTTACAGGCCTTCCTGAAGTCGTCATTCACCACGAGGTAGTCATACTCGTCGTAATGGGACATTTCGTTGACAGCGTCCTGCATCCGCCGCGCAATCACCCCGTTACTGTCCTGACCGCGGGAACGCAGCCTTCGTTCCAGTTCCATGCGTGACGGCGGCAGGATGAAGATGGACACGGACTCCGGCATGGCTGCTCGCACCTGTCGCGCACCCTGCCAGTCAATCTCCAGAATCACGTCAACACCCTGACGCAACTGGTCCATGACAGGCCCCCGCGCCGTTCCGTAACGATTATCGAACACCTGCGCATGTTCGAGGAAACCGCCCTGCTCGGCCAGACGCCGGAAGTCATCGGGGCTGACAAAATTGTAATCCTCGCCATCGACCTCGCCTGACCTGCGCAACCGGGTGGTGTGAGAAACCGAAACCACCACGCCGGTGCACACTTCCAGCAACGCTTTCACCAGGCTGGTCTTGCCCGCACCGGACGGTGCGGAAATGATATACAGGGTGCCGGTCATCAACCGTGTTCCTTCCGGACAGCTCGGATCAAATCGTCAGCAGCGCCGATCCATGCATCCGCTGGATCCTGGACTGGGCGCTGGGCGCTGGGCGCT
>SLSJ01000107.1 GCA_007130525.1 Ectothiorhodospiraceae bacterium | reverse complement strand
GGTTGATGGCCAGGTACTCGGCCGACTTCATGGTCGTGCCGTAGTGCAGGAGTTCGGTCCGGTAGGGTGCGCCGATTTCCTCCAGCATCCAGCGCACGATCCGTCCGCGCGACATCGGGTTGGTGTAGAAGACAACCGCGTCGGTCACCGGCATTCTCCCGCTTGCATCAAAGACGCTGATCGATACATATGTTCCCCTGGAATGATCAGTGTCTTATTAGGAAAAAATAGCAAACGGGGACGACGGCGGACGTCGTATCCGGCAGGCGCTGGCCATTCGCCGGTTTCGGGGAAACGGAGCACCCTGCGGCCCTGGCCGTCCTCCTTCCAGCCGGCTCAACGTAGTGTCAGCTACGCCTTCGCCGTCTTTCGGTCCGTGCCCCCCGTCACAGCGGCATCCCGACGCCCTCGCGACGAACGGCGGTGAGATATGCGGGCTACCCCCTTTGCCGGACGGTAGCAGGCACGGCCCGGTGCCTGGCCGACGGATCGCGGTTCATGATTGCCTGGTCCGGCTGACCGGGCCGCCATTCAGTATCTCGATTCGACCGCGCCCCAGCCGAACCCGGCCCTCGCGCTCGAAGTCCTTGAGCAGGCGGCTGACCACCTCACGGGCGGTGCCCAGCTCAACCGCCAGTTCCTGGTGGGTGATCTTCAGGGGGCTCTCGCCGGCATGCCTGACGAGCCAATCGGCAAGCCGCTCATCCATTCTCCGAAATGCCACCTCCTCGATCACCAGCATCAGGGTATCCAGCCGAAGTCCGTACGCTGCCATGACATGCCGACGGAATCCGGCGGAGGCCGCGAGGAGATCGTCGACAAGCCCGGCAGGAAGGAAAACGGCCGTCGTGGGCGTCTCGACAATGGCCTCGGCGCGATAGCCGCTTCCGGCCATGAGGCAACCGATGGACAGGGTGCAGACGTCGGCATCTCCGATCCGGTAAAGCAGGATCTCGTTGCCGGAACAGCCGGTCATCTGCACCCGAACGCTGCCTTGCAGCACCATTGGCAGGCCCGCACAAGCATCGCCGGCCCGGAACACTCTCTGCCCGGGCGAGAGTTTCAGCAGATGCGCCTCCTTCGCAACGCGAACGCGCAGCGACGGCTCCAGTGCGGAGAAGGCCGGATGGTCCGTGATCGTCATGCAGCCACTGCTCCCCCCGGGTCAGACCGAGTGTCCGCGGGCAGCCGGGCCACGCGGCTCTGTGACTAAGTCACTGAAGAATTCGAGTGTAGCGCGCATTCTCGTTGCCAATACTTGTAGCGTGGGAGAAATGACATGTTCTGTCGCAATGTAGGCACTGTCGACCGGGTACTGCGCGCGGTGGTCGGCCTTGGACTTATCAGCCTCGTTTTCGTCGGACCGCAGGCGGCCTGGGGCTGGATCGGCATCGTCCCGCTGCTGACCGCCGTGTTCGGACACTGTCCGGCGTACGGCCCGCTCGGGCTGAGCACCTGTAAAACCCAGGCAACACTGAACCAGAAGGATACGATGACATGAGAAAGCGACTCATTGCACCGTTGCTGGCAGGATTGATGCTGATGCTCGGCAATTCTGCCGCAGCCGACGAACCCGAGCACATGCTCTCCATAGTCACTTCCGGCTCCAACGACACGCAGGCCATGGCTCTGATCCTTACGCGGCAGTATATGCGCCACGGAGGATCGGTTCAGGTACTGCTGTGCGACACGGCAGCAGAGCTTGCCCTGAAGGACTCCGATATCGGCTCAACAAGAGTTGAGCCCGCCGGCGCGTCACCGAGGGAGATGCTCGGCGCGATGCTGGAGGCCGGCGTACAGGTCGAAGTCTGCGCGATTTTCCTGCCCAACCGTGCGGAAACCGAGGACGACCTGCGTGAGGGCGTTGCCGTTGCGCGCGCGGATGTGATCGGCGGCGTAATGGCGAGACCGGGGACGAAGCTTTTCAGCAACTGATCCCGGCCCCGCTGCCGGGGCCGCCGGCACTTGCGCCGGCGCGCCCGGCAGCGGGCGCACTGCCCGGTCATCCGCTTGCGGAGCCCGCATGCGGCTCGACATCCCGCCGGCTCCCCCTCCGCATTGGGTATTTCGCTCCGCATTGAGCCTGATCAATAAGGAGACATGTATTGTGGTCCATTCTGCTCCTTGTACAGTGTCACGGGACGACTCTGCAGGGAGATGACACATGACCAGAATGAACATCCGCAAGCAGCTTGCGGAACAGCCATTTTTTTCCGGCCTGAGCGATGAGGTCCTACAGTACCTGAGCGAGCGCGCCCATGAGCGCGAGATCGGCAAGGGCGACGTTCTGTTTCGTCAGGGCGACCCGGCCAATAGCTTCTACCTCCTCATCAGCGGGGAAGTACTGATCGAGATCCCGGCGATATCCGGCCCTTCGCTGGAAATACAGCGACTTGGCCGCGGCAAGATTCTGGGCTGGTCGTGGCTGATTCCGCCATACAAATGGACATTCCAGGCCAGGGCCGAGCAGGATACGAAGCTTCTCGAGTTCGATGGCGCTGCCATACTTGCTCATTGCGAAGAGGATCCCGTGTTCGGATACGCCGTGCTGAAGAAATTCTCCGCGCTGATGTCGGATCGCCTGGAAGCGGCACGCCGAAAAATGATGGACGAATGGAACCCGCCAGGCTTTGCCTGAGGACTCGGGCAAGGAGCCAACAGCATGGCAGAACCTTCACTCCCCCGGTTTCCCGCCTGGTCGATATGGGTCCTTCTCGCCCTGTTGATGGGGCTGGTCTACTGGGGGCTGTCCAACCTGCCGCCGCCGGAGCAGCGTTACGAAATCCCATACAGCACCTTCAAGGCGCTGGCCCGGGAAGGCTCGGTGGCCGAGGTCACCCTGCGAGGCGATCAGGCGGAAGGCCGCCTGATACGGCAGGAGCCGATCGGCCCGGACGGGGAGACGGCGGACCTCTTTTCCACGCGTATCCCGGCTATCGGGGACGAGGCCCTGCTTCCCCTGCTGGAGCAGGAGGAGGTACGGGTAGAGGTGCGGGCTGAGCCCACCGGCGAAGGCCTGTTGCGACTGCTGCTGTTCCTGCCCTGGATTTTCCTGCTCGTCCTGTTCCTGTTCATGTACCGCCGTGCCGCCGGAGGCGGTGGCGGACCCGGTTCCGGGGGGCTGTCGGATTTCCTGAACAAGGGCATCCACATGCAGGCCAATGTACCCAAGGTCCGGTTCGATGACGTGGCCGGCCACGTCAACGCCAAGCGTGAAGTCACCGAACTGGTGGACTTCATGCGTGACCCCGACCGCTACCGCCGTCTCGGAGCCGACGTCCCCCACGGCGTCCTGCTGATGGGGCCTCCCGGCACCGGGAAAACCCTCATGGCCAAGGCCCTTGCCGGAGAGGCGGGGGTACCGTTCTTCTCCATATCCGCCTCCGAATTCATCGAGGTCTACGTCGGCGTGGGCGCGTCCCGTGTCCGACGCCTGTTCGAAGCGGCGAAAAAGGCGGCGCCAGCCATCATTTTCATCGACGAGCTGGACAGCGTGGGACGAACCCGTGGGGCGGGCGTCGGGGGCGGCCACGACGAAAGGGAACAGACGCTGAACCAGATCCTTGCGCAGATGGACGGATTCGATTCCAGCGAGGCCGTCATCGTGCTTGCCGCCACCAACAGGCCCGACGTGCTGGATCCGGCACTGCTGCGTCCCGGCCGCTTCGACCGCCACGTCACACTGGACCTGCCCGACCGCACCGAGCGCGAAGCCATCCTGGCCGTCCATACGCGCAAGGTGCCGCTGGCCGAGGACGCCGACCTGGCCACGATCAGCGCAGGGACGCCGGGCTTTTCGGGGGCGGACCTGCACAATCTCGTGAACGAAGCGGCCATGGCGGCAGCGCGGGATGGTTCCGACAAGGTGCACATGCGGCATTTCGAGGAATGCAGGGACCGCCTTCTGCTGGGCACCGCGCGGACGCTGGCGATTCATCCGGAGGAGCGGCACCGCCTGGCCGTTCACGAGTCGGGGCACACCATCGTGGCATTCCACGTCCCCCACGCGGATCCGCTCTACAAGGTTTCCATCATCCCCCGGGGCCGATCACTGGGAGGCACTCAGCAGCTCCCGGACCGTGAGCGCCAGACCCTGACCGAAGAGTATCTGCGTGATCGGTTGGCGGTCCTGCTCGGTGGTCGGGTCGCAGAGAGGATACTGCTTGGCAATGTCAGTTCGGGCGCCGATGACGATATCCGCCAGGCCACCGCCCTCGCCCGCGCCATGGTCAGCCGCTGGGGCATGTCC
>SLSJ01000276.1 GCA_007130525.1 Ectothiorhodospiraceae bacterium | reverse complement strand
GCGTCGAGATGCCGCTGTGACGGGGGGCACGGACCGGAAGACGGCGAAGGCGTAGCTGACACTACGTCGAGCCGGCTGCAGGGAGTACGCCCCGACACGGCGAGCAGATCGGCGTGCGTAGGAGAAGGGCGGTGAGCTATGCGGGCTAGGCATCATGACCAGGAACAAGACCAGGCGGTGGTCCCAGGAGGTCTCCCGGACCAGCAAGGCACTCGACCTCGAGTCCGGTGTTTTCTCCTGGGACGACCCGAAGAGGATCGCCCGCTCCCTCAAGCGCTCGGCAGAGAAAAGCGAGCGACGAAAGGCGTCACCCTTCGCCTCCGCAATGTCCATGCTCAACTTCTACATCAACCGGGCCGGCAGTACGCTCCCCTCCGCTCAACGAGAGGTCCTTGAGAAGGCCAAGGACGAACTTCGCGCACTCTACGGCAAGCCGCGTCGCGACAGTCGTTAGATTGCCCCCGGGTGATCAGCCCCCTGCCGACGCGATCGTTCCCGGAGACGCACCGGTTGATGGGTGTCGATCGCCAGGCGGGTGCCCTGGCATCCGGAAAACCGTGGACCGCTCAGAACCGCAACCGCACTTCCAGCGCCTGGATGTTGATTCCGTCGTTGGACGAGTAAAGCCCGGCGTTCGAGGTATGCTGTATCCGATAGGCCACGCTGAGCGCCTGTGTTAGATCCAGCCGTGCGACAGCGTGCGAGGTGAACTGCCACGGTCCACCGAAATCACGGGTGCCGAGCCGGTTTCTGGACAGATAGGTAGGGCCGGTGCCGACGCCAAAACTCACGGGGGCCGCAGGTCTGGCAAGCCAGAACGCCACGGCGGCGCCGCCATAGCTCAGCGACTCCCCGCGGGTGCTCAGGCGGCCGACATTTCCCTCCAGTTGAGTACTGACCTGCCAGCCGCCGGGCTCGCCCAGGCGATACGGCAAGGCGGTGCGCAGGTAAAGCTCCTGTGAATCATAGCTTTGCCTGGCCCCCACGTCGGTTCCCACGCGCACACCCACCTCCAGCGCCGACGCGGCGCCGGAACACAGCGCCAACAGGATCACGCACGCTACCAGGATGGCTCGAAGCCACTTGTGCCTGCTCATGCCGGTTTCACCCCCGCAATCGGAACCCGTGGCGGACCGTCTTCTCCCCGAACGCCTGGCAGGGTTCAGCCGGCTGCCTGTCCATTCGGCCATCCCCTTTGGCACCCGCAGACCCGGGGAACGAAGACTCACCCATTCTTACCCGGCTCAACCCGGGACATCCAGAACGGTCTTGCGATTCAATATGGCAAACGTGCATGGCCTGCGAGTACAAGGGAGACACACCTGGCCCGCATAGCTCACCGCCCTTCTACTAAGCACGCCGATCTGCTCGCTGTGTCGGGGCATACTCCCTCCAGCCGGCTCGACGTAGTGTCAGCTACGCCTTCACCGTCTTCCGGCCGTGCCCCCTGCCGCCACAGCGGCATCTCGACGCCCTCGCCACGAAAGGCGGTGAGATATGCGGGCAGCTAGCGTTGGTCCAAGTGCTGGTACGGCGACAGAATCCACGGACCGGCAACGGTGGCCCCTGCGCGGTTATGACTCGGTCGGTCAACTCGCTGTCAGGCGTCGAGATCGACATGAGAGGTGCGAAAACGCGTGCCTGAACCACGGGTGCTGTCGAAGGGCCGGCTTGGCGAGCGAATCCGCTCCATCCTGCGCCCCTTGTACATATGCCGGAACTTGAACGCCCCACTCCCGCATGCCCGGAATGCCCCGATTCGCCCCGGCACCAGGCGATTCCTCAGACCGGGATTGCGCGAGCATGAGCCCCCATCTCTTGAGCGATCTGGTGTATACAGGGCACATCGGTTTCGTCCATTGCCCCTGTTCCGCAATACCGGTTCCGAATGCGAGCCAGCCATCACCGGGAATTGATCCGGGAATTGATAATGAGGGCTATCCCGGGCGGTACGGCGCATGGACAATGATTACCGATAGTGACAAACCTGACGCAACATTGCCGGCCGATGTCGCGGCATCGGCCTAACCGCCTTGAGGATCGATGGATGAACCGGGGAGTCGACATCGAGATTCGTCGGGGGCAGCCGAGCGACAGTGGAGAACTCGCCCAGCTCATGAATGTGGCGGGCGAGGGAATCCCTGCGTACATATGGTCCCTGATGGGCGCATCCGCGGATGACGTGATGGAATTCGGAGCGCGGCGCGTCGAGAGACCCGAAGGGGCCTTCAGTTTCACCAACACTCGCGTCGCCGTTGTTTCCGGACAGCTTGCCGGCATGTTGCTTGGCTACCGGCTGCCGGATCCATGCGAGATCGGTTCGGACAGCGACTGCCCCGATGTCGTTCGGCCACTGGTGGAACTGGAAGCTCTTGCTCCCGGCTCCTGGTATATCAATGCGGTAGCCACCTCGGCGGCGCATCGCGGCAAGGGCATTGGCACACGATTGATGGAGCTTGCTGAAAGCCTGGCAGGACACTCGGGCGCAGCAGTGTTGAGTCTGATTGTTGCAGAGGAAAACGCCGCAGCGAAGAGCTTGTACGAAAAGCTCGGTTATGAAACCAGGGCAAGGCGAGCGATCATCCCCTTTCCGGGTTGTCCCCATGGCGGCGACTGGATACTGATGACCAAGCCCGCCCGGCGGCAGGCCTGACATTCAACACCCGAACCGACACCCCTTGCCGTCCCTTTCGCGACACTGCGACCAGAGTTCGCCCGGGCGCTGTACCACGTGACGGACCGGAGAAAGCCGCACCGGTTATCTCAACGTGATGCCCTGCTCCACGCCGGCTAAACCCCGATCATGCGGCCCGGTTGGCAGTTTCCGATTCGCACCTGCCGGGCGAATCCCTGGAGCTGTTGGCGTCCGTGACGACAAGGCTCCGGTATTCCCGAAACCGGGGAAGGCACCGTATCCTTTACCCTATGAGAACCGATGACTTGCGCATCACTCGCTCGCGGCCGCTACTCACCCCGGCCATTCTCGCGGAAGAGATACCGCTGACCGCGAGCGCAGCCGCAACGGTTACCACGGCGCGGCGCACGTTGGAAGCCATACTCGATGGTCGGGATCGGCGGCCGTTCGCGGTCGTGGGGCCGTGTTCCATTCACGACACCGGGGCAGCTCTGGATTATGCCCGTCGCCTGCGGCGGCTTGCCGATGAAGTCGCGGACACGCTTTTCATCGTCATGCGCGTGTATTTCGAGAAGCCCCGGACCGTGATGGGCTGGAAGGGTCTTATCAACGACCCCGACATCGACGGCTCGTTCCAGATCAACAAGGGTCTGCGTCTCGCACGTGGCCTGCTGGCAGAACTGGCAGAACTCGGTCTGCCCGCCGGCACCGAGTTCCTCGATACGACCTTCGGTCAGTTCTACACGGACCTGATCTCCTGGGGTGCAATCGGCGCACGCACGGTTGAAAGCCAGGTGCATCGCGAGTTGAGTTCCGGACTCTCGATGCCGGTCGGCATGAAAAACCGTACCGACGGCAATATCCAGGTGGCGGTCGATGGGATTCTCGCCGCTCGCGAGCCGCACCTGTTCCCGTCGCTGACCAAGGAAGGCGCACCAGCGATACTGGAAACCACCGGAAATCCTTACTGCCACCTGGTATTGCGTGGCGGCACCGGGAGCGGCCCCAACTACGCTGCCGACAGCGTCGATTCCGCACTTGCACGACTGCGCGCAGCCGGTCTGCCAGACCGTCTGATGATCGACTGCAGCCATGGCAACAGCGAAAAGAACCCGGCTCGGCAAAAGGCCGTATTGGAGGATGTGCAAAGCCAGATCGGCGGCGGACAGTGTGGCATTAGAGGAATCATGCTGGAAAGCCACCTGAACGCGGGAAAGCAGGACCCCGGCCAGCGCCCCCTCACCTATGGTCAAAGCATCACCGACGCCTGCCTGGACTTCAAGGAAACGCGTACCGCGTTGTTACGTCTCGCCGAACAAGCTCCCCAGTGAGCCCGGACACTACCGGCAGGGCCGGCGCATCGGCATGCGCGTGCGGCGACGACCGATACATTCACCGGCGAAATCAATCCACCCATTTCCCCTGAAACATACGGGACACGGGAACGTCACGGTAATTGACCGGTCAGCGCTCTTTAGATGCAGGCGGGCGAGGAAGGTCGGCCCTAGCCCGCATATCTCACCGCCTTTCTACTACGCACGCCGATCTGCTCGCCGTGTCGGGGCGTACTCCCTGCAGCCGGCTCGACGTAGTGTCAGCTACGCCTTCGCCGTCTTCCGGTCCGT
>SLSJ01000206.1 GCA_007130525.1 Ectothiorhodospiraceae bacterium | reverse complement strand
GCGGGGCGTATCGCCGAGGGGGCTCGGCTCCTACAGGGACGTCTTGCCCGGGCATGGCGCCGGTGGCGCGGTTGTATTCGCCGCGACTCGCGGCTAAAATAACGCGCCCACGCCGGAGCCCGCCTGCAGCGCGGAGCTTGACAGGCCAATCAGGCGCGACCAGAGGTGAGTTACTGCATGCCCAATGTGAAGGTGCGAGAGAACGAGCATTTCGAGGTGGCCCTGCGCCGCTTCAAGCGATCCTGCGAAAAGGCCGGCATCCTCTCCGAGGTCCGCCGCCGGGAACACTACGAGAAGCCCACGCAGGTACGTAAGCGCAAGGCCGCTGCCGCAGTGAAACGTCATCTCAAGCGCCTGTCCCGGGAGCAGCAGCGTCGGGAACGTCTCTACTGAGCAACCCCGCCCATCCGGACACTCCTCATGAGCGGATCTTCCGAACTAAAGGCGCGCATCCAGGATGCGGTCAAGGCCGCCATGCGCGCGGGTGATCGCAGGCGTCTGGGCACGCTGCGCCTTGTCATGGCCGCCATAAAGCAGCGTGAAGTGGACGAGCGCATCGAACTCGATGACGAGCAGGTCATCGCGCTGCTGAGCAAGCAGGTCAAGCAGCGCCAGGAATCGATCAGCCATTACGAAGCCGCCGGCCGCGACGAACTGGCCGATCAGGAGCGCTACGAACTGGCCATCCTCCAGGAATTCCTGCCCCAGCCGCTCTCCGACAACGAAATCGACGCCCTCATTGACGATGCCATCGCCGAGACAGCGGCCGCCTCGCTCAGGGACATGGGCAAGGTGATGGGGCTGCTCAAGCCTAGACTCACCGGCCGTGCCGACATGGCGGCGGTCAGCGCGCGCATCAAGGCACGATTGCAGTAAGCACCGGGTTCCGTCGGCCCGGCCAACCCGACCGCGAAATGCGTTGCCCCGGCGCTCTGGGATGTTCGCGGCGGGGTCGCCGCTCCTACAGGATCCGGGTTGTGCTGTCGCCTGGTGGGAGCGGCCACCCGGCCGTGAACGAGGTTGCCCCGGCGCTCTGGAAAACCCGGGGCGAGGACCCCGCTCTCACGGAAATGCCTCCGACCTCAACCGAAGATCGCAACCCGCAACTCCCTCGACTCGACTAGAATTCCGCGAAGGTCGACTGACTCTCCGTGATCGAGGTGGCACCGTACTTCAATGGCAGGACACATTCCCGAACCCTTCATCGATGATCTGATGAATCGCACCGACATCGTCGAGGTGGTCGGGGCGCGGCTGCAGCTGAAGAAAAGCGGCAGCAATCATCACGCGCTTTGTCCTTTCCATACGGAAAAGACACCGTCGTTTACGGTCAGCGCGGACAAGCAGTTCTACCACTGCTTCGGTTGCGGCGCCCACGGCACCGCCATCCGCTTCCTCATGGAATACGAGCGCCTGAGCTTTCGGGAAGCCGTGGAGCAACTCGCGCGCCAGGCCGGCATGGAATTGCCGAAGGAAGCCAGGCAGCACGTGGACCCCGGGAGCCGCGTGCTCTACGAGCTGCTGGATCGGGCCAGCGCGCAGTATGGTCGCTGGCTGCGCCAGCATGATGAGCGGCAACGAGCCGTGGACTACCTGCGTGGCCGCGGCCTGAGCGGCGAAATCGCCGCGCGCTACGGAGTCGGCTATGCACCCCCCGGCTGGGACAATCTGCTGCGCGAATTCGGGCAGGACGGTGAACTCGTGCGCGCCGGCCTCGCCATCCGCAAGGACTCCGGCAGCATTTATGACCGCTTCCGCGATCGGGTGATGTTTCCGATACGGGACCGCCGTGGGCGCACGGTGGGCTTCGGCGGCAGGGTGCTGGACGACGGCGAGCCCAAATACCTGAACTCCCCGGAAACCCCGGTATTTCACAAGGGTCGTGAGCTCTACGGTCTCTACGAGTGCCTGCAGGTGGACCGGAAGCCCGCGGAAATCCTGGTCGTGGAGGGCTACATGGACGTGGTAGCCCTGGCGCAACATGGGTTCCCGAATGCCGTTGCCACGCTGGGTACCGCCACGACCACGCAGCAGGTGGATCGGCTGTTCCAGACCTGCAGGGACGTGGTGTTCTGTTTTGACGGCGATCGCGCCGGCCGTCAGGCAGCCTGGCGGGCACTGGAAAGCGCCCTGCCCGCCATGCGCGACGACCGCCAGGCCCGGTTCCTGTTTCTGCCGGAAGGCGAGGATCCGGACAGCCTCGTGCGGGAACTCGGATCGGACGGCTTCGGGAAGGTGCTCGGGGACGCCCTGCTGTTGTCCGAACTGCTGTTCCGCGAACTCTCGGCGGACGCCGACTTGCGCACAGTGGATGGCCGTGCCCGGTTCACGGAGCGAGTGGCGCCGCTGCTGGCAAGGATCCCGCCGGGCGTGCTGCGCGACATGCTGGCCGAGGAACTCGCGCGTCGCGCCGGCGTCCAACGTGAACACGTGGAAACGGCCATTGCCGGCCGCCACCAGGTTCCGATCGATGCATCCCCGCCTCTAGCGACGCGTCCGGGTGCTGGCGTCGGTCAGCGCCGCAACAGCGTGCGTGTTGCGGTGGCGCTATTGCTGCAGCGCCCGTCACTTGCGGCACTGGTCGACGACAGCCGCCAACTGCGGCAATTGGAGTTGCCGGGTGTCGATTTGTTGGCCCAACTACTTGAGATTCTTGGCCGTAACCCGCATCTCAGCACTGGTGCATTGCTGGAACGGTTTCACGGCAGCGAACACGAGACTGCGCTGTGGAAGCTGGCCTCCTGGGAGCACCTTGTCCCCGAAAGCGGCATGGAGAACGAGTTTCTCGATTGCATTCGCAAACTTGAGACATTGATAGCGGAACAACGCCTGCAATACTTGCACCATCGGCTGGAAGCTGGGGAACTGACCGCGGAGGAACACCGGGAATGGTTGACCCTGCTGCAAGCCAGGCACTCCTGACAGGCGGTGATGGTAGCAATCCCGCAACGCGACGCTATAATGCCCGGTTTAGTTTTTCCGGCGTCATCAGCCACCGACCCCCGAGTACCGATCGGTTATGAATCAGGATCAGCAGTCACAGATCAAGCATCTTATCGCCAGAGGCAAGGAGCAGGGCTTCCTGACCTATGCCGAGGTGAATGATCACCTGCCCGACGACATCGTCGACCCGGAGCAGATCGAAGACATCATTTCGATGATCAACGACATGGGCATCACCGTGCACGAGGTGGCGCCCGACTCGGACACGCTGCTGCTGAACGATTCCGCGGTCACCTCCGATGACGATGAAGCTGCCGAGGAGGCCGCCGCCGCGCTGGCCGCGGTGGATGCCGAATTCGGTCGCACCACGGACCCCGTGCGGATGTACATGCGCGAGATGGGGACGGTGGAACTGCTGACCCGTGAAGGCGAGATCATCCTCGCCAAGCGCATCGAGGAGGGTCTGGACCAGGTCGTAACCGCCCTGGCGGCCTACCCCGAATCGGCGCGCATGCTGTTGGACGAATACCGCAAGGTCGAGAACGAGGAGCAGCGGCTCAGCGACCTGGTGGCGAGCTTCCGTGCGCCCGACGAAGAACCTGCCGCCGGTGGCGCCACCCAGTCCGGTCGTGACGAGGACAGCAGCAGCCAGGCTTCTTCGGCATCCAGCTCGGATGACGACTCGGATAGCGACGACGACGATGACGATGATTCCCCGTCACCGGATACCGGGCCGGACCCGGAGCAGGCGCGGGAAGTCTTTCAGCGCATCCAGGAACTCTATGACGCCACCCAGGAAGCATTGGCTTCGGGGACCGTCAAGGAAATCAAGGCGCTGCGCGAGGAAATGGCCGCGCTGTTCCTGAGCATGAAGCTCACGCCGCGGGTGATGGACGCCATGGTGCAACAACTGCGCATGGCTGTGGAGCGTATTCGTCATCAGGAGCGGATGGTCATGGAAGCCTGCGTGCGCAAGGCCGGCATGCCGAGGAAAGCCTTCCTGCGCTCGTTCCCCGGCAATGAGACAAGCACCGAGTGGTTCGACGAACTGCGCAAGGGCGGTGACGATTACGTCGAAAGGCTTGCCGAAGTGCAGGATCAGGTGCGCTACGCACAGGATCAGTTGAGGGAGATCGAGCAGCGCACCGGACTCGACATTGCCGGGATCAAGGAAATCAACCGTCGCATGTCGATCGGCGAGGCCAAGGCCCGCCGGGCCAAGAAGGAAATGGTGGAGGCCAACCTGCGACTGGTGATCTCCATTGCCAAGAAGTACACCAATCGCGGTCTGCAGTTCCTGGACCTGATCCAGGAAGGCAACATCGGTCT
>SLSJ01000002.1 GCA_007130525.1 Ectothiorhodospiraceae bacterium | reverse complement strand
TCTGGAGCGGGAAACGAGACTCGAACTCGCGACCCCAACCTTGGCAAGGTTGTGCTCTACCAACTGAGCTATTCCCGCTTGTTTGGCGCCTATTCTAGTGGGACCGGCGAAGCTGTCAAGCCTGCTCAGGCCTTCGATCCGCGGTCACCCTCGACCAGCACTTGCCAGGCTGCCAGCAGGTACAGAGCCATGGACCACAGGGTAAGCGCCGCGGCGAGATACAGCAGCGCCAGCCCCAGCCCGTACATGGATATGCCCAGCAGGGTGTCGGCATACAGTAGCATCACAATGGAAATCATCTGGGCTGCCGTCTTCACCTTGCCCACCGAGCTGACTGCCACGCGGGCACGTTTGCCAAGTTCCGCCATCCATTCGCGAAGCGCCGAGACAGCAATCTCGCGACCGATGATCACGGCAGCCGGAAATGCCAGCAGCGGCGAGGAGTTCACGGCAACCAGGGCGACCAGGGCAACGGCAACCATGAGCTTGTCCGCCACGGGGTCCAGGAAGGCTCCGAAGGCCGAGGTCTGGCCCAGACGCCGGGCCAGGTAACCGTCCAGCCAGTCGGTGACCGCAGCAAGCGCGAATATGCCGGCCGCCGCAACGTTGGCCCAGCCAACGGGCAGCAGGAACACCAATCCGAACACCGGAATAAGCGCGATCCGGCCAAGGGTCAGCACGTTGGGCAGATTCATTGGCATCGATCAGGCCGACTCCTGATGGAACGTGTCGTATATTCTCTGCGCGAGTTCGCGGCTTATGCCCCGCACGCTTTGCAGATCCTCGACACCGGCGCGGGAAACGCCCTGCAGGCCGCCGAATTGCCGCAACAGCAGTTGCCGCCGCTTCGGTCCCAGGCCGGGAATCTCCTCCAGACTCGACGTCCGTCGCGCCTTGTCCCGGCGCTGCCGATGTCCGGTGATGGCAAAACGATGCGCCTCGTCGCGTATCTGCTGCAGCAGGTGCAGAGCCGCAGAGTCCGCGCGCAGTATAACCGGGCCATGTCTGCCGGGCAGAAACAGCTTTTCCTCACCGGGTCTGCGATCGGGCCCCTTGGCAATGCCCAGCAGCGTCACGCCGGTAACCTGGAGTTCCTCGAGCACCTCGACGGCCTGCGCGAGCTGCCCTGCGCCGCCGTCGATCATGAGCAGGTCCGGCAGAACGCCCTCGCCTTGCCTGACCCGCGTATAGCGTCGCGTCAGCGCCTGCCGAATGGCGGCGTAATCGTCTCCCGGCACGACGTCGCGGATGTTGAAGCGTCGGTAATCGGACTTCACCGCGCCTTCCTGATTAAACACAACGCAGGATGCCACTGTCGCTTCGCCCGCGGTATGGCTGATATCGAAACATTCAATCCGGGTCGGAACCTCGTCGAGATCCAGAACGCGCTGCAAGGCCTCGAATCGCTGCACCTGGCTGGCGCGGCTTGCAAGCCTCGCCGTCAGTGCCGCCCGGGCGTTGGTCACCGCCATGTCCAGCCAGCGCCGGCGTTCACCGCGGACCCTGCTTCGGACATGCACCGAATGGCCTGATTCGCGTGACAGTGCCTCCTCCAGGATGTCTCGTCCCGCGACGCTGTGGTTGACCAGGATTTCCCGCGGTGCCCGGCGTCCCAGGTAATAACGCGCAAGGAACGCGGCGAGCACCTCGGTCTCATCCGTCTGTTCCGGAACGCCCGGGAAATAACTTCGATTGCCCAGATTCTGCCCGCCTCGGAAGTAGAACACCTGCACGCACGCCTGCTGGCCCTCGCCCACGCACGCCACCACGTCCAGATCACCTTTCTCGCCGCTGATGTATTGTCGCTCCAGGATCTGGCGCAGACTCGCGATCCGGTCACGGAGCCTTGCGGCCTCCTCGAAGTCCAGGTTGTCGGCGGCGGATTCCATATCGCGGACCAGCTCGTCGATGACCTCGCCGCTGCGGCCATCGAGAAACTTGACGGCATGCTGCACATCCCGGGCGTAGGCTTCCGGCGATATGTAGCCGACGCAGGGGGCCGTACAGCGCTTGATCTGGTACTGCAGACAAGGCCTGGATCTGTTACGGAAAAAACTGTCTTCACATTGCCTTACAGGAAATACCTTCTGCAGATGATTAAGTGTGCTGCGAACAGCGGCGGCGCTCGGGAACGGACCGAAATAACGGCCTCCTTCGCGCTTGTTGCCGCGGTGGAAACCCAGGCGCGGAAAATCCGCATGGTCGGAGAGATGTATGTAGGGGTAGCTCTTGTCGTCGCGCAGCAAGACGTTGTATCGCGGCGCATGACGCTTGATCAGGTTGTTCTCGAGAATCAGCGCTTCCGCCTCCGTGTGCGTCACGGTGAACTCGATGCCCCGGACCTGCCGAACCATCGATTCGATGCGCGGGCCTTTGCTGGTCCTCACGAAGTAGCTTGCCACACGACGCCGAAGCCTTCGCGCCTTGCCGACGTAAAGCACGCGACCGCTTTCGTCCAGCATCCGGTAGACGCCGGGCTTCTCGGGCAGGGTGCTGACGAGCGATCGGGCGTCAAATGCAGCCTGGCCGCCCTGGTTCATGTTGTCATCGATCATGTCGCATCACACAGCGCACGGGCGCGGGAGAACACCGCATCGAACATGGCTGGCGTCAGGCGCCGGGTCTGGGTGTTGTAACGGCTGCAATGATAGGAATCCAGCAGGATCAGCTTTCCCAGCACATGCTCCCTGCCGTGCCCGAACGTGAAAGCCGCGGCACGTTCACCTGCAGCCGCTAATACGGAGTCATGGGCGATGCGGCCAAGGGCGACGATCACGCCGCCGTCGGGCATCTGGGACAGTTCATGGGCCAGAAACGTTCGACACTCCCGAATTTCCGCCGCCAGCGGCTTGTTCTGCGGCGGCAGGCAACGGACCGCGTTGGTGATACGCGCGCCCAGCAGTCGCAGTCCGTCGTCGACGCGGTCACCGCGCGAACGGTTGCAGAAGCCGTGTCGATGCAGTGTCTCGTAGAGAATAATGCCCGCGTGGTCGCCCGTGAACGGGCGACCGGTGCGGTTGGCCCCGTGCATGCCCGGCGCCAGACCGACGACGAGCAGTGCCGCATCCGGTTCACCGAATGACGGTACCGGCGCGGCGTAATATTCCGGACATGCGGACTTCACCGCGTCCAGGTGCTGCGCAAGGCGCTTGCAGCGCCGGCAGTGCTGATCAAAGGGCTCTATACGCATGAAAACACAGGTTTTGCCGTGGCCCGATGCCCGCTACTGCCCGGGCTCAAGCATGCCGTGGCGCAAGGCCAGGTGGGTAAGTTCCACGTCGGTACTGACGTCCAGCTTTTCGTACAGGCGTTGCCGGTAGGTACTGATCGTTCTCGGACTCAGGCAGAGCGTGTCGGAAATCTCCTGCAGGCGGTATCCGCGTATCAGCATGAGCATGACCTGGACCTCGCGCTGGGTCAGGGCACCGAAACGGTCTGTACTGTCCTGCCCCGCCAGGCGCTCACGGGCCACATGAGCCGCTATTTCCGTATCCAGATAGCGCTCGCCCCTGTCCACCGCCCTTATTGCGGCCACTATTTCGTCCACGTCGCAGCCCTTCGTGATATAGCCCATTGCCCCGGCGGACAGCAGGCGACTCGGATATGGTTCGTCGGCATGGATGGTCAGCGCAATGATGCGGAGGTCCGGATCCATGAGCAGCAGCTTGCGGGTGGCCTCCAGACCGCCGATTCCCGGCATGTTGACGTCCATGAGCACCACTCTCGGACGATGTGCCCGCACCAGCGCCAGGGCTTCCTCACCGCTACCCGCATCGGCCACCACGTGAATCCCCGGCGCATCATCGAGTATGCGCCGAATGCCACTTCGTACCAGTTGGTGGTCGTCCACCAACAGGACGGTAATACCATCCGGGGACGCTGCCGTTGCCACAGTCCCGGCATCGGCATCCTGTTCCAACATTAGCGACACCATCCTCTACCCGATCTTCCGCATGATACGCGAAAAGGTCGCGCAAGTTTTCAGGTGGTCTCCGCCCCATCCAGCATGCGTTCCGCTTCCGGCATCCACCAGGCCGCGCCCGCCCCGGCGATGCCGAGCGCGATCAGCAGCACCACAAGCGTGTTGATGCCGAAAACCTGGGCTATGACGCCGAAGCTGCCGCCGGCTATCGCCAGCAGGCCGATGCCGGTGTTGCTGAACGCGACATACAGCGGCCGTTCATCGGCGGGTGCGGCGTCCACGAGGTAAGTTTTGCGTCCCAACCGTGCGCCTGCCTCGGCGATCCCGATCAGAATGAACACGCTGGTATACAGCCACGAACTCTGTAGTGGTTCCGGAGCCGCGGCAATCAGCAGCGCAACCACGCCTGCGGCAGCGCCGAGCAGACCGCTGAGCGCAAGCACGGTGCGGCTCGATCTGTCGGAGAAATAGCCCCAGAAGGGGCTGCTGAGCACGCTGGCCAGGCCAACGGTGACAATGAACAGGCCCAGTGCGGCAACATCACCGCCCAGCACTTCCCGCCCGTGCAGGGCATAGAAGGGCATGGCCAGTTCCACTGACAGCAGGAGCGCCCGCGTGGCCAGGTAGCCGCGGTACCCGGGGACGTCGCGACACAGCGCCAGCCCCGCTTCAAGCTCCCGCCAGGGACTGCGGCCGCCCCCGGTGGCGCCGGGTTCCTCCTCCATGGCCGCGAACAGTAATGCGGCAAAGGCCCAGAGCGCCGCGGCTGCAACCACCAAGAGGATGAATACTTCCGTTCCCGCCGACTCACCCGGGCCGTACTGCAGCGCCAGGCCTGCCAGTAGTGTCAACCCGCCGCCGATGGCTGCACGGTTGGCGAGCAGGCGCCCTCGCCTGCCTTTGGGAATGGTTTTCGCGGTCACATCCTGGAATGCGACGGACCCGAGGCCGCTGAAAACGCTGAACACGGCGAACAGCACAAGGATGGTAACGCCGGCGGAGAGGGGCGGCAGAATCAGGGCCGCAACCGCTATCAGGAGCAGCATGCAGGCCTGAACACTGCCCGCTACCGTCCATGCCCACTTGCGTTGCCTGAGCCTGCGTATGCGACCGGAAAACAGCAGCTGAGGGGCAAGGGACCCCACCTGCTTCACCGGCATGAGGAATCCCACGATGGCCGCTGGCGCGCCCAAGGTCGCCAACAACCATGGCAGGACCAGGTTGGGCCCGGCGATCTGTTCGGCCAGCTTGGTGCTGGCGCCGTTGGCTACGTTGTAGACGTAGTTGCGGGGGACACTGGTGCAGGCGCTTTCGGGTATGGCCTCGCAGCTGCGCTCGTCGCTGTCATCACCGCTGAGCACCCGATAGGCGCGTTCCAGCCTCTGCGCCTGCACGTCGACCATCTCGATGCCTCCGTTATCCGAACCCGCTTTCCGGGCGGGAAGTCGCCGCGCGGCCTGGTCTCCGGCGTGGGCGCCGTGCCGGCGACAGACCGGCGAATGCGCGATAGCCTAGGGAAACTCTGCGCTATTTGCACGTTCGCGCTCGAGTCCGGTTCCGGCGCTCCTGCAAGGGGCGGTGCGAAGCACCTGACCCGGAATGTGGGATGTCCCCACGAATGCGGAAACTACGCCGGGCTTCGCCGGCTGCATGCCGTTGACGATGGCAACGAGCCACCGTCAGAGTACCGGCTGTTGCGTGAGGCCAACCGCATCCACGCCCAGCCGACCCGACCAGGACACCTGTATGTCAGACGTTGACTTCCGATCCCCGGTCACAGCGCTCTATCCGAGGCGGGATGGCGCCGAAAGGCCACTGAAGGGCCTTTACCTGGAAACCGACTTGCCTGACAGGGGCCGAGCCGGACCCTGGATCTATGCCAACTTCGTAGCCACCCTGGACGGGCGGATTGCGCTGTTGAACGAAGATTCCGGAGAGCAGGGTGTTCCCGGCAGCATCGCCGATCCGCGCGACTGGCGACTGTTCCAGGAACTGGCGAGCCGCGCCGACCTGCTGCTCACCAGTGGCCGCTACTTGCGGGACCTGCACGCCGGCAAGGCTCAGGATATTCTGCCGGTGTCCCCGGAACCCGGGTTTCAGGATCTGCACGACTGGAGGCGTCGGCAGGGTCTGGCGCCACAACCCGATGTGGCGGTATTGAGCGCCAGCCTCGACTTCGCACTGCCGCCACTACTTTTCGAGCAGGGCCGCCGCGTATACGTGCTCACCACGAGGAGGGCCCCCGAGACGGCCGTCCGCCGGCTGGAGGCCGACGGCGCGCGACTTTTCCGGCTCGATGACGGCGAGCAGGTCTCCGGCCGCGCGGCGGTGCGCTGTCTGGACGACCTGGGTTACCGCAGGGTGTATTCGGTCACCGGACCATACGTATTCCACACCCTGCTGAGGGACAATGCCGTCGACACCCTCTTTCTCACCTGGCGGCATCGACTGGTCGGCGGCACCGGGGTGTCGATCGTCGAGGGCCCGGCATTCACGGTCCCTGTCGACCTGCACCTGCGCTCCCTGTACCGGGATACGGCGACGATGTCCGCCGGCCAACTCTACGCGCGCTTCGAGCTTGGCAACGGTTGACGTAACCCATTGCACCGGAACCGGACGCCGGTTGTGCGACGGCCACCGTGCGTGTGCTGATCCCCACCAGGCCGGCAACAGCGCTATTCGGGAATACCCCCCCGTGTAAGCCGTTTCGGATCCAGCAGGCGCCGCAACTCGTCACGGCTGAGATCGGTTTGTTCGGCGGCGACGTCGATGATCGCCCGTCCTTCCGCATAGGCCTGCTTGGCGATGGCTGCGCCCTTCTCGTATCCGATGACCCGGTTGAGTGCCGTGACCAGTATCGGATTCCGCTCCAGCGCCTCGTCGAGTCGGTCGGCGTTGACGGTGAAGCCCGTGATCGCGCTCTCGGCCAGGACCGTGGAGCCGGCAGCCAGCAGGGTAATGCTCTGCAACAGGTTGTAGCCCACCACCGGCAGCATGACGTTGAGTTGGAAGTTGCCGGACTGACCGGCGACGGTGATCGTGGTGTCGTTGCCGATCACCTGAGCGCAGACCATGGCGACCGCCTCGGGTATCACCGGATTGACCTTGCCGGGCATGATGCTGGATCCAGGCTGCAGCGCCGGCAGGGCGATTTCCCCCAGTCCGGCCAACGGGCCGCTGTTCATCCAGCGGAGGTCGTTGGCGATCTTCATCAGGCTGACCGCCACCACCTTGAGCTGACCGGAGAGTTCCACCGCGGCATCCTGACTGCTCAGGCTTTCGAAGCGATTATCCGAGGGCCGGAACGGAATGCCGGTGTGCTGTTCAAGGCGGGCCGCGACCCGGTCACCGAATTCCGGATGGGCGTTGATACCGGTGCCCACCGCAGTTCCGCCCTGGGCCAGGGCACGCAATGACGCCTGCGCGGATTCGATGCGCCGCACCCCGGCGGCCACCTGAGCGGCCCAACCGCTGACCTCCTGCCCCAGCGTCACGGGCATGGCGTCCATCAGGTGTGTGCGCCCGGTCTTGGTGACCTCGGAAAACTCGTCCGCCCGTGTCTCCAGCGCGTGCTGCAGCGCCCGCAGCGCCGGCAACAGGTCCTCCTCGCATGCCAGTGCGGCGCCAACGTGGATCGCCGTCGGAATCACGTCGTTACTGCTCTGGCTCATATTGACGTGATCATTGGGATGCACCGGCAGGCCACTCGACAGCGACGCCAGTCGAGCGATCACTTCGTTCGCATTCATATTGCTGCTCGTTCCCGAGCCAGTCTGAAACACATCCACCGGGAACTGCTCATCGTGGTCGCCTGCGGCGATCGTGTCGGCCGCCTCTACAATGGCGTCGGCGAACTCCGGGTCCAGCAGCGCGAGCTCCATGTTGGCTTCCGCCGCGGCCGCCTTGATCAGGCCCAAAGCTCTGATGAAGGTGCGCGGCATGGTCAGCCCACTGATCGGAAAATTATCCACCGCACGCTGGGTCTGGGCACCGTACAACGCATTCTCGGGGACTTTCAGTTCCCCCATGCTGTCCTTTTCCGTTCTGTAACGACTCATGCCGGCAACCTCCTACATGTATGGTTGGCGCATGCAGCTTCGCTTGGAGCGCTGTGCATCGCCTGAGCGCCGGGAAGCCGCATCACGCGGCATGCGACCCGGCACTACACTAAAGGGAAGCTTTCACTAGCCCGCATATCTCACCGCCCTTCTACTGCGCACGCCGATCTGCGGCGGCTCGCTCCTGGGTACTAACGAAAACCGGCTCGAGCGCGACCGCGTGAATACTTTAGTGTTTCCCTAGATAAGCATTGGCACGGAACGGGGGTGGGTCAACAGGGCCGCTGCCGAAAGGCTCCGGCTACCGGCAAGCAGTGCCGAACTTCGACCTCTGTGGTTATAAGGGATAAAATGCCGCTCCGGATCCCGCGTGTGCGCCACGGAGACCCCATGGAACTGTCACCATTGACCGCTCTCTCCCCTATAGACGGCCGTTACGGGAACAAGACTTCCGCGCTGCGGGCGATCTTCAGCGAGTATGGTCTTATCCGTCACCGCGTGATCGTGGAGATCCGCTGGCTGCAGGCTCTGGCTTCGGAACCGGGCATACCCGAGGTGCCGCCGTTCTCGGACGATGCCCGCCGTTTCCTGGACCGGATAATCAGTGAGTTTTCACTGGCCGATGCGGAAGCAATCAAGACCATCGAGCGCACCACGAATCACGACGTAAAGGCGGTCGAATACTTCATCAAGCGGGCGATGGCGGAAAACGGGGAACTGGCGCGGATGCGCGAGTTCGTGCACTTTGCCTGCACTTCAGAAGACATCAACAATCTCGCCTACGGCCTGATGCTGCAAGCGGGTCGCCAGGATGTCCTGCTGCCGGCCGCCGACCGGATCATACGGGCCGTTCGCACCCTCGCCCATGATCAGGCGGACACTCCCATGCTCTCCCGCACCCATGGACAGAGCGCGTCCCCGACCACGCTGGGCAAGGAGGTCGCCAATGTCTGCCACCGCCTGAAACGGCAACGCGAACAGATCGCGAGTGTACCGATCCTCGGCAAGATGAACGGTGCCGTAGGCAATTACAATGCCCACATCATTGCCTATCCGGACCTGGACTGGGCCGCGTTCGCACAGGGTTACGTGGAGAGTCTGGGACTGTCCTGGAATCACTGCACCACCCAGATCGAACCCCACGATTACATTGCCGAGCTCTTCGACGCCGTGTCCCGATTCAATACGGTGCTCCTGGACTACTGCCGTGATGTCTGGGGCTACATCTCGATCGGGTATTTCAGGCAGAGCCCGGTGGAAGGCGAAGTGGGTTCCTCCACCATGCCGCACAAGGTCAACCCCATCGACTTCGAGAATGGCGAGGGAAACCTGGGCGTGGCGAACGCGCTCTTCGCCCACCTCGCCGCCAAGCTTCCGGTGTCACGCTGGCAGCGGGACCTGACTGATTCCACCGTGTTGCGCAACCTCGGCGTGGGGATCGCGCATTCGCTGATCGCTTACGAGGCGGTGCTCAAGGGCATGGGCAAACTTGCGGTCAACCATGAGCGCCTGGCCGAGGATCTGGAGCACAACTGGGAGGTGCTCGCGGAGGCCATCCAGACGGTGATGCGCCGCCACGGCATCGAGGAACCATACGAAAAGCTCAAGGCGCTGACCCGCGGCAAGCGGCTGGATGCGGAAGCGATACGGGCTTTTATCGATGGCCTGGAGCTGCCCGAGGACGCGCGCAGACGGTTGCGGGAACTGACTCCGGAAAGCTATACGGGTAACGCCGCAGAGCAGGCCCGAAATTGCTGATGCCGGCCGAGTTCCCCCCGCAGATCAGCAATCTCGACCCCGACCGGTTTCTCGCCCGTTACTGGCAACGCGAACCGCTGCTGATCCGACAGGCATTCCCGGGCCTGGTCTCACCGCTGTCCGCGGAGGAGCTGGCCGGACTGGCGCTGGAACCGGAGATCGAATCCCGACTGGTCAGGCAGACGGGCACGGCCCCGGGCTGGGAGTTGCGGCATGGCCCATTCACCGAGGAGGACATCACCACACTGCCTTCCAGTCACTGGACGCTGCTGCTGCAGGACATTGAGAAACATTTGCCCCGGCTTGCCGGGATTATTGAACATTTTCGCTTCATCCCGGACTGGCGAATCGATGATCTCATGATCAGCTACGCCGCACCCGGAGGCTCGGTCGGGCCTCACCGTGACAACTATGACGTTTTTCTGCTGCAGGCCGCCGGTCACCGGCGCTGGCGACTGGATCGGCGTCAACCGGTGAACGTGCGGGAACGCGATGATCTGCCATTGCGTCTGCTTGACGACTTCACGGCCACCGACGAGTGGTTGCTCGCACCCGGCGATATGCTCTACCTGCCGCCGCGGGTGCCGCATCACGGCGTCGCCGAGGACCATTGTCAGACCTGGTCGATTGGATTTCGCGCGCCCCGGGTCCAGGAGCTACTTGCCGACATGGTGGAACACCTCCTCGCCCGTGTTGATGCCGGCAGGTATCTTGATGATGCGGGGCGTTCGCCGGCAAGCCACCCGGCGCTGATCGACGGCGATACGCTGGACAAGGTGCGCCGCATCATGCGCAACGCGCTGGCTACGGATGATGGGGAAATCGACAGGTGCTTCGCCGCCCATGTCACGGAACCCAAACCGGCTTTCGCGGACAAAAACCGGGCGCGGCCGCTGGACAGGCGGGATCTGCGTCGTCGACTGAACGCCGGCGTCGATCTGATGCGCAATCCTGCCTCGAGGCTGGCGCTGCTGGAGACGTCCCGGGGGCTGCTCCTGTATGCCGACGGCGAACCACGCGCGGTTTCGGCTGCTTTGCAGGAGCTGGTGTATGCGCTTACGGCACAGTCGCCGGCGCCCGCAGCCATGCTTTCGAAATTGATGACGTGCGCCGACTCCGAAGAATTCCTGTGTGAACTCGTCAACGCCGGGCACTGGTTTTTCGCAGACGAAGCGGAGGACGCCGGATGACAATCCGGATCGAGTCCGGAGACTGGGACAGTCTGCGCGGCGATGCCGCTGTAATCCGATATGGAGTCTTCGTCCTCGAGCAGAACGTCCCCGAGGACATGGAACTGGACCTGCTGGACCCGGTATCACGCCACTGGCTTGCCCGCAGCCCCGCGGGAAACGCCGTCGCCACCGCCCGCCTGACCCCGGATCATCAGCTCGGTCGTATGGCGGTGCTGCGGGAATGGCGTGGCCGCGGCATCGGCACCAGGTTGGTGGAGACCATCCAGCAGCACGCGCTGGAGCGGCAGGTGGCGGCGCTGATCCTGCATGCGCAGCTTCAGGCGATCCCGTTCTATCGGCGCCTGGGTTTTCTCGCCGAGGGTCCGACCTTCGACGACGCGGGTATCCCCCACCGCCGGATGCGCTGGACCGCGGACCGAAACTGACCGATCGCGGCGGACATTGACCACCGGAGCAGCGCGCCACGGGAGAACATGTCATGGACACACCGAACGAGTATCCGGACGGCAGCGAACGATATCACACCACATCCCTTGCCGAAGCACGGGGTGCTGTCTGGTCGTTGCTGCAGGAAGCCCGGCACAGGATCGACATTCTGTCTCCGGACCTGGACCCACAGGTCTATGACCAGCA
This sequence comes from Ectothiorhodospiraceae bacterium, assembly GCA_007130525.1. Taxonomy (GTDB): domain Bacteria; phylum Pseudomonadota; class Gammaproteobacteria; order Nitrococcales; family Aquisalimonadaceae; genus Methylonatrum. The sequence goes on along the minus strand of SLSJ01000002.1, from coordinate 29,605 downwards.
GCCGGTGCTCGACAGCCTGCGCCGGATCATGGTCGACGGCGGGCGCCGGGCCCGCATACGGATCCTGGTCGCCAATGGCGCGCAACTGGCTCAACGCGGTCATCGCCTGATCGAGCTTGCCCGTCAACTGCCCAGCTACATGCAGATCCGGCAACTTGCGGAGGAGGACCGGGCCGAAACACCGGCCTGGGTCTGCGCGGATTCAGAGGGCTTCGCACGCTGGGACAGCGATGCAGGCTATCACGGTTTCGTGGCAACCGAGGGTCGTGCCGAAGCGCTCAGACTGGAGCGTGCCTTCGATGAACTGTGGGAGCGTTCACGGATCGAGCCCGCGCTACGACGGCTGAGTCTCTGACCTTCGGGGCGCCTGCCGATCAGGGATCCGGGTCCCTAACCCGCATATCTCACCGCCCTTCTACTACGCGTGCCGATCTGCTCCCCGTGTCGGGGCGTACTCCCTGCAGCCGGCTCGACGTAGTGTCAGCTACGCCTTCGCCGTCTTCCGGTCCGTGCCCCCGGTCACAGCGGCATCTCGACGCCCTCGCGACGAACGGCGGTGAGATATGCGGGCTAATCCTGCCACAGATCCAGCATGCGCTCGTGGTTCAGGGCCAGCCACTGTAAGGCGATAATGGGCATGGCGCTGTTGATGACGCCGTTTGCCATCATGTCCAGCGCTTCCTCGAACGGCACCACGTGCACGCAGATATCCTCGCCCTCCTCGTTCAGCCCGTGCACTCCCCCCAGTGCCGAACTGTCGACACGCGCGCAGTAAAGGCTGACCCGTTCACTGCTGCCGCCGGGGCTCGCAAGGTAATCGCAGACATGGACCAGGTCCAGGAGTTCGGCGCCGGCTTCTTCCCGGGCCTCCTTGCGGGCCACATCATCGGCCGCCACGCCGGAGTCGAGCATGCCGGCGACAAGTTCGATCAGCCATGGACCTGCTGGCGCGTCCAGTGCGCCAACGCGGAACTGTTCCACCAGGACCACGCTGTCGGCGTTGGCATCGAACAGCAGCACCGCCACCGAGTGGCCGCGCTCGAACAGTTCCCGGGTCAGTGTCCCGCTCATGCCGCCCTGGAACAGCGCATGCCTGAGCTTGTACCGGTCCATCCGGAAGAAACCCTGAAAAACTGTTTTTCGTTCAATAATATCCAGGTTCTTGCTCATGTCAGTTGGCGCTCCTGCCCCGAGCGGATTGCAGGCCCACGCGGCCGCCGAACCCTCAGCGTTCGAACAAGGCGATGCTCTCCACATGCGCGGTGTGGGGGAACATATCCATGACCCCCGCCTTGCGAAGACCATAACCGAACCGATGTACCAGCGCTCCCGCGTCCCTGGCCAGTGTCGCCGGATTGCACGAGACGTAGAGCACGCGCTTTGCCCCCAGTTCGGCAAGCATGGGCAAGACCTCGGCGGCACCCGATCTTGGCGGATCCAGCAATACCTTGTCGAACGGTTGCTGCAGCCAGGGCAACCCGGATACGTCGTCGGCCAGGTCGGCCATCTGGAACTCGGCGTTGGTTATGTCATTGCGGCGGGCGTTTCGGCGGGCACGCTCCACCAGCGGCTTCGACCCTTCAACGCCCACAACATGGCCCGCCCGCCGGGCAAGTGGAAGACTGAAGTTACCCAGGCCGCAGAACAGGTCGAGCACCCGATCCGTGGGCTGAGGGTCCAGCAGCTCCATGGTCCGTGCGAGCATCAGCGTGTTAAGCCGTGCATTGACCTGGATAAAATCAGTGGGCAGGAATTCGATTGTGAGACCGCTGTCCCCCGCCATGTACTGCAGGCTGGCGTCATCAGGCCATATCGGCGCAACCGTGCTCTCGTTTCCCGGCTGCTCGTAGATATGAAGCTTGTGCTGCATACCGAAGGAGGTCAGCGCATCACGGTCCCCCGGCGTCCATGGTTCCAGGTTCCGGAACACCAATGCCACGGCATTGTCACCGATGGCGACTTCTATCTGCGGTATGCGGTGGGGCTTCGACAGCCCGCCGATCAGGGTGCTCAGATCCCCTAGGAGGAATCCGACCCGCGGATCGAGAACATGACACTCCCTCATGTCAGCCACGTAGGAGCCGTACTTTTCACGAAACCCCACCAGGACCCGGCCCTTGGCCGGTACATGCTTGACCGCGAGCCGCGCCTTCCGCCGGTAGCCCCAGATTTCGGCGCGCAAGGGAGGGAGAATCTCTTCCGGCTGGACATCGCCGAACTGCCGGAATTGGTCGAGCAGTACTTCCTGCTTGAACTGTATCTGATCGTCCGAGCTCAGGTGCTGAATGCTGCAGCCGCCGCAGGCGCCGAACTGCGGACAGCGTGGTTCAATCCGGCGTGGCGAGCGCACCTCGACGGTCTCCACGGAGCCTTCGTCGTAGCGCCGATGACGCTTGCGGTAGCGGAAGCTCACATCCTCGCCGGGCAACGCCGCATCCACGAACACGGTCTTGCCGTTTACGCGGGCGATGCCACGGCCTTGATGGCTGAGACTCTGTATGTGGGCGCTGACTGGTTCCCGCGGCAAGCGGTTTCGCCTGAGTCTGGACACGCTAACCCTCCCGTTCGACATCGGCATTCGCTGCCCAGGCTTGCAGAAATTCGTCGAGGTGAGGACGCTTCTGCTCGCGCAGAGTGGATCGTACCAGTTCGCACTCGCGCCCATAGCCTTCGTCGTCCAGATGGCCCCGCATGAGCTGGTAGCGCAAATAAAGAAGGTAGGTGTTCAGGACATCGGTCTCGCAATAGCTGCGCACGCGGTCGAATTCGCCGTCGCGGATCGCGGGCCAGACCTGATCGCCGGCCATGCCCATCTTGCCGGGAAACCCGCAAAGTGTGGCGAGTTCGTCCAGCGCGCAACCGGCGCGTGGCTGATAGCCGGCAAGCACGTCCATCAGGTCCGTGTGCCGTTCGTGGAAGCGGTTGAGGTAATTGTTCCACCGAAATGCCTGATCGGTGACCCCCGTCTCCCAGTACCTGGGCGCCCTGATGCCGTGAAGCATGGCGCGATAGTGCAGCACCGGGAGATCGAACCCGCTGCCGTTCCAGGACACGAGTGTCGGGGTATAACGTTCGATGCCTTCGAAGAAGCGCTGCAGGATGTCCGCCTCCGAGCCGGCCGCTTCGCCCAGTGACCAGACACGGAACCGATCCGCGCTGCGCATGGCGATGGATATGACGGCAACACGATGCAGGTGCAGTTTCTGGAATTCCGAGCCCCCGGTTTGCTGGCGGCGCAGAGCGGACATGGCCTGGACCACGCCTTCGTCATCCAGTCCGTCCAGTCCCAGCAACCTGCGACCGCCATCGACGTCCGGGATTGTCTCGATGTCGAACACGAATACGGTCATGAGCATGTATTCCCGGGCAGTCAGTCAGGGAAAACGCCACTGGACAGGTAACGGTCACCACGGTCGCAGACCACGGAGACGATGGTGGCGTTTTCGACTTCTGCCGACAAACGCAGGGTGGCCACCAGCGTGCCCCCGGAGGAGATTCCGGCCATGATGCCCTCGCGCGCCGCCAGCCGGCGCGTCATGTCTTCCGCATCCTCCTGGCTGACATCGATGATCCTGTCCACCCGCTCCGGTTCGTAGATCCTTGGCAGATACGCTTCAGGCCAGCGGCGTATGCCGGGAATCTGCGAACCGTCGGTGGGCTGGACCCCGATGATCTGAATCTCCGGATTCTTTTCCTTGAAGTACCGTGAGGTTCCCATGATGGTACCCGTGGTGCCCATGGACGCCACGAAGTGCGTAATCCGGCCTTCGGTATCACGCCAGATCTCCGGGCCCGTACCCTCGTAGTGGGAACGCCAGTTATCGGGATTGGCGAACTGATCGAGGACACGACCCTTGCCCTCGTCCTGCATGCGCCGGGCGAGATCACGGGCGCCTTCCATGCCCTCTTCACGGGACACCAGTATCAGCTCGGCCCCATAGGCGCGCATGGACGCACGTCGCTCGGCGGTCATGTTTTCAGGCATGATCAGCAGCATGCGGTAGCCGCGTATCGCCGCCGCCATTGCAAGAGCGATACCCGTATTGCCGCTGGTGGCCTCGATCAGCGTGTCGCCGGGGCTGATCTCGCCGCGTTCCTCCGCCCGCCCGATCATGCTCATGGCCGGCCGGTCCTTGACCGAACCAGCAGGGTTGTTGCCTTCCAGCTTGAGCAGGATGGTATTGCTGGTGGGGCCGCCGAGACGTTGCAATCGCACGAGGGGCGTGTTGCCGACGAAATCTTCAACGGTTGGATAAGTCATGGCGAGAGTCTAATGCCGCGTACGATTCAGGGCTACCATCAGAGCACGGCGCGAGCCATATGGTACGGTTGCGGACACGCCGAATCGCCCGCGTTCGCGGAAGCGTTCACGGCACGGCCCGGAAAAACCGGGACAATCAGTGATTGCAGCGATCAGCACCGCGTCCCGTCAGCCGTGCGTGGCGGCCGCACCAGACAGAACACGAATACCGACCGTCCCGCCTGCGATGGCTCGGCTGCAAACACGGAGAGTTGATATCCATGCGTTGGGGACTGGGAACACGCATCCTGGTGCTTTGCGTCTTCGCCCCGCTCACGCTCTTTCTGGTGACGGGGACCTGGCTCGCCAACCAGAGCCTCAAGTCCGTGCAGACCGAACTCGAATCCAGGGCCGCGCTGATCGCATCGCAATTGACGCTTGCCGCCGAACTGCAGCAAGGCGATCACGGGCTGCCGCGGCTGGCGGCCATGGCGTTGACGGAACCAGCCGTGAGCAGCGTTCGTATCCTTACCCCCGAAGGGGTTGAAATCCGGTTGAGCGCGGAGCCGGACGGCAAAGCCTCGGCCGGCCCCGTACGACGGCGTTTATCGAATCTGTTCTCGCGCCAGTTCAGCGTCAACGCCCCGCTGCCGGCATCCCAGACCGATGGCCTGAGCGACGGCCCGCAAGTCCTCCAGTCCCCCGCCTCCTCTGGTCGCATCGAACTGCAGATGGATTCCGCGCCCCTGATCGAGAGCCGCCTGGACACCCTGCCACCGCTGCTGGCCGGCGTCACTCTTGCCTGGCTTGCGCTGGTGGTGGCGGGGCTTGTGACCCGACACAGCGTCGTCGGGCCCATCAACCAGTTAACCGATGTGATCCGGCGGCTGGGGGCGGGGGACTTTCGTGCCCGTGCTCACCTGCTCGCGGCCGACGAGCTCGCCTCACTGGCCCGCGCAGTGAATCGCACCGCCATCAGCATGGAGCGATCGCAGAAACAGTTGACCCAGCAAATTGACAAGGCTACCCGCGACTTGCGAGAGACCCTTGAAGCTGTTGAGATCCAGAATGCGGAGCTGGACATCGCGCGCAAGCGGGCCGTAAGCGGCAGCCGGGTGAAGTCGGAATTCCTGGCCAACATGAGCCATGAAATCCGCACCCCGATCAACGGCATCCTCGGTTTCGCCGATCTGCTCGCGCGATCAAGGCTCGATGAGGACCAGCGTGACCACGTCCGGACCATCCGTGATTCCGCCAACAACTTGCTGGCACTGGTCAACGACATCATCGATTTCTCCAGGATCGAAGCCGGGAAACTGGTGATCGACACCGTCCCCTTTGATCTGCGCGACTGCCTGGAGGAAGTCCTGTCGCTGATGGCGCCCGCAGCCTATGGCAAGTACCTGGAACTGGTGAATCTGATATACAGCGATGTCCCGCACAAGCTCCATGGCGACCCGGTACGGATTCGTCAGATACTTACCAACCTCATCCATAACGCCGTCAAGTTCACCCACAAGGGGGGTGTCGTCGTCCGCGTCATGCGTGACGGCGATGATAACAGACACGACGTGCTGCTCAGGATCACCGTCACCGATACCGGAATCGGTCTGTCCGAGAGTGATCGACGAAAGCTGTTCAAGGCATTCAGCCAGGCGGATACGTCGATCACGCGACGCTTCGGCGGCGCAGGCCTCGGCTTGATCATCTGCCGGAAGCTGATTCAGCAGATGGGCGGCAGTATCGGGCTCGAGAGTACTCCGGGCAAGGGTTCCACGTTCTGGTTCACACTCCGTTGCCTGCGTCAGAAGGAGCCGCGACACACCGGTCCGCCGCGCCGCGATTACCCATTGCGCGGGCGCAGGGTCCTGCTTCTCGATCGCAATCGACTGTCCAGGCTCGCCAGCCGTCATCTGCTGGAAGCCTGGCAGATGGACGTGGTCGAGATGGAGGCGGAACAGCCATTCCTGGAGCATTTGCGGCGCGAACGCTGGGATCTTGCGTTGATCGGGCTGACACGCGCGGAACTGCACAGCGCGGATGTTGAATCACTGCTGTCCAGGGGATCCCGCGGCAAGGTGTCGCTGGCAGTGCTTGCGAGCACGGTGGATCGTAACGAACTGAGCAGATTGAATAGACTGGGCGCCGATATATGCCTGCCCAAGATTCCCCGCAGGCGTTCGCTCTACAGAGAGCTCTGCAGACTGACGGCGTCACCGCAATATTCCACGCCGGTATCCGCGGAAACGGCCACAATCGGTATCGGACGCGGGCCCGTGAGCGATCGTTTCGCCGACGTGCGGGCGCTGGTGGTGGACGACAACGCCATCAACCGGAAGCTGGTCACGACGCTGCTGGATCGGCTCGGCGTCACGGTGGACGAGGCTGCCGACGGGCGGCAAGCCGTGGACCTGGCCCGTCGTACCAGCTACGACATCATATTTATGGACATCCACATGCCCGGGATGAGCGGCGAGGCGGCCGCACGACAGATACGGGGATTGCGCCCGGGCCACCGCCAGTGCCGAATCGTCGCCATTACCGCCAATGCGCTGCCCGGCGAACCGGCGCGCCTGACGGGGATGGGCATGAACGCCTGCCTGATCAAACCCGTGACCGAACAGGAACTGACTGCCGAACTTCGCTGCTTGCAACCGGGCCGGGCCGGGCGCGGTCACGACATCCTGGCGAGCGGAGATCGGCAGGCACTGGACCGGGAGTTGCTGATGATGCTGGTGGCGGAACTCGGAAGGCACCGCCGGGCGGTGGACGAAGCCTACACTGCACGGGACCTTCAGACACTTCGGGAGCGCGTGCACACGCTGCACGGTGCTGCCAGTGTCAGCGGTGCGCTTGCCCTCAAGCACGCCTGCCGGGCCGTGGAAGACACATTGCTGAACGAGCAGGTGCACGAGTTGCCCGCCGCCTTGGAGCAGCTACTGGAGAATGTCGATCAACTGTTGACGGAGAAGCACGAGCAATCAAAGGCCGATTGACGCGCACCGAACAGGGCCGGCGAGCGGAAGCGATTCAGGAAATATTCTCCAGTACCACGAAGGCAAGCGCGTGCTGCGATTCGTCACTGAGACTGACATGGGCGGCATTCACGCCGGCCCGCTCCGCCACTGCCCGGGCACCGCCGCGAAGCGTCAGCGTCGGCGCGCCGCCGGTGCTGGTGCCGATTACCAGATCCTGAAACGAGACCCGGCCTCCTATCCCGGTACCAAGCGCCTTGGCGGCCGCTTCCTTGGCCGCAAAACGCTTTGCCAGCCATGCAGCATCATTGCCGCGCAACCGCCAGTGTGTCACCTCGGCCGTTGTAAGGATGCGCTGCGGAAACCGCTCCGGATGCCGCCTGAGCAGATCGGCAACACGCCGAATATCCACCAGGTCGGTGCCGATGCCGATGATACTCACCGCCGGGCTTCCCGCATCAGGGTCTTCATGTCCCGAACCGCCTGCTGAAATCCCGTGAATACGGCGCGGGCAACGATGGCGTGACCGATATTGAGTTCATGAATTCCGGGGATGGACGCTATCGCTTCCACATTATGGTACGAGAGACCGTGTCCGGCATTGACGGCCAGACCCAGTTCGAGGCCGAGTTCAACACCGTCGTGGATGCGTTGCAGTTCATCCTCGCGCGCGGCGGGATTCGGGGCTTCCGCATAGGCGCCGGTATGCAGCTCGACAAACGGCGCGCCGGCACCGGCGGCGGCACGCAACTGCTCCGGTTCCGGATCGATGAAAAGCGACACCGTAATGCCGGCGGCGGCCAAGCGTTCGCAGGCTTCCCGGGTACGCTCCGGCTGACCGGCGACGTCGAGCCCGCCTTCGGTTGTGAGTTCCTCACGACGCTCGGGAACAAGGCAGCAACAGGCGGGACGCAAGCGTTCGGCAATCAGCAGCATCTCCGCGGTGACCGCCATCTCCAGGTTCATGCGGGTTTGCAGCACCTGCGCAAGCAGGTCTACGTCCCGCTCCTGTACGTGCCGCCGATCCTCCCGCAGGTGCACGGTTATGCCGTCGGCGCCTGCCTGCTCCGCCTCGAGCGCCGCCTGCACCGGATCCGGGTAGCGCGTGCCCCGAGCCTGCCGCAGCGTTGCCACGTGGTCGATATTCACACCCAGCAGAATGTCCAGTTGCGGTTGCCAAGTCATGACCGGGATTCCCCCTGGGGCCCTGTTTTCCGCCCACGAAGTTGACGATAGAGGCCGCGGCTGTGCAGGGGCCTGTCGCCGATATGCGGTTCAAGCGCGATACGCATGAGCCGTCGGATCGCCCCCAACTCGATACCGCTCTGCATTTCCTCGCGACCAAGCGCCAGCAAACAGCGGCCACTGAACACGTCGCGTTCGCCGCGGTCCGCGCACACCGGACCATAATCGATCACATAGCGGTAGTGACGGTTCGGCTCCAGTGGTGCCCCCGTGTCTGCGGCCCGCTCCAGCTGCAGGCCGTAGCCGAGGCACTCCAGCAGGCGTTTCTCGAACAGCCGCAGGCAGGCCTCTTCGGCATCGTTCCGGGACAGCCCGGAAATCACTTGGGCATAGGCCTCGAACAGCGCTTCCGACGGATCCTCGCGGCGCAACAGACGCAGCATGAGTTCGTTCACGTAGAAGGCACTGGCCAGCCGCGGGCCGGCGACTGTCTGCGGTGGTCCGGCCGCTTCCAGCGCCGTGAGCGTCATCAGTTCGCCGCGGCCCTGCCAGCTTGACAACAACGGCTGGAAGGGCTCGACCAGCGCCCGCCAGCGTGAACCGGGACGGCGGGCGCCGCGTGCCACGGCCCCTACCCGGCCATGAGACAGCGTATACAACTCGAGGATCAGGCTGGAGTCCCTGAAAGCCCGGCGATGCAGCACATACGCTGGTACCAGTGTCGACATGCGTCCGCTGTGCATGGCCCATCCTCAGTTGCCGTCGTAGCCGAGACTCTGCACGGCGCGCTCGTCATCGGCCCACCCCTCACGCACCTTGACCCACAGTTCCATGAACACGCGCGTTCCCAGCAGCCGCTCGATCTGCGGCCGTGCCTTCTGTCCGATCTGCTTGAGTTGATGACCGCCCTTGCCGATCACGATGGCCTTCTGCCCGGGGCGCTCCACCCAGATCAGCACATGGATACGCGTCAGATCGCCCTTTCGCTCGAATGACTCGATTTCAACGGCCGTGGAATACGGCACTTCCTGTCCCAGTGTTTCCATGAGCTGTTCGCGGACCAGTTCGGCGACCAGGAAGCGCTCACTGCGATCCGTGATCTGGTCCTCGGGAAACATGTACTGCCCGGTTACCGGCAGATGTCGGACAATGTCGTTGCGCAGGGCGTCGAGATTACGGCCGCGCCGTGCCGACACCGGCACGAGGGCGGCGAAATCGTGGCGTGCGGCAAGCTGCTGCAGGTACGGCAACAGCAATTCCTTGCGCGCAACCTTGTCCACCTTGTTGATCGCAACCAGCGCGGGAACCCCGGCCGCCTTGATTTTCTCCAGAACCAGCTCGTCGTCGTCGCACCAGCGCAGGGCCTCGACCACGAACACCGCCAGATCCACGTCGTGCAGCGCGGACACCGCGGCGCGGTTGAGCGATCTGTTAAGGGCGCGATGCTGGCGGCGATGCAGACCGGGCGTATCCACGTACACCGTCTGGGTACCTTCCCGGGTATCGATGCCGAGGATGCGGTTGCGGGTAGTCTGAGGCTTGCGGGAGATGATGCTGATCTTCATGCCCAGCAGGCGGTTGAGCAACGTCGACTTGCCCACATTGGGTCGTCCCACCAGTGCGACGAAGCCACAGCGGATACCCGGCTCTTCCGATTCAGCCATCACGGTCATGATCGGAGACGTCCACACCCTTCATTCGCCACCTTGCCCCCCCTCTTGGGAGACGCTGATTTATTCGCACGTTCGCCTTGGCATCGCATTTTATCCGAGGCAAGGCGCGCTGTGCAGCGCCGCAGTCACTCTGCGGTCAAGCAGCGCAACACCGCATTCGGAATGTACGGCGCCAACCCCTTGGGGCTCGGCCGCTTCGCCCCTGGCGGTGTTGGGTCGCCGGCCCGCTAGCCCGCATTTCTCGCCGCCCTTCTACTACGCACGCCGATCTGCTCGCTGTGTCGGGGCGTACTCCCTGCAGCCGGCTCGACGTAGTGTCAGCTACGCCTTCGCAGTCTTCCGGTACGTGCCCCCCGTCACAGCGGCATCCCGGCGCCCTCGCAACGAACGGCGGTGAGAAATGCGGGCTAGCTCGAGCTACCGAACCGGTACCGCGCCTTGTCAGGCTGCCATGCGACACGAGCGAGATCGCGGGAATAAATCAGCGTCTCCCTTGGCCGCAACGGAGCTTGTCGAGCATCACCCTGGCCGCTTCCTGCTCCGCGCCACGTCGACTCCCGGCTTCGCCGCGGGTTACGGTCGGCACCCCGTCGACACTGCACTCAACCCGGAACACCTGTTCATGCGCTTTCCCGGCAATCGCCGTAACCTCATACAGAGGAAGCGGTTTTCCTGTGGACTGTAGGTACTCCTGTAGTCGGGTCTTGGGGTCCTTGAGTTCCTGTGCCGAGGGCAATGTGCGCAGGCGCTCATGAAACAACCGCAGAATCAACGCACGGCTGGCTTCGTAACCTCCATCCAGGTACACGGCGCCCATGACACCCTCAAGCGCATCGGAGAGGATCGATTCCCGCCGGCGTCCACCGCTCTTGAGTTCGCCGGAACCAAGCCGCAGATGCTCCCCGAGGTCCAGCTGTCGGGCGATCGCCGCAAGACTCTCCCGGTTCACCAGGCTGGCTCGCATACGGCTGAGCCCGCCTTCGGTTTCATTGGGCAGCAGGACAAAGAGTTCGGACGCGATGACGAAATTCAGGATGCTGTCGCCCAGAAACTCCAGGCGCTCGTTGTTGCGCTCGCTGACACTCCGATGGGTCAGCGCTTCCTCAAGCAGGTCGGGTTCGCTGAACCGGTAATGCAACCGTTCCAGCAGACTCTCGAAACTTTCCGTCACCGTGGAATCAAGGCCTCTTTGCGGAACTTGGCAATGGCATCGAGATTCGCGACCAGGGGTACGCGCACCTCGTAGTCAACAACGATCTCCATGCCATGCCCGGCGTCGTTGAACTGCACATCGTCGCGGCCAACGCTGTCAATGTTGTTGACCTGCAGTCGACGATTCAGTGCCGAGCGCAGATCTGCACGGCTGGCACCATGCAATGCGTCATCACGTTCCATCGAGCGCAATACCGATCCGACCTCCAGCGATTCCAGGTACACGGGCGTGAGGCGTATCGCGATCAGGCCGACAAAAGCTACGACAACAAGGACAGCAAGGAGCCCAAGGAGGGTGATTCCCGATTGGCTGTCCGGCAACGACCGCGCGGAAAGACGGTTGAACTGTCTATTCGATGCGTTCACCGATGCGGCTCCAGTTGATGCGGTTCTCGTCCATGTCCCAACTCATCCATACAAAGAATGCCCGACCCACCAGCAGCTCGTCCGAAACAGACCCCCAGCGACGGCTGTCGGCACTGCGGTCGCGGTTATCCCCGACCATGAAGTAATGTCCCTCCGGCACCTCGTAATCACCATCCGGATGCGCATTACTGCGATGGCGAAGCGTAGTGTACTCCAGTTCGTTCACGCGCTCCGTGAACAGGCGCGCACCGTAATCCATTCCCCCGTCGTAAATGCCGACCTCTTCCGACGGTACCGTCTCACCGTTTACCAGCAATTCACCGGTACGGAAGCTGATCAGGTCTCCGGGCAGGCCGACAACGCGCTTGATGTAATCCTGCGTGGGGTTTTCGGGGTACTTGAAGACGACCAGGTCCCCCCGTTCGGGAGTGCCCGCCCCCAGAATCCGGGTGTTGGTGATAGGCAGCCGCAGACCATAGGAAAACTTGCTCACCAGAATGAAATCCCCGGGAACCAGCGTCGGAATCATGGAACCGGAGGGAATGCGAAACGGCTCAACCATGAATGAGCGGATTACCAGCACCGCAAGTATGACGGGAAACAGCGACCGGCACAGATCCACCCACCAGCCGTGCTTGTGCTCGGCGCCTTTCGGGCGTGCGGGCGCGGACAGGTAGCTCCAGAGCACGGTCAGACCGGTGATCAGCGTGACAAGAACCAGCAGGACTTCGAAATCAAAAAACATGATCGGCTAATTCCATTCGTGACGGATGGCATGTTCAGCTGTTCTTGCCGTCCACCTGCAGTACGGACAGGAAGGCTTCCTGCGGTATCTCGACGCGGCCTACCTGTTTCATGCGTTTCTTTCCCGCCTTCTGTTTTTCGAGCAACTTGCGCTTGCGTGATATATCCCCGCCATAGCATTTGGCGGTCACGTTCTTGCGCATGGCCTTGACCGTGGAGCGGGCCACGATCTGGTTGCCGATGGCCGCCTGGATGGCGACCTCGAACATTTGCCTGGGGATGATCTCCCTGAGCCTTTCGGTGAGGTCCCGGCCGCGCGGATGAGCGTCCTCCCGATGCACGATCACGGCAAGCGCATCCACCTTCTCGCCGTTGATCAGGACATCCAGGCGAACCAGGTTCGCCGCCTGGAAACGCCGGAACTCGTAATCGAATGAGGCGAATCCGCGACTGGCGGACTTCAGGCGGTCGAAGAAATCCAGCACCACTTCGGACAACGGCAGCTCATAGGTCAATGCGATCTGGTTGCCCACGAACTGCATGTCCTTCTGCTCGCCACGCTTCTCCTCGCAAAGCGCGATCACGTTGCCCACGTATTCCTGCGGCACGAGTATGTTGGCCTGGATGATCGGCTCGCGGATTTCCTCGATCTGGTTGTTCAGTGGCAGTGACGAAGGATTGCTCACATTGATGGTTTCCCCCGCCGTGGTGAGCACTTCGTACACCACGGTCGGTGCCGTCGAAATCAGTTCCAGGCCGTACTCGCGCTCAAGCCGTTCCTGGACGATTTCCATGTGCAGCATACCCAGAAAACCGCAGCGGAAACCGAAACCCAGGGCCTGGGAATTTTCCGGCTCATACTGCAGTGAAGCGTCATTCAGGCGCAGTTTCTGCAAGGCATCGCGAAAATTCTCGTAATCGTCGGAATTGATCGGAAACATGCCCGCGAACACGCGCGGCTGCACCACCTTGAAGCCGGGGACGCGCTCCGCGCATGGTGCATGGACGTGGGTGAGGGTGTCGCCCACCGGCGCGCCGTCTATATCCTTTATGCCCGCAACCACGAAGCCCACCTGCCCGGTTTCGAGCGCATCCAGTTGCGTGCGCTTGGGCGTGAAGATCCCCAGTTGGTCCACGGTGAACTGGCGGCCGGTGGACATTACCTTGATCCTGTCGCCCTTGCGGATGGCGCCGTCATGGACACGGACCAGGCAGACCACGCCCAGGTAGTTGTCAAACCATGAGTCCATGATCAGGACCTTGAGGGGGTTGCCGGGCTCACCCGCCGGCGGCGGCACCCGCTCGACAAGGGTCTCCAGGAGCTCCTCGATACCCTGCCCGGTCTTGGCGCTGATCATGAGCATCCCGCTGGTGTCCAGCCCGATGATCTCCTCGATCTGCTGACTGACCCGTTCCGGCTCCGCCGAAGGCAGATCGATCTTGTTGAGCACCGGTATGACTTCCAGGCCGAGGTCGACCGCCGTGTAACAGTTGGCGACGCTTTGCGCCTCCACGCCCTGCGCAGCGTCCACCACGAGCAATGCTCCCTCGCAAGCCGCCAGCGATCGTGACACCTCGTAGGAGAAATCCACATGTCCGGGTGTGTCGATCAGGTTGAGCTGGTACGTCTCGCCGTCTCTCGCCCTGTAGCTGAGGGCCACGCTTTGTGCCTTGATCGTGATTCCGCGCTCGCGCTCCAGATCCATGGAATCCAGCACCTGCTCCGCCATCTCGCGCTCGCTCAGGGCTCCGCATTTCTCGATAAGGCGATCGGCAAGCGTGGACTTGCCATGGTCAATATGAGCGATGATGGAGAAGTTGCGGATGCGCTTCATGTTTCCTCGCGGCTGCTGTAACGAAAAAGTGCCCCGAAGGGCACGTCGTGATTAGACGCCGACGCCGGGCTCCGGAGTATGGACCAGAGGCTCCGGAGGGCCGGCCCGGCGTTATTCTACCCTGTCGTGCGTCAGCCGTCGTCAGGTACGCGAAATGCGAAGAATCGCGGTCCGCCATCACGATAGACCAGGATCGGAATCGACCGGTCCGACGGCAGGTCACGGGCCGCCTCCTCGAACTCGCTGAGTGAACTCACCCGCTTCTGATTGATCATCGTAATGACGTCACCGCTCGACAGGCCGGCGTCGCTTGCCGGACCCTCATCGACGCGATCCACCAGCACACCGCCCTGATCCAGACCGAGTTCGTCACGCTGCTTGTCCGTCAGGTCCCGCAGCCTCAGACCCAGCTTCTCGGTCTCGGCGGGTTCCTCGGACCGCTGCTCCAGCGGCGCCTGTCCACGGGCCTGGGGATCGTCCGGGAGCGCACCGAGTTCGACCGTCAGCTCCCTGATATCGCCGTCCCGCACGACTTCCAGCGCGATATTGGAGTGCACCGGCATCTGGCCAACCCGTGGCGGCAGTTCCGACGAGGTCCCGATCTCCTGACCATCGAAGGTGATGATCACGTCCCCGGCCTCCAGTCCGGCTTTCTCCGCCGGGCTGTCATTGATGACCTGCGCCACCAGAGCGCCATACGGCCGGTCCATCCCGAACGACTCCGCCAGATCACGGCTTACGTCCTGAATCAGCACACCGAGCCAGCCGCGTTCCACCTCGCCGGTATCCCGCAATTGCTGGACAACGTTCATGGCCAGTTCAATGGGGATGGCGAATGACAGCCCCATGAACCCCCCGCTCTGGCTGAAGATGTGGGAATTTATACCGACCACCTCACCATCCAGATTGAACAGTGGTCCGCCGGAGTTGCCGGGGTTGATGGCCACGTCCGTCTGTATGAAAGGTACGTAGCTTTCCGTTGGCAGACTGCGTTGCTTTGCGCTGACGATACCCGCGGTAACCGAGTAGTCGAAACCGAATGGAGCGCCGATGGCCACTACCCACTCGCCTACTTTGAGCTCCGTGGAACTTCCGATGTTCAGGGTGGGAAGATCGTCGGCGTCGATTTTCAGTACGGCCAGGTCGCTGCGCTCATCATGACCTACAAGCTCGGCAGTGAACTGTCGCCTGTCGCTGAGCCGAACGACAATTTCCTCGGCATCCTGCACAACGTGGTAGTTGGTCACGATATGACCGTCATCGGAGAGGATGAACCCGGAGCCGAGTGACTCTCCTCTCGGCCCTGGCCGACGCGGCATGCGCCCGGGCGGACCCTCTTCGTCAAAGCGGTCGAAGAAATCCCGGAACGGATGATCCTCCGGCACGTCCTCCGGCATACCCCGTCCCTCCCGGCCTGTTCCGCCTCGCTGCTTCTTGGTGGTGCTGATGTTGACCACCGCCGGGCTGTTGACTTCGACCAGGTCGGTAAATGCCGGCAGCCCGCCCCGCGCATCGACGCTGCCGGTCCAGCCGACCAGCATGAGCACAGCGAGCACGATTGGCACTGCCATGGGCAACTTGAGCTTCGGATGCATAGGGGAAGCCTCTTGGTTGAGGAAATTGAAACCGACGCGGTCACTCTCCGTCACGACAACGGGCTCGATACCATGTTCCCGACACGGCGAAGAACAACCGGCCGATAACGCCGCTCGTCGGCAATGCGACGACTGATAGCCGTAAGCCAGACCAGACCGGCGAGCATTCCTGCGAGTCCAGCCATCAGAACGACCGCGTCGCCGGATCCCGGAAACAGTATTGCGGTAGCGGTCATACCCACCAGCAGACCGGCGAGCGGCGCCCCATAGAGCGCCAGCGAGCCGTACAGCATGCCGGTGTCATCCATGCCGATGATCACTTGGTCTCCCAGGTCGACATCGATATCCGTCACGGCCTCGACCTCCGGCGACCGCCTCCGGAAGAGCTTTCCGAGCACCCCCGCACCGCAACCCCGCCCCGCAGCGCAGGAACCGCAACCAGCGGCGCCGACGGTGCGTACCAGGACGCGGCCGTGTCGTATTCCGATCACCTGGCCCTGCGTTTCCATCATGGCTGATACTCCAGCCCTTCCAGTATGCGCCGCACCGCGGGTTTCGGCACATCACCGACAACCGTCACCTGGTAGTCACCGACGATGCGTCCGGCGACATGCATCGCGCCGCGCCCCGACTGGCCGTGAAAGGGTTTTCCGGTGTCCGGTGAGACATATATGGAAACCGACCCGAGGCCGTCGCCATAGATCAGGTGCCTTACCGGTTTTCTCATCCCGTGCATGTTCCGCCATCCCTCACCCAGCAGCTGGTAGCCTCCGGGCAGCGAGTTCACCGACCATTGTCCCGCATCCTCCGGCTCACGGGCGGGTTCAACCTCGATGCGCCGGAAACCCTCATGGTCGAGCGTCGGTTCGACTTCAGCCTCGGCCGCATCGTCGATTCGGATGCTGACAAACATGAACTGTTCGAGAATGTCGCCCTCGGCATCCATCATCTGCGAACGCAGCAACAGCCCCGTCTGACGGCAAATCCAGAACTCGTATGCATACCGATAGTAGTCTTCGGGCTTGACCCGGATGACCAGCGCGGAGCGATCAGCGACCCGGTCTTCGCCGACAATCATCATCGAATACCAGGAATCGAGACTGCGTATCTGCTCTTCGGTGAGGTCGGTGATCCGTCGACGGATTTCCGTATGATCCACCATGATGGCACGTTCCGCGGGCGTTATGCGCGTCATGGTTCCCGCGTCGCGCAATATCTCACGGCTGGCGCCGCTCAGGCTGTAGATGCGCTCACGGAATTTGCCGGGCTCCTGGTGGACCCGGACGACCTGCAGCGCGACCAGGTGATCACCTTGCCCGTAGACCAGTTCCCCGGAGAATGTGACGGACTGGGCCGCATCGCTCATCAGCTGGAGCCAATGACGGGGATCCTCCTGTCCCCAGTCTGCAGCGAGCTGCGCTGTGGTAAGGAGAACGACCAGGGCAAGTATCAGCTGCAAGCGCCTTGCCATGGCCCGTTACTGGCCCGATTCCTGACCCACGATTCTGACGTGGCGCGGGACAATACCCATCTGCCGCCCGGACGACTGTTCACCATGGCTCATGGCATAACCCGCAAGACGTGCCTGCACGTCCGGATCGAGCCTATCCCACTGTATGTCGTCGGAGGACACCGTATGCACATCGGTCCGCTCGTGCGTCACCTCGGAGCCCCGACTCGCCAGGGTTTCCGCGGATGGGGCGGCAAGTTCCCGGGCGACTGTGGACACGTCGCCGGACTCGGGACCGACTCCGGGCTGCTGCACGGGCCACACGACAATGGCCAGCACCGCGACCGACGCCGCGATTGCCAGCCCGCTGGCGGTGCGCATCCAGCCCGCCCGATCAGGAGCGAAATGGCGGCGGGCCCCGCGGGGAGCCACTCCCGAATGGGCGGATTCCCGGCTGATGGATTCGGAGATCCGGTCGGCCAGACCATCGTCGCTCAGCGGTGGAAGACTGCGGTGCAGGGCATCCCTTATCAACGCATAACGGCCTATACGACTGGCCAGGGCGCGGTTTCGACGCAGATGGCCGAGCACTCGCTGCAATTCGTCCGGCGCCAACTCCCCGTCGAGCAGCGCCGAAACCTGTTCATCGTACGGTTGGTTCATGCGTTCACCTGTTCTTACTTGCTCTCCAATAACGGCCTGAGCTTATTGTCGATGGACTCCCGGGCCCGGAAGATTCTCGAACGCACGGTTCCAACGGGGCAGTCCATTGCCTGTGCTATTTCCTCGTAGCTCAGACCATCCAGCTCGCGCAGGGTGATTGCCGTCCTCAGGTCATCCGGCAAGGCCTCAATCGCATCGAACACGGTCTTCTCTATTTCATCGCGCTGTGCAAGCCCTTCCGGCGTGTCGGTCTCCCGCAACAGCGGATCGCCGACATACTGCTCGGCGTCCTGCGCATCAATGTCCGACCCAGGCGGCCGCCGGCTCTGGGCGACCAGGTAATTCTTCGCGGTATTGGCGCCGATCCGATAGATCCACGTATAGAAACTGCTGTCACCGCGAAAATTCGGCAAGGCGCGATAGGCCTTGATAAAGGTCTCCTGTGCTACATCCTGTGCTTCGCTGGGATCGCTGACATAACGCGATATCATCTTCACCAGCTTGTGCTGGTATTTCCGAACCAGCACGTCAAACGCAGCCTTGTCACCGGACTGGACGCGCTCCACGAGCTGCTGATCGACGCTTGGCGCGGTCATTCAGGCAGCCCTTCCGGCGCGCTGTAGCCGGTCGCTTCTGCGAAATAGACATTGCTGCACATGGATAGTTCGCACACGATTCCGGATTGTGATTAGATGGGGCCCCGGCCTGTAACCGGTCGTGTTCACAGGACCGCGAAACACTCAAACAGTGAATCTTGCCGGGCAGGGAGATGTCGTCCCGGCGGGGCTTCGATAACGCGGACCGAGAGTAGCCGATACATCTGTATTGCTGCAAGGTAATGCCCTGAAACAGAACGTTGCCGTGACCGTAGTCAACGATCCCCTGCCGCGTCGCCCCGAAACCGGGGAACCGCGGCCGATCGCTGTCGTCCCGACCGGTATCCGGGAATGGTCACCGGGCCTGCCCAGAGACTTCCATGATATCTCATGACGTCCTCATCATCGGCAGCGGCGCTGCCGGACTGACGTTGGCGCTGCGTCTGCCGGAGAGCGCGCGTGTCGCCGTGCTCTCCAAGGGCGCCCTGTCCGAGGGCTCGAGCCTGTATGCCCAGGGCGGCATATCCGCGGTACTGGAGGAGGACGATTCCCTGGACGCGCATGTGGCGGACACCATCGAGGCCGGTGCCGGCCTCACTGACGAGCGTGTTGCCCGGTTCGTCACCCGCGAGGCGGCCGCTTGCATCCACTGGCTGGTGGGCATGGGCGTGCCGTTCTCGACACTGGAAAAACCCGACGGCACCGTCTCGCTTCACCTCCACCAGGAGGGCGGCCACAGCCACCGGCGTATAGTGCATGCGGCGGACGCCACCGGTCGCGCGGTCGAAACCACCCTCGAAGGCCTGGTCCGGACTCGACCCAATATCGACGTTTTAGAGGACCACCTGGCCGTGGACGTCTTTACCGGCCGGCGCCTCGGACGCGCAGATGATCGCTGCCTTGGCGCCTATGTGCTTGATACCGTCAACGACACGGTGCGGGCCATGTCCGCGCGCTTCGTGGTGCTTGCCACTGGTGGCGCGAGCAAGGTGTACCTCTATACCAGCAATCCGGACGGCGCCACCGGCGACGGTATCGCGATGGCCTGGCGCGCGGGATGTCGGATCGCCAACATGGAGTTCAACCAGTTTCATCCCACCTGCCTCTACCATCCGGATGCAAAGTCCTTCCTGATCTCGGAGGCGCTGCGGGGTGAAGGCGGACGGCTGCTGCGCCCCGATGGCAGCCGGTTCATGCCCGACTTCGACCGGCGTGGCGAGCTGGCACCCCGTGACATCGTGGCCCGGGCCATCGATCACGAGATGAAACGCCTTGGCGCGGAATGCATGTATCTGGACATCAGTCACCGCGATCCGGCATTCATTCGCGAACATTTTCCCACCATTCACGATCGCTGCCTGGAACTCGGTATCGACGTCACGCGTCAGCCCATTCCGGTCGTGCCCGCGGCGCATTACACCTGCGGCGGCGTCATGGTGGACATGCACGGTCGCACCGACCGTCCGGGTCTGTACGCCATCGGCGAAACGTCCTGTACGGGTCTCCACGGGGCGAATCGCCTGGCCAGCAATTCCCTGCTTGAGTGCCTGGTCTATGGTGCGGCAGCCGCGGATAACATAGCCGCCCTGCTGCCCACGGCACCGGAGAACGTGGAAATTCCGCCGTGGGACGAGAGCCGCGTCACCGATTCCGATGAACAGGTGGTGGTGAGCCATAACTGGCACGAACTGCGCCAGTTCATGTGGGACTACGTAGGCATCGTGCGCACCAACAAACGGCTGGAACGGGCACAGCACCGGGTGGAACTGCTGCAATCGGAAATCCGGGAATATTACGGAAACTTCCGCATCAATGCCGATCTCATCGAACTACGGAACCTGGCCACGGTTGCCGAGTTGATCATCGCCAGCGCGCGCGTACGCAAGGAAAGCCGCGGGTTGCACTATACGCTGGACTATCCGGCGAGTGATGACAGCCGCGCCGCCCAACCCACGGTGCTCCACCCCGCCTGACTTCCCGAAAGGTTAGCCCGCATATCTCACCGCCGTTCGTCGCGAGGGCGTCGAGATGCCGCTGTGACGGGGGAACGGACCGGAAGGCGGCGAAGGCGTACCCTCTGGAGGGAGTACGCCCCGACACAGCGAGCAGATCGGCGCGCGTAGTAGAAGGGCGGTGAGATATGCGGGTTAGTGGATCTGCCCCCGCTCGAGCAGTCCCAGCCGGATCCTCAGACGGCGATGGTCGTCGCCGGATACGGCATCATGCGGAATTACAAGTACGCGGCGTGCGCTCAGTCCGGACTCCGGAGACCGCAGATAGAGCACCACCAGCCAGGGCGTACGGTACCATCCGGTCAGGCGCCAGCTTTCCCATCCTGTGTCGATCCCCCGTTTACAGGACCAGGAGACTCCATCCCGACTCCGGATACGCGCAAACCGCGGTTGCCAGGGCCGATACCCGACCAGCGCCAGAGCGGCGCCCAGGCCCGGTAACCACATCGTTACGTTCTCCCATCCGCCAGGATCCGACAGCAGTGGCGCCAGGAACAGGGACGCGATCAGACCCAGGCAGAGCAGCAAGTGGCAGCGGGACGCGCGAAGCTCAATATCCGAGGTCGTCCCGTATGAGGGCGACGATTGCGGCGAGGGCGCGGTCCTCTGGTTCCTGTCCCTGGTAGAACCAGTCATAGAGTCGGTCATCCTGACACTCCAGCAAGCGTTCAAAATCCATTTTCTGCTTTTCTGTCAATTTGTTGAAGCCGTTCTCAAGAAACCGCTCAAAAATAAGGTCCAGTTCCTTCATACCCCGGCGGCAACGCCAGCGCAGACGCGACAACGATGACATTCCAACTCGCCCTCCTCCCGATGCGGCGTGGCTGTGGTTCGTGCCGGCACTCAGCGCCGCGCAAGCATGAGCTTCTTGATCTCGGCAATGGCGCGGGCCGGATTCAGCCCCTTGGGACAGGTCCTGGTGCAGTTCATGATCGTGTGGCATCGATAGAGCTTGAACGAATCCTCGAGATCATCGAGCCGTTCGCCGGTGGCTTCATCCCTGCTGTCCACGATCCAGCGATAAGCCTGGAGCAGGATCGCCGGGCCCAAAAAGCGGTCCCCGTTCCACCAGTAGCTCGGACACGAAGTCGAACAGCACGCGCACAGGATACATTCATACAACCCGTCGAGCTCCTCGCGGTCATCCTTGCTCTGGAGGCGCTCGTGGTCGGGCGGAGTCGGCGTGCGGGTGCGAATCCAGGGCTTGATCGACGCGTACTGGGCATAGAAATGGGTAAGGTCCGGAACCAGGTCCTTGACCACCGGCAGGTGGGGTAAGGGATAGATACGGACGTCGCCGTCCACCTCGCTGCAGGCCTTGGTACAGGCCAGGGTATTGGTGCCGTCGACGTTCATGGCACACGACCCGCAGATGCCCTCACGGCACGAGCGGCGGAAGGTCAGTGTCGGATCCACCTCGTTCTTTATCTTGATCAGCGCGTCCAGAACCATGGGGCCGCAACTGTCCATGTCGACCTCGTAGGTATCGACACGTGGGTTCAGGCCGTCCTCCGGGTTCCAGCGATAGATCCGGAAGCGCTGGATCCGTTTCGAGTCAGCGGGCGCACTCCACGTCGTGCCCTCGGTAATTCTGGAGTTCGCGGGTAGTCTG
Source organism: Ectothiorhodospiraceae bacterium (assembly GCA_007130525.1). Taxonomy (GTDB): domain Bacteria; phylum Pseudomonadota; class Gammaproteobacteria; order Nitrococcales; family Aquisalimonadaceae; genus Methylonatrum. Next base: position 7,447 of record SLSJ01000002.1, on the reverse strand, counting down.
AACTGTGCCATTGACTTTCAACCTCGTCGGACGGGCTGCGGGTGGTCAGTAAACGCGGGCCTTGGGTGGGAACACCTCGACCTCGTCCGTGAGCGTCGTCATGTGGACAGGCCGGTAGTCGATCCTGACACTGCCCCTTTCATCCATCCATGACAGGGTATGCTTCATCCAGTTTTCATCGTCGCGTTCGGTGTAATCCTCTCGCGCATGGGCACCGCGGCTCTCGGTGCGATTGAGCGCGGACTGGATCGTTGTCACCGAGCAGGCGAGCAGATTGTGCAGTTCCAGCGTTTCGATCAGATCCGAGTTCCAGATCAGTGAACGATCGGACACGGACACATCGCTGAAGGCCGCAAACACGTCGGCAACCTTGCCGCAGCCTTCCTCCAGCGTCTCGCCGGTCCGGAACACGGCCGCGTAGTTCTGCATGTGCTTCTGCATCTCCAGGCGCACATCCGCGGTCTTGCGGGATCCCTTTGCGTGACGCAGCCTGTCCAGCCTTGACAGGGCCTGATCCGCCGAATCGGATGGCAACCGGCGGTGATTGGCTCCCTCCTCCCTGACCAGTTCGGCAGCGCGGTGTGCCGCTGCCCGACCAAATACCACCAGATCCAGCAGGGAGTTGGAGCCCAGGCGATTGGCACCGTGTACGGACACGCATGCGGCTTCGCCAATTGCCATCAGGCCCGGCACGACCGCATCCGGGTCACCGTCGCGCAGCGTGACCACTTCACCCTTGTAGTTGGTGGGCAGGCCGCCCATGTTGTAGTGAACGGTGGGCAGCACGGGGATCGGGGCCCGCGTCACGTCGACGCCGGCAAACACCCGCGCGGTTTCCGCAATGCCCGGCAGGCGCTCGTTTATCACATCGGCGCCCAGATGCTCGAGGTGCAGGTGGATGTGATCCTTGTCCGGGCCCACGCCCCTGCCCTCGCGGATCTCGATGGTCATGGAGCGGCTGACCACGTCGCGCGAGGCCAGATCCTTGGCATTGGGCGCGTAGCGCTCCATGAAGCGCTCACCCTCCGAGTTGGTCAGATAACCGCCCTCGCCGCGCACACCCTCGGTAATCAGGCACCCGGCGCCGTAGACCCCGGTGGGATGGAACTGGACGAACTCCATATCCTGGACCGGCAGCCCCGCCCGCAGCGCCATGCCCACGCCGTCGCCGGTACAGGTATGCGCGGAGGTGCAGGAGAAATAGCTGCGCCCATAGCCACCGGTGGCCAGCACCGTCTGGTGGCCGCGGAATCGGTGGATGGTGCCGTCCATCATGTTCAGGGCAATGACGCCGCGGCAGGCGCCATCCTGATCCATGATCAGATCGAGCGCGAAATACTCGACGAAGAATTCCGCCTCATGCTTCAGTGCCTGCTGGTACAGCGTGTGCAGGATGGCGTGGCCGGTGCGATCGGCGGCGGCACAGGTCCGCTGGGCACGTCCCTCGCCGAATCGTGTCGTCATGCCGCCGAAGGGACGCTGATAGATCCTGCCATCCTCGGTGCGGGAGAACGGAACGCCGTAATGCTCAAGCTCGATGATGGCGGGTATCGCCTCCCGGCACATGTACTCGATGGCGTCCTGATCGCCCAGCCAGTCCGAGCCCTTGATGGTGTCGTACATGTGCCAGCGCCAGTCATCCTCACCCATGTTGCCGAGCGCCGCGGATACCCCGCCCTGGGCTGCCACGGTGTGGCTGCGGGTGGGAAACACCTTGGTCAGACAGGCCGTGTGCAGGCCCTGGTTCGCCATACCGAACGTCGCCCTGAGCCCGGCGCCACCCGCGCCTACCACTACTACGTCGTAGGTATGATCGATGATTTCATAGCTGGACATCAGGTCTGGCCTCCAAGCGCGATGCGGAGCACGGAGAGAACGCCCACCAGGATGAGCAACACGGCGAGGAACTTGACCGCGATCACGCAGGCCAATTGCAGCCCGTGGGGCTGCACGTAGTCTTCGAGCACGACCTGCAGACCAAGCTGGGCATGAAAGAGTGCGGTGACGATCAGTGCGATAAGCAGAACCGCCACCATTGGCGTCGCGATCCAGGCCCGCACCGTCTCGAAGTCGGCACCGGCATAGACAGCCATGCTGAAGGTGAACCAGAGCACCAGTGGAACCAGGGCAATGGCGGTGACCCGCTGCATCCACCAGTGATGCACGCCATCCTTCGCCGAGCCGAGTCCCACGGCGCGCTTCACGGGGGTTCTGTAAGCCATCACGCGCCTCCCACGGTCGTTGCCAGGATCCATACCAGAAGCGTCAGAACCACGGCGGACGCGATCACGGCATAGCCGGACGCATAAGCGGTACGGAGTTCAAAACCCTTGCCGGCGTCCCAGAACAGGTGTCGTATCCCGTTGCCCAGGTGATAGAACAGTGCGAGTGTCCAGCCGAACAGCAGCAGTCTTGCTGGCAGGCTGCCCAGCACGGCCTGTGCGGTGGCATAGGCCTCCGGCCCCGAGGCGACCGCGGCCAGCCAGTAAATCAGGAGGAGGGAGCCCCCGGCGAGCAATACGCCGGCGGCCCTGTGGCAAATGGACAGCACCGATGTCAGTTGGGGTCTGTAAACCTGGAGGTGAGGCGAAAGTGGCCGATTGTCAGTCTGCATGAATGCTCGCTCCACATGGCGCACGGTATTTTCAGCGCAATGGCTGGTCCGGACCCGGGCATAAGAATCGCAGCTGCGTCGCGATAGTCCGGCAGCAAGCAGCCGGTGCAAATCACCAACGGCTGTTTTCCATCAAGACCGATCCAAGGTTTCGAGCCGCCGAATGCGGATCGTGATATCCCGGAAACCCAGTCGTAGCCCAAGTCCTGTCAAACAAGGATCCGACGGTAAGCATAGCCGGGTCCGCCGATGCGACACCCATGCATTCATGCAACCGCCTCGGTAACGCCTCGTTGCCGATACGAGATCCGGCGCATCACGTCCACCCGGTCCGCCACCAGGCGCCGGACACGCACGGGAAACGCCGGACGCGGCCGGGTCCGCTGTCGCGAACAGGGACACTAGCCTGCATATCTCACCTGCCCTTCTACTATGCATGCCGATCTGCTCGCCGTGTCGGGGCGTACTCCCTCCAGCCGGTTCGACATAGTGTCATCTACGCCTTCGCCGTCATCCGCTCCGTGCCGGCCCGTCACAGCGGCATCTCGACGCCCTCGCAACGAACGGCGGTGAGGTATGCAGGCTAGAAATCCGAGCAACGTCCGTTCTTTTCCCAGTCACCGTAACGGGTGGGCTCCGGCCCCGGCTGACCGCCGATTTCCTTGGGCCAGCTGCCAGGCTCCCGTGGATCCATCGTGGTAGGCTTTGCATCCTTGCGGCAGCGCGCTTGGGTTGTTCCGGATTCGCTGCCGGTAATATCGTGTCCCATGACACCTCGCCTCCGAAACGACTGCTGCATCTCGCTCTGCCGGCATTATGCCATACCAAAATTACTTTTTCCGCACTGCAATATACGGAAGCGTCGACGATGGCCTTTGACTGGCACAAGTTACTGGACGGTATTGAAAAACACGCCTCCACTCCGGAGCAGTCCCGTAGCGCCGCCTTTGGTGAAGGCGCCGTGGTTCCGCTCGAGGATCTGGGGGTGATCCGCGTCCATGGCCCGGATGCGCGCGACTTCCTGCATGCGCAGTTGACCCAGGATATCCGGCAACTGGTCGACGACCGCTGGGTGCTCAGCGGCTACTGCAATCCGAAGGGTCGACTCCTCGGACTGTTCCGCGTGCTGCACAATGACCAGGGCTTCCTCCTGCTGACCCGGCAGGATCTCCTGGACGGAATGTTGCGCCGACTCCGCATGTTCGTGCTGCGCTCGAATGTCTCCCTGGAAGACGCTACCGCGGATAACGCCGGGATCGGGCTGATAGGCGCCGCCACCCTGAATTCACTGGACGAACTCGCCGGCAGCGTCGCCGAAGGGCCGGGCCGGGTGCACCGTGCCGGTGACCTGGTGGTGATCACCCTGGGCGGAGAGCCTGATCGCCTTCTGGTGCTGGCGCCCGCCGACGAGGCGAAGGCGGTATGGTCAAGTCTTGCCACCGGCGTGACCGTGGCCGACGCCGGTGTGTGGGATCTTCTGGATATCATCCATGGCCTGCCGGAAATCTATCCCTCCACAAGCGAGAAGTTCGTGCCCCAGCAAGTGAACCTGGAACTCCTGGACGGAATCCATTTCCGCAAGGGCTGCTATCCGGGCCAGGAGGTCGTCGCCAGAATGCACTACCTCGGCAAGCCGAGCAGACGCATGTTCCGCCTTTCCGGCCCGGCCGTCGGTGCTGCACTGCCCCGGCCGGGTGAGCGTGTAACCACGGCGGATGGCGGCAACGCCGGCGAGGTGGTCCGCGCGGCGGCCGGCCGGGAGAATACGCTGGAACTGCTGGCGGTTCTGAAACTCGATAACCGCGACCGTCAGGATCTCACGGTCGCCGGCGTGGCCGTCGGATTCGGCGAACTTCCCTACCAAGTGTGAACCCGACGCGCGGTCAATCCTGGTCCACCTCGGGGCGCATGGCAGGAAACAGCAGCACGTCGCGGATCGAAGCCTGGTCGGCATAGAGCATGACCAGGCGGTCGATGCCGATGCCCTCGCCCGCTGTCGGCGGCAGGCCGTACTCCAGGGCGCGAATGAAGTCGGCGTCGTAGTGCATGGCCTCCTCGTCACCGGCTTCCTTCTCCCTGGCCTGTTTGCGGAAACGCTCGGCCTGGTCCTCGGCGTCATTCAGCTCGGAAAAGCCGTTGGCGATCTCCCTGCCGCCGACAAACAGCTCGAATCGTTCACAAACAAACGGATCGTCATCCAGTGGACGGGCCAGTGGCGAGACTTCCAGCGGATACTGCGTGATGAAGGTGGGTTCCCGAAGCCGGTGTTCGACGGTGGCTTCGAAGAGCTCGAGCTGCAGCTTGCCCAGCCCGTCCGCGGCCCTGATCGGCAGTCCCAAACGCTCGGCCACACTCCGTGCCCGCTCCAGGCTGTCGATATCCTCCGCCTGCAGATCCGGATTATGCTCAAGAATAGCCTGCCGCAATGTCTTGCGGGTGAAGCGGCTGCCGATGTCGATATCCTCGCCCTGGTAGTGCAGCATGGTGCCGTCCAGGAGTTCCACGGCCAGGTCACGGAGCAGCTCTTCCGTCAGGTCCATCAGGTCATGGTAATCGGCATACGCCTGATAGAACTCGAGCATCGTGAATTCCGGATTGTGTCGTGTGGAGACACCTTCATTGCGGAAACTGCGGTTGATCTCGTAGACCCTGTCGAAGCCACCCACGACAAGCCGCTTGAGGTAAAGCTCAGGCGCCACCCGAAGGTAGAGCGGCATGTTCAGCACGTTATGGTGCGTAATGAAAGGCCGGGCGGTGGCGCCACCGGGAATCTGCTGCATCATCGGGGTTTCCACTTCCAGGAAGCGGCGCGCGTTGAGAAAGTCGCGGATGCGCTGGATCAGCCGGCTGCGCAGAACGAACACGTCCCGCACTTCCGGATTCATGATCAGGTCCACGTAACGCTGCCGGTAACGCACTTCCTGATCGCTTAGACCGTGGTATTTCTCCGGCAGCGGCCGCAGCGACTTGGTAAGCAGGCGTGCGTCGGAGCACTTGACCGACAACTCGCCCTTCTGCGTTCGGAACAGCACTCCCTCGGCGGCGACGATATCGCCCACATCCCATGTCTTGAATGCCTGGTAACGCCCTTCCGGCAGTTCGTCCCGACTCAGAAACAACTGGATGCGGCCGCTCATGTCCTGAAGGCTGCTGAAACTGGCCTTGCCCATCACCCGTTTGGCCATCATGCGCCCGGCGACCCGAACCGGAATGGCGGCGGCCTCCAGTTGCCCCGCATCTTCCGCGGCGTAATTTCGCTGCAGATCACCAGCCCAGGCGTTGCGGCGAAAATCGTTGGGGAAGGCGTTACCCTGCTCGCGCAGTGCCGCGAGCTTCTCCCGTCTGCGGGCAATCAGCTTGTTCTCGTCGTTTTCCCTGGCCCCGTTGCTCATTTCTCACGCGTCCTCACAGACCGGCCTTGAGGCTGGCTTCAATGAAACGATCGAGGTCACCATCCAGCACCGCCTGGGTATTGCCCACCTCAAGGCCGGTACGCAGGTCCTTGATGCGTGACTGGTCGAGAACGTAGGAACGAATCTGGCTGCCCCAGCCGATATCGGACTTCTCGTCCTCCAGCGCTTCCGCCGCCTGCCGTCGTTTCAGCATCTCCAGTTCGTAGAGCTTGGCACGCAACTGGTTCATGGCCGTGGCCTTGTTCTTGTGCTGCGAGCGGTCGTTCTGGCACTGCACCACGATCCCGGTAGGCTCGTGGGTGATGCGAACGGCCGACTCGGTGCGGTTGACGTGCTGGCCGCCGGCGCCGCTGGCACGGTAGACATCGATGCGCAGGTCGGCCGGGTTGACGTCCACGTCCACCGAATCATCGATTTCCGGCGACACGAATACCGCCGCGAACGACGTATGGCGACGGTTTCCAGAATCAAACGGCGACTTGCGCACCAGCCGATGGACGCCCGTTTCGGTGCGTAACCAGCCGAAAGCGTGATCACCCTCGAAACGGATGGTGGCGCTCTTGATTCCGGCCACCTCGGCGGCGGAAACCTCGATCAGTTCTGTCTTGAAACCCCGGCGCTCGCCCCAGCGCAGATACATGCGCAGCAGCATTTCCGCCCAGTCCTGCGCCTCGGTGCCGCCGGATCCGGCCTGGATATCCACGAAGGCATTCCTGGAATCCATCTCGCCGGAAAACATGCGACGGAATTCCAGGCTTTCCACCTGCCGGCGGGCTGTTGCCAGATCGGCCTCGATGGACGACAGGGTCTCCTTGTCGTCTTCCTCGGCGGCCATCTCCACCAGTTCGGCGACGTCGTCGAGATTGGCCGACAGGGTGTCAAGCATCTGCACCGTGTCCTCGAGTTGCGCCCGCTCGCGGTTCAGCGCCTGTGCCTGCTCGGGGTTGCTCCAGATGCCGGGGTCTTCCAGGGTGCGCAACACTTCCTCCAGGCGATCCTTCTTGCCCGGATAGTCAAAGATACCCCCTAAGCGCTTCGACGCGCTCAAGGAGGTCCGCGGAGAGGTTCAGCAGGGCGTTGATTTCCGTCATTTCGGTATTGAATCCAGCGATGCGGGAAAAGCCGGGATGGTACACGATCGGCGCCGGATTCTCACGGGGCAGGCGCGGGAACCATCACCACGGCGCCTGGGCCATCCGCGAGCCGCCGCCCCCTTCGGAGACTCTGTTTCTCATTCGCACGTTCGCGGGAACAAATCAGCGTCTGCCTAGCCCGCATATCTCACCGCCGTTCGTCGCGAGGGCGTCGAGATGCCGCAGTGACGGGGGGCACGGACCGGAAGACGGCGAAGGCGTAGCTGACACTACGTCGAGCCGGCTGCAGGGAGTACGCCCCGTCACGGCGAGCAGATCGGCGTGCG
>SLSJ01000016.1 GCA_007130525.1 Ectothiorhodospiraceae bacterium | reverse complement strand
GCCCGCATATCTCACCGCCCTTCTACTACGCACGCCGATCTGCTCGCCGTGTCGGGGCGTACTCCCTGCAGCCGGCTCGACGTAGTGTCAGCTACGCCTTCGCCGCCTTCCGGTCCGTGCCAGGCCGTGCAGCTTCCTGTCGTCGACCCCCGCCTCCCGCAATGCATCAGAAGTAAAACCGGCCGGCCACGGTGCCTGCCGCGGCAAGATCTGCTGTGCCCCAGTACTGGACGGACGCATCGGCCAGTACTTCCAGGCGCGGCGTCAGCACGAAACCGGCTCCCATGCCGAATCCGATCCGGCCCTGGCTGCGACTGCTGCGGCCTTCGGGATCAAGGTGCCGGTAGAGCAACCCGAGCCGGGTGCGGTGAAAGAACCTCTCCCCGACGTACGTATTCAGTGCCATCCAGCCCGATCCGGTGGTTACGTCGACGTCGCGCCGCTCGCCGTCGATCCGGCGACTGACAGCACTGGTGGTGCGGGTCACTTCCAGTTCCAGCGCGATATTGGACCGGGGAGTCTGTTGATGACGATAGGGGAGCTTGCGCCCGAGCGTCACCGCGGCCTGTCCGGTATTGTCCCCACCCTCGAAATGAAGCACGCCGCCACCCGCGGCCACATACCAGTTCCGCTCACCGCTATCCGCAACCAGCGGCGGACTGCATGCCATGAACAGCAGTCCGCCTGCGACAGCCAGCATCCTGAGTCGCGTCATACCCCCCCTCCCCTGCCACCTTCCGTTCGCTTGACCGCGTTCCAGGCCTGCTCCCTCTGGTCGAAATCCACGCTGTCCAGGCGCTTCCCCTGCGCCGCCAGACGCGACTCCATGGCCCTGAAACGGCGCTCGAACTTGGCATTGGCCCCGCGCAGCGCCGCTTCCGGGTCAATACGCAGATGCCGGGCCAGGTTGGCGCTGGCAAACAGCAGATCACCGAGTTCGTCCTCGAGGCGCTCCCGGGGAGCCCCGGCAGCGTATTCCTCTTCGAGTTCCGCAATCTCCTCCCTGATCTTGTCGAACACACCGGCGGCGCTGGGCCAGTCGAATCCCACCCGCGAGGCGCGGCGGGTTAGCTTCAATGCCCGCAGGAGTCCCGGCAGAGCGACGCCGACATCGGCCAGGGCCGAATCGTCGCCGGGCGCGCGCCCCCGCTCCTCCGCCTTGATTTCCTCCCAGGCCAGGGTCTGGCTGTCCGCGTCAGCGATGTCGGAATCGGCGAACACGTGCGGGTGCCGCCGAATCATCTTGTCGCATATGGCGTCGACCACGTCGGCGAAATCGAAGGCGCCGGCCTCGCGGGCCATCTGCGCATGGAACACCACCTGGAACAGCAGGTCCCCCAATTCGTCCCGCAATTCATCCATATCCCCCCGCTGGATGGCATCGGCAACTTCGTACGCCTCCTCCAGTGTGTAGGGGGCGATGGTGGAGAAGGTCTGCTCGAGATCCCACGGACAACCACTGTCCGGATCCCGCAAGCGCTCCATGACATCGAGCAGTTTCTGCACACGCTCCGGCATACTGCCGCGGGCGCGCCCTTCTTGCTTGCCTGTCGCCGCCATCAGTCTGCTCCGGTATCGTCATTCCGTGATCCAGGGACGCGCCGGCGATACTGACTTTCGCCAAAAAGCACATCGCGTGCCTTTTCGTCCGTCAGCGACGTACGCTTCCCCTCCTCGGCGAGTACGGTCATGCCGGCCGCGACTTGCGGGCGTTCGCCGATCCGGCTCTGCCAGCGCTGAACATGCGGATAGTCTTCGATGCGCACACCCTGGCGCTCGTAACCTACTGTCCAGGGGTAGGCCGCAATGTCGGCTATGCCGTATGCCCCGCCGCCAAGCCACGGGCTTCCGGCGAGCCGATGGTCCATGACCGAATAAAGACGGTTGGCTTCACGGGTGTAGCGTTCCACCGCGTAGTCGATCCGTTGCGGGGCGTAGATCCGGAAATGATGTGCCTGCCCCAGCATGGGTCCAAGCCCCCCCATCTGGAACATCAGCCACTGCAGTACTTCCATGCGTGCGCGCTGATCCGGTGGCAGAAAACGGCCATGCTTGTCCGCGAGATACCAGAGAATGGCCCCGGACTCGAACAGCGTCAGCGGTTCGCCTTCCGGGCCGTCCGGGTCGACGATCGCCGGAATCTTGTTGTTCGGACTGAAGACAAGGAAATCCGGGTCGAACTGGTCGCCCGCACCGATATTCACGGCGTGAACACGGTAAGGCAGACAGAGTTCCTCGAGCAGGATCTGCACCTTCTGGCCGTTCGGAGTCGGCCATGTGTAGAGCTCAATCATCACGGCTGTTCCCGGAATCGGTATCAGGCCGCTCATCGTCCCGGGATTCCGCCGCCGTGTCCACAGTACCGATCAGGCTGCCGAGTAGAAAGGCAAGGAATTCGTCGCTACGGACCAGGGCATCCGGATCGCTCTCCTCCATGGCTTCCCGCCCCTGTTCGAGAAGCAGCGCGCCATACCTGATATGCACCAGCGCCAGATTGTGCCGGGCATACGCATGTTCGGGATCCAGCGCCAGGGCGTTCTCGTAAGCCCCCATGGCGCCGCGGAAATCACGGGCGCGGGCCTTAAGATTGCCAATGCGGTACCAGGCTCTCTGGCGCGTCGAATCCAGTTCGACAATCTCCAGATACAGCGCCAGGGCTTCCTCGTCGCGGTCACCGTGGTATGCGTGCATGGCGTGGGCCTCGAGCCGAAGGGCTTCCATGCGGTCGCGCCGGTCATCATGAATCGCGGCGCATCCGTTCAGCAGCAGTACCGCAAGCGCCAGGGCAGTCAAACGCAGTCCGGAGTGCATGTCAGTGTTACCTCAAATGATTTAACATGAGCGGCCTGGCGGACGGGGCGATGCAAACACGGGCGCCACTCACTTCAAGGCCAGATTCGATCACGATAGACAGTCGGACCCAACATGAACGCACAACAGCCTGAACGGCGCGCCACTGTTCCCGTGCGCATCGGCTCCGTCACGATTGGCGGCGGCTCCCCCGTGGTCGTGCAGTCCATGACCAACACCGATACCGCCGACGAGATGGCTACCGTGGTTCAGGTTGCCGAACTGGCACGAGCGGGTTCCGAACTCGTGCGCGTCACCGTCAACAACGAGGATGCGGCGGCCGCGGTTCCGCGCATTCGCGGGCGCCTCGAGCGCATGGGCCTGGATGTGCCGCTGGTGGGCGACTTCCACTTCAACGGACATAAGCTGCTCGCGCGGTATCCGGCTTGTGCAGAGGCGTTGGCGAAGTATCGCATCAATCCGGGTAACGTAGGCCGCGGCGCGCGCCGTGACAGCCAGTTTGCGGAGATGATCGACATTGCCTGCCGATACGAAAAGCCCGTGCGCATCGGCGTCAACTGGGGCAGTCTCGACCAGGATCTGCTTGCCCGGATGATGGATGCAAACGCCACCCTCCGGGAACCCGCCGCACCCCGGGAGGTAATGATGGAAGCGCTGATCAGCTCGGCGCTGGACAGCGCCCGGCAGGCCGAGGAACTGGGTCTGGGCCACGACCGCATCGTGATCTCCTGCAAGATGAGCGGCGTTCAGGACCTGATCCGCATTTACCGGGACCTGGCGGGACGGTGCGACTATCCCCTGCATCTCGGGCTTACCGAGGCGGGTATGGGGTCCAAGGGTATCGTGGCCTCGTCGGCGGCGCTGGCGGTGCTCTTGCAGCAGGGTATCGGCGACACCATCCGCATCAGCCTGACGCCTGAACCCGGCGGCAGCCGTACCCAGGAGGTGCAGGTGGCGCAGGAGTTGCTCCAGACGATGGGCCTGCGCGCGTTCACTCCGCTGGTGGCGGCCTGCCCGGGCTGCGGCCGCACGACCAGCACCTACTTCCAGGAACTGGCGGGCGAGATTCAGCACTACGTGCGCGCGCGGATGCCCGAGTGGAAAGTTCGCTACCTGGGCGTTGAGGACATGAGCCTCGCGGTCATGGGCTGCGTGGTCAATGGGCCCGGGGAAAGCAGGCACGCCAATATCGGAATCAGCCTGCCGGGGACCGGCGAACGCCCGGTGGCCCCGGTCTACGAGGACGGCGCAAGAACGGTGACGCTCAAGGGCGAGCGCATCGCAGACGAATTCAAGGAAATCATCGAGCGTTATGTCGAGCGCAGCTACCGCCGCCGTGCGGAGTGAGCGGCGCCTCCGCAAGCGCGTTCCGATCTGGCCCGCGTTTCTCACTGCCCTTCTACTGCGGACGCCGATCTGCCCGCTGTGGCGGGGCGTACTCCCTCCAGCCGGCTCGACGTAGTGTCAGCTACGCCTTCGCCGTCTTCCGGTCCGTGCCCCCCGTCACAGCGGCATCTCGACGCCCTCGCGACGAACGGCGGTGAGACATG
>SLSJ01000244.1 GCA_007130525.1 Ectothiorhodospiraceae bacterium | reverse complement strand
GGCGTCGAGATGCCGCTGTGACGGGGGGCACGGACCGGAATACGGCGAAGGCGTAGCTGACACTACGTCGAGCCGGCTGCAGGGAGTACGCCCCGACACAGCGAGCAGATCGGCGTGCGTAACAGAACGGCGGTGAGATATGTGGGCTAGCCATGCCGACCCGCAGCCCCGGAACCCGCCGCGGCTTGGCAGATCCTGCGGCATCGGTCATCATCTCCCGCCGTTGCAGTAATCTGGTCGTGTTCATGCCCCTGCTTCGTCGCCTCATACGTATTCCGCTGCTGGCCGTCCACGTGGTGCTCGGTGTCATCGTCATCATTCTTGCCGTACTGCTGGACCGGGTGATGCACAGGGAGCTCCATCAGGGGCTCGCCCGCCTTGCCCAGGTATTCTGGTGTCGCAGCATCTGCCTGTTGCTGGGTATTCGCATCCGTGTCGCGGGACCCGAGTTGGCGTCGCCGCCCCTGCTGGTCGCGGCCAATCACGTTTCCTGGCTCGACATCCTGGTGATCGCGGCGAACTGGCGTGTCTCGTTTCTGAGCAAGTCGGAGGTGCGCAGATGGCCGGGAATCGGCATAGTGGCCTCGGCACTGGGCACGCTGTACATCGAGCGCGGCCGCAACAACGCCTCGGCCGACGTGGCGGCAATCATGCGACAGCGACTGGAGCAGGGTCACCGCGTCTTGTTCTTCCCCGAAGGCACCACCAGCGACGGTAGCGGACTGCTGCCGTTCCGTCCCCGCCTGTTCCAGGCGGCAGTGGATGCCGGCGCACCCGTTCAGGCGCTCGCGCTTCGCTACCTCGATTCCGACGGCGGCGTCAGCGCCACCGTTCCCTTCGTGCGCAATGACAACCTGGTCAGGCATGTGATGGGGCTTGCCGGCAGTTCACGAACGGAGGCGGTGCTTACACCGTGTGAGCCGTTGCAGGTTGCCGGGAAATCCCGAAGCGATCTTGCCCGGCGCACGCATGCCCAGATTGCCGGGGCGCTGGGTCTCCCCGCGCGCTCACGTGCCGCCGTCAGGCCTGCCGCGCGGGCAGCGGTCGGCGAGCCGGATTGAGGACGTCGGCCGCTATATCATGGTCACACTGTCACAAAACGGTAATGTCACTGGTCTTTAATGGCGGCGATTCCGGCAACCGGTTGATGTTTCGATGACGGTGAAGATTCTGATTATCGAGGACGAGGCTGCGATCCGCGAGATGGTCGACATGGCGCTGTCAGCCGCGGGTTACCAGGTCTTCGGGGCGGAGTCGGGCGAGGAGGGGTTTTCCGTGCTCAACGAACATGTGCCGGACCTGATCCTGCTGGACTGGATGCTGCCGGGCATGAGCGGAATCGATTTTGCCCGGCGTATCCGCAAGGATCCGCTCTGCGGCCAGATCCCCATCATCATGCTGACCGCTCGCGGCGAGGAGGAGGACAAGGTCCGCGGCCTCGACTCGGGCGTGGATGATTTCATCACCAAGCCGTTCTCGCCCCGCGAACTGGCTTCACGCATAAAGGCCGTGCTGCGCAGGGCTTCACCCATGGCTTCCGAGGAGGTGGTCGACGTGGAGGGCCTGACTCTCGATCCGGTCAGTCATCGCATCACCGCCAACGACAGCAATGTGGATATGGGGCCGACGGAATTCCGCCTTCTCCATTTCTTCATGACCCACCCGGAGCGCGTCTTTACCCGCGGTCAGTTGCTGGATAACGTATGGGGAACCAACGTCTACGTCGAGGAGCGCACAGTGGACGTCCACATCAGACGCCTGCGCAAGGCGATTTCCGGAACCGGCCATGACCGGTTGATCCAGACGGTTCGTGGCGCGGGCTATCGATTCTCGACCCGCCCGTGAACGACTCCGGGTCGCCGTGGCCTGCCGCCCTTTTGCGGCTGGCAGTGCTGATCGGCGCATTTGTCGCACTGGGGCTGTTGTTCGGCGAGGTTGTTCTGGGCATCCTCGCCGGTTCCCTGCTCTACCTCGTCTGGAACCTGGTAAACCAGGTGCGCCTGGAACGCTGGTTGCGGGAAGGTCGCAAGCTGGATCCGCCGCACTCCCGGGGGGTCTGGGGACACATATTCAACGGTATCTACCGGCTCCAGAGTCGCCAGCGCAAACGCCGTCGCAAGCTCACCCGTATACTTCAGGGCATCCGCGAGAGCATCAACGCCATGCCCGATGGCGCCGTGATCCTTCGCGAGCACGGTGAGATTCAGTGGTGGAATGACGTCGCGCGGGAACTGCTGGGATTCCGCTGGCCCCAGGATGAGGGTCAGCGTATCGACAATATCATCAGGCATCCCGAATTCAGCGCCTTTATAAGGCAGGACCACGACAGCGCGCGCTCGATCAATCTGCCATCGCCGCTGGATGAATCCGTGATGCTGGAGATCCGGTTCGTTCCCTACGGCATCAATCAGCGCCTGCTTCTGGTTCGGGACATCACCCGGCTCTACCAGTTGGAGCGCATGCGACGCGATTTCGTCGCCAATATCTCCCACGAACTGCGCACCCCGCTGACCGTGATACAGGGCGTATCGGAAACCTTGCGGGAAACTCTGGAGAAAGAGGGTCCAGAGACAGCGAGGTCGCTCAAGCTGATCGAAGACCAGAGCCGACGGATGCAGCGGCTGGTGGACGATCTGCTGATCCTGTCCAGGCTGGAGACGGGGCAGAAACCGGCGCAGCGGGAACCGGTCGACGTGCCGCGCATGCTCCGCGCGCTTATCGAGGAGGCGAAGGCGCTTTCCGCCGAGAAGGCACAACGGATCGAACTTCATGCGGAAAGCGGTCTGCTGCTTCACGGCGACGAGTCCGAATTGCGCAGCGCCATGTCCAACCTTGTCTTCAACGCGGTGAAATACACGCCCGCGCAGGGACGCATCACGGTGACCTGGAGCCATGAGCAGGACGGCAGTGCGCTGTTCGCTGTGGAGGACGCGGGCATCGGCATCCCGCCCCACCACATCCCCAGACTCACGGAGCGCTTCTATCGCGTCGACAGCGGGCGTGCAGCCCGCAGTGGAGGCACCGGACTGGGCCTGGCGATCGTCAAGCACGTGCTAGGCCGTTACGACAGCAGGCTGCAGATCGCATCGGAATATGGCAAGGGCAGCCGCTTCTCCTGCCGCTTCCCGGCATCACTGGTGGAACGGCGTGCCCTGGTGCGGAAGCGCTCCGGTTGAGGCCCGCCCGGGCGCCGTCACCAATTCGTCACATTCCATTCATCAGCCCGTCAAAGTGCATCTCCATACTCGGTCCCGCAGTCGGGCCCTGGTCCGACGCGAATGCCACGACCGATTCTGATACGGAGAAGTACGCCATGACCCCCAACAAGGCCCTGACCGGGATGCTGACCGCCGTTTCCATGCTGGTTTTTTCCGGTTCCGCGCTCGCTGCGGAAATCGATCCGAACCTGCCCGACTACCAGGAAACCAGCGGAGTGTCCGGCAGCCTCACCTCCATTGGCTCCGATACCCTCAACAACCTCATGACCCTGTGGGCGGAGGGCTTCAACAGCTTCTACCCGAACGTCAACATCCAGATCCAGGGTGCGGGTACCTCCACGGCGCCACCCGCTCTTGCCGAGGGCACCTCAAACTTCGGGCCCATGAGCCGAGTCATGCGTGACAGCGAGATTGCCGCTTTCGAAGAGGCCCACGGCTATCCGCCGACCATGGTGCGCGTGGCCATCGACACCATCGCCGTGTTCGTCAACCGCGACAACCCGATCAAGGGACTGACCATCCCCCAGGTGGACGCCATCTTCTCCGCCACACGCCGCTGCGGTGATGGCGAGGACATTACCCGCTGGGGCCAGCTGGGTCTGGAAGGGGCATGGGCCAACCGCGATATCACGCTGTACAGCCGTAACGCTGTCTCCGGCACATATGGTTTCTTCCGCCAGCACGCGCTGTGTGATGGTGATTTCAAGGACGGCATGAACGAGCAGCCCGGCTCTGCCTCGGTGGTGCAGGGCGTGACCGAGTCCCTGAACGGCATCGGCTACTCCGGCATCGGCTACCGGACCTCCGGTGTTCGCGCCATCGCGTTGGCCAGGGACCAGAACTCCCCCATGGCAGAACCTACTGCCGAGCAAGCGGCGTCCGGAGACTATCCGCTGGCCCGGTTCCTGATGCTGGCCGTTAACAAGCACCCCAACGAGGAACTTCGCCCCAGTGAGCGCGAATTCCTGAAGATGGTGCTCTCAAGGCAGGGCCAGGAAGTCACGGTCCGCGATGGTTTCATCCCGCTGCCCGAAGCGGTCGCCAGGCAGGAGCGCGAGAAGCTCGGCATCGAGTAACTCCGTCTCCCGCGAACCCAGAACCCCGCTCCGGCGGGGTTTGTTTTCAGCCTCATCGGCCGGCGATACTCTGCTCGCCTCTCGCCTCTCGCCTCTCGCCTCTCG
>SLSJ01000039.1 GCA_007130525.1 Ectothiorhodospiraceae bacterium | reverse complement strand
CGCCCTCGCGACGAACGGCGGTGAGATATGCGGGTTAGCGCCCGGGCAGCGTGATGTTGAGTTCCAGCACGTCGCGGTTGCCGTGGTGATCAAGCTGGATCTGAACGGCGTCGCGCTCGACCTGGACGTACTTGTGAATCACCTCCAGCAGTTCCTCCTGCAGCGCCGGCAGGTAATCGGGACCATCCCGGCTTGCCCGCTCCCGGGAAACCACGATCTGCAGGCGCTCCTTGGCGACACTGGCGGTATTCTTGCGTTGCGAGCGGAAGAAACTGAGCAGCCCCATGGCGTCAACTCCCGAACAGGCGGCCGAACAGACCTTTCTTTTCGGCCTGCAGGAACCGGTGCGGGCGTTCTTCGCCGAGGAAGCGCGCAACCGCGTCGCTGTATGCCTTGCCGGCATCGGATTCGGTATCCAGGATCACCGGCACGCCGGCATTGGAAGCGTTCAGCACCGCCTGGCTTTCCGGAATAACACCCAGCAGGTCTATGGCGAGGATTTCGCGCACATCATCCACGCTCAGCATCTCGCCCTTGGCGACGCGCGCCGGAGAGTAGCGCGTCAGCAGCAGATGCTCGCGCACCGGCGGATCGCCGTTGGCGGCGCGGCGCGTCTTGCTCGCCAGTATCCCCAGGACCCGGTCGGAATCGCGCACCGAGGAAACCTCGGGATTGGTTACCACAATGGCGTCGTCGGCATAGTACATGGCCATCAGCGCGCCACGCTCGATGCCGGCGGGTGAATCACAGATGACATAATCGAAGTCCGCGGACAACTCCGTGAGCACCTTCTCCACGCCTTCGTCGGTAAGTGCATCCTTGTCGCGGGTCTGGGAAGCCGCAAGGATATACAGCCCCTCCACCCGCTTGTCGCGAATCAGCGCCTGGTTGAGCGTCGCATCACCATTGATGACATTGACGAAGTCATACACAACGCGCCGCTCGCAACCCATGACCAGGTCCAGATTGCGCAGCCCCACGTCGAAATCCACAAGCACGGTACGGTGGCCGGCCTGGGCCAGACCCGTGCCGATTGCGGCGCTGCTGGTGGTCTTGCCCACCCCCCCCTTGCCGGAGGTGACCACAATGATCTTTGCCACTATTCCTGTCCTCCAGGTTGCCTGCGGCCCGGCAAGGCCGGTCCGACTTCAGAGTTTTTCGATATGTAGCGCGTCACCTTGCAGTGATACCTGCACCGGCCGCCCCCGCAGCGTTTCGTCGAACTGCTCGCTGACGCTGTAGGTTCCGGCCACCGACACCAGCTCGGCGCGGAAATCCTTGCAGAAGATCCGGGCGGAGGTATCCCCCCGTACGCCCGCCAGCGCCCGGCCATTCAGCGTGCCGTAAACATGTACGTGGCCGTCGGCCAAGACCTCCGCACCGGGGCTGACGGACGCCAGTATGACGAGGTCGCCGCCACGGGCATAGACCTGTTGACCCGAACGCACCGGTTGGGTGACCACGAGACCGGATTCGGCTTCGGAGTCCGCCGACCCGGGCGCCGTGGATTCGGCCGCCGCGCGGCGGCCCGCGGAGCCTTCGCGCTCCGCCGGAAAAACCGCCAGACCGGCCGATGCAGCGGCCTGCTTCCAGCGCTCGTCGCCGCCACGAATGCCCACGGGCACGAACTCGCGCGCCCGCAGCAGACCTGCAAGCCCCGGCAAATCGAGATGCAGGTCACTGCCTTCGACGGGCTCGACGTCCAGAATCACGGGTAGATGGCGGAAGAAGTCGGGAGCCTCCTGGATCCGCTTGTCCAGTTCCCGTGCAAGCACTTCCACGGAGGGATCCAGCAGGCGGAGGAGCGTCAGGGTCATCATGCGACCCTTGAGTTCGAGAACGGCGGGTTTTGCGCGTGTCATCCCTTCCCTGTTGGCCGGGCGAGCATGTACTCCCGGCAGCTGCGAGGCGATGCCCGGCGAGGCAGGCGGATGCGCCTTTATAACGTGGAGGCGTCGCCCATTCAAGGCGTCGCCAAGTGGCGACCCCGATCAGGGTAAAAACGCAACTGTTCCCTGGCGATGGCGAAGCCTCACCGGTAGGCTGAAATGAAAAAAGGCGGACACATGACTGACGCGGACTCCAGTTCCCTGCCTCCGGCGCTGGCACAGAGAATCCTGAAACACGCCACCGAGGCGGTGGCTGTAACCGACGCGGATCTGCGCATCCTGTGGGTGAACGAGGCATATACCCGGATCACCGGGTATTCGCTGGAGGAAATCCGTGGCCGCACGCCGCGTGTTCTGCGCAGCGGCCACCACGACGAAGCATTCTACAACCGGATTACCGAAACGCTGCGCACCGACGGTTCATGGGAAGGGGAAATCTGGCGGCGCCGGAAGAATGGCGAAATCTTTCCGGCAATGCTCACCCTGACGGCAATTCGCGACAAGGCCGGCAACATCACCCATATGTTCGACTTCTTCAACGACATTGGCGAGTTCAAGACCCGCCAGCAGCGGGTGGAGTTCCTCGTCAGCCACGACGCGCTCACGGAACTGCCAAACCGCTACCTGCTCAAGGACCGCCTGGAATCGGGCCTGAGCCGGGCGGCGCGGCACAAGTCGATGATGGCGTTGCTGTTCATGGACCTGGACAACCTCAAGACGGTTAACGACAACCATGGCCACCTGGCGGGTGACGCCCTGCTGCGCACCGTGGCGGAACGTCTGCGGCTGACCGTGCGGGAATCGGATACGGTAGCACGGGTCTCGGGGGATGAGTTCGTCGTCCTGCTGGAGGACATGAAACGAGAGCAAGACGCCATGCCCGTCGTCCGGAAGATCTTCGATGCGCTGCGAAGCCCGATCCTTTACGAAAGCGAGTTGCTGATCTGCTCGGCGAGCATCGGCATTGCCTGTTACCCGATCCATGGGGAATACGCCGAACGGCTGCTCGTAAACGCCGACACCGCCATGTACCGGGCCAAGCGCAGCGGCGGTGATGCCTGTTGCATGTGGTCCGCCGATGAGATCGCCTGTGCCTTGAACGACTGAGTGCGGCGCCCGGGACCACGGCATCTGCCGAACCCTCCTCGTGCTTCAAAGCGGTGGCCTTGATCACGTTTCGAGTCAACGGATCGCCGCATACTGACGCTGTGTCCAGGGACGCTCTGCATTATTGAGGCGACCGGAGAACGCCGGGGAGATAATGCAGCGCTTGATGGCGAGGGCAAGGTGCACAGCGCAATACATTTCAGCCTTGGCATGCGGGGCCTGGTACTGGCGATCGGCCTGATCATGGCACTCGCGCCCTGGCTGCTTCCCGGGCCTGCCACCCTGGACGGCCACATCTACCGCCTGGCCCAGATGGTTCGCACCACACCACCGGCGGCGCAGACGCCGGTACTGATCACCCTGCCGGGTGCCGCCCTCGCCGCGCCTGCGGACCCACCGCAACTGCTGACACTGCTGGAACGACTTACCGGCACCCTGCGCCAACAGGGAGCAAGCCACGTGGGCGTGCTGCTGGATGCCGAGACCGCCAACGGCCTGCGCTGGCATTCGCCCCACGCACTCGCGGGAGTGGGCGGTGATGGATTGGTGCTGGGATCGCCGGAGCGGCTCTCGGACAGCGGTCCAGCTGCATGGCGGACCGCTGCCGGCTGGTTCCGGAAGGGTGAGTGGCGACCATACCTGGGCCATCTCGGCGCACCGCGGGTTACTCCGGCACGCGCCGCGGACCGGCCCTGGGCAGCCACTGCCACACGACCGGAGGCGCATGCCGCCCGGCCCCATCGGTGGTTCGCGGCGGGCGGCAATCACCGCGCCGGCCCTGACTTCGTCACGGCGCTGCTCGGCGAGGAGATTACCGACAACAGCACTCACTGGTATCCGCACTGGAGCCTGGCGGCGGGACAGTTGCCCTCGCTGTCCCTGATCCAGGCAGAAGCGTTCCTGGCGGATCCGGATGCGGTACGCGTCACGGACCGCGTTGTACTGGTCGGCCCGCCCGGCGACAACGCCCTGCGAGATGCCGGAGCGGTGATCGCCAGCCGCCTGGACAGGGCGTCTTCACAAACACCGCCATGGGCAGGACCGTTGTCGACGGCAATGGTCCTGATCCTGATGATCTACCTTGTCTTCGTCATCACCGTGCTGAAGCCGATGACGGGGCTGATTGCGAGCGCGTTCCTGGTGTTCCTTCTGGCCTGGTTCCAGATGGGCCTGTTTCTTGCCCGTGACATCTGGTTGTGGCTTGCCTCGCCGGCAGGCTACCTGGTTGCCGGGCACCTGATGATGCTGCCCGCCGCCGCCGATTTGCGCTTGCGCCGGCGTGAGCGGAGTCGGATGGACCTTTTCCGGCTTGAACTTGCCGCTATGCAGTTCGAGCGCGGCGACCCCGAGGCAGCCCTGAAAACACTGGAACACGGCCGATCCAGTGAGGCGCTGCTGGACCTGCTTTACCGCATCGCCCTCGGCTTCGAGAAGCGCCGCCAGTACGAGCGCGCAAGCAACACGCTGCAGTGCATCGAGCAGCGGCGCAGAGGCTACCGGGACGTCGGCGAACGCCTGCGACTCCTGACGCAGATGAATGCGGCCGGCACCGGCGGCACCGGCATGGTCGGCACGCTGGTCATGCCGGGCGAGGGCCTGGAGCGCC
Source organism: Ectothiorhodospiraceae bacterium (assembly GCA_007130525.1). Taxonomy (GTDB): domain Bacteria; phylum Pseudomonadota; class Gammaproteobacteria; order Nitrococcales; family Aquisalimonadaceae; genus Methylonatrum. The sequence goes on along the minus strand of SLSJ01000039.1, from coordinate 11,285 downwards.
CGGACATTGGCCGGTACCGGGTTGAGCGGGAAATCGGCCGGGGTGCCATGGGCGTGGTCTACCTGGCCACGGATCCCATGATCAACCGCCAGGTAGCGATCAAGGCCATGGATCTGTCACTGCTCGATCCGGCCGAGGCGCGGCAGTTCCGCGAGCGCTTCATTCGCGAGGCGGAGGCAGCGGGACGGCTAAGCCACCCCGGTATCGTCACCATCCATGATGTGGGCGAGGATGGCGACCTGGTCTTCATCACCATGGACTACGTGACCGGAGAACCACTGAACCGACGTGCCGAACCCGGTCATCTGCTGCCGGTGGCAACGGTCTATAGCCTGGTTGCGCAGGCCGCCGAAGCCCTGCAATACGCTCACGCCGAAGGCGTGATACATCGGGACATCAAGCCGGCCAACCTGATCCGGGACCCTAATGGAGAGCGGCTCAGGATCACCGATTTCGGTGTCGCCCGCATCGCCGACTCCGGGCAGACCCGCACCGGCGCCATCATCGGCAGTCCGGCGTACATGGCGCCCGAACAGATCCGCGGCGACCGGGTGGACAGCCGCACGGACATCTTCTCGCTCGGTGTAACCCTCTACCAGCTACTTACCGGCAAACTGCCTTTCCAGGGCGACTCCCTCGCCGCCCTCACCCACCAGATCAGTCGCGGCCGACACGAGAGCCTGCGTTCCGTTCGCGCGGACCTGCCGGCGAGCGCCAGCCGCATAGTCAATCGCGCACTGAAAAAGAAGCTGGAAGACCGTTACCGGCATGCCGGCGAGATGGCGGAGGCACTGAGAAATGCCAGGGTCTGAGGCCGACACCAACATGGCTGCCAGCGGGGTCGTCTATCGGGCTCACGCGCTCAGCGACACCGGCCTTCGACGCTCCCGCAACGAGGACAGCCACGGCCTGCGTGTGCCCGGGCATGGCCAAAAGGCGCTGGCCGTTGTTGCCGACGGCGTCGGCGGTCACCCGGGCGGCGATGTCGCGAGCCGCCTGACGGTGGACGTGATACTGGGCCGCACGGCCTCCGGCTTGCCCGGGCAAGGCCTGCGCGCCTGGCTGAAGAGCGCGGTGCTGGCAGCCAACGGCGCGGTGCGCGAGGCCCGCAGGCATTCAACCCACGACAGCATGGCGACCACGGTGGTGGCCATGCTGGCGTCCGGACCCAGGATGGCCGTTGCCCACCTTGGGGACTCCCGGGCCTATCGGCTGCGCGGGGGCAGGCTGACAAGGCTGACCAGCGACCACACTGTGGCCCAGGCCATGTTCGACGAGGGCAGCTACAACCGCGAGGACCTGGCCCGCAGCCCCTATCACCACATACTGACCCGCGGTGTCGGTCTCGAGGAACAGCCGACGTGCCCCTGCCGCCAGTTCGAGGCGCGCGCCGGGGACCGTTATCTGCTCTGTTCCGATGGTGTGAACGGTGTCCTGCCGGACCGCGCAATTCGCCGTATTCTTGCTCAACACGCTCCACTGGAGCAGGTTGCCGAGACGCTGGTGAATCAGGCCAATGCCGGCGGCGGCCCCGACAACATCACGGTAATCGTGGTGGACTGCGAGCACCGGGAAAGGTCCCGGACGGAGGATTGAGAGTGGCGACGCTTGCCCTGCTGATGGATGGTGTGGTGGTCAAACACTTCAGCCTGGATTCCGCGGAAACGCGTATAGGGCGGAAGCCGGACAACGATATCCGGATCGAGGACCTGGCGGTCAGCGGACATCACGCCGTCATCGAACGTGTCCCCAACCGCTACCTCGAAGGCGTCAACGACTACTTCCTGCGGGATGCAGGCAGCACCAACGGCACCCTGGTGAATGGCGAGAAGATCCAGCGGGTGCAGATCCGGCCGGAAGACTGCATCAGCATTGGCTGGAACACATTCAGGCTGATTGACGGAGATCGGTCGTCCATGGACCAGACCGCGTACATCCTGCCGGGCAACGAATGAGGGACTGATAAGCGCCCGGCGCCCGGCGCCCCGCCAAAGGGCTAGCCCGGCAGGATGACGGTTACGCGAAGGCCGCCGCCGTTGCGGTTGGCTGCTTCAACGCGACCGCCGTGGGCATCGATGGCGCGCCGTGCGATGGAAAGCCCCAACCCGTAACCGCCGGACTCGCGCTCCCGCGCGGGTGAGACCCGGACGAAGGGCTCGAACACGTCGTCGAGGCGCTGCGGCGGAATTCCCGGCCCGTCATCGTCGATGAGAACCCGGACCGTATCCGCCCCCGCTTCCAGGCTCACGCTGACCTGCGTTCCCTGCGGGGCGTGCCGGACCGCGTTGCGAATGATGTTGTCGAATGCCGAGTGCAGCAGAAAACGGTCGGCGGCGATCACCGCAGGGCCGTTGGAAGTCAGGGCCACCCCACAGCCCTCCGCGCGCGCCTCGAAATCGGCATCCTCACAGATGTCCTGGAGCAGTTCCCTGATATCCACCCGCTCGCGGGACACCGGCGCCGTGCCGGCCTCCAGCCTGGCCAGGCCGAGTATCTGCCCGATCAGGGAATCCAGCCGCTCGATCTCACGTTCCATGCGGTCCAGCGATGTCCGGCCCGACTCCGGAGCGGCCCGGCGGGACAGTTCCAGGGCTACCTGCATACGGGCGAGCGGCGAGCGCAGTTCGTGGGAGAGATCCCGGAGCAACTGGTTGCGGGCTTCCATGGAGGCTTCCAGCCGTGACGCCATGGCGTTGAAGTCACGCGCCAGCGCGGAGATCTCGTCACCCGGACCTCCGGGCTCCGGCACGCGTACCGACAGCTCGCCGGCCGCAAGCCGCTTGCTGGCATCGCGCACCAGCCGGGCCGGTCGACTCAGGTGAGAAGCAAGCAGCGCCGATAGCAGGCCGGTCACCGCGGCCGCAACCAGCAGGCGCAGCCAGCCCGGCAGATCACCAAATCGGCGTTGCGGCTGCAGGGCCAGCAGCAGGCGGGGCCGCCCATCGTCCATGACGAGTGGCACGGCGCGGTACCGGAAACCACCGGCCACGCCGCTCTCACCGCTATCGAGGCCATCGAGATTCTCCAGGGTTTCGCGCAGTTCCGGCGGCAGGCGACGGCTGGACGGGCCCCTGCCGTCGCCGCGCCAGAGGACGAAGCGCGCGTCCTGCTGCCGCCCCAGTGAACGCAGGTATCCCGCCACCGAGCCCATGCCCTCTTCCCCGTGCAGTGCCCGTATCTCCGCCGCATATTCCTCCATCTCCCGCTGATCTGGGAGGCCGCGGTCCGGCCCCCAGTAACGCGCCGTCATCAACAGCGCGGCGCCGATGGCCAGCATTGCGAGCCAGAACCACAGAAAGAGTTTCGCGAAAAGGCTGCGCATCAGGCGGACGCGCCCTCAACGCCGACATACTGATAGCCGCTGCCGCGAATCGTCTTGATCCTGGGACTACCGTCCCTGAGCGGCCCGAGCTTCCGGCGCAGCTTGCTGATGTGCATGTCGATGCTGCGGTCGAAGGGTTGCAGTCTGCGGCCCAGCGCCGCCTCGCTCAGCCGGTCCTTGTCCACCACCGTGCCGGCCTCCGACGTGAGACAGGCGAGGAGATCGAACTCGGTACCGGTCAGATCCACGGCCTGGCCGGCCACGCGCACTTCGCGGCGCGCCGTGTCCAGGCTCAGGTCACCGATCATTCTGCGCTGCGCGGCGGTGTCACTGTCATGACGTCCGCGGCGCAACAGCGCGCGCAGTCGCGCCACCAGTACACGCGGATTGCAGGGCTTGGGCAGGTAATCGTCGGCGCCGAGTTCCAGGCCGACCACGGTGTCCACGTCGTCCCCCCGCGCGGTGAGCATGAGCACGGGAACGGCGTGATTGTGCCGCAGTGCCCGCAGCACCTCGAAACCATCCCGCCCCGGCAGCATCACGTCGAGCACCAGCGCATCGAACGATCCGCTGCGCGCGCGCGCAAGGCCGTCATCACCCGTATGCGCCACCGACACCTGGAAGCCGTCGCCCTCCAGATACTCGGCGAGCATGGCAGTGAGCTCGCGATCATCATCCACCAGCAGTATTCGACTCACGCAACGCGTCCCAGCCTTAAGGAAACACTGCGAACACTGATACCCCGAACCCGGAGATTGCGTCCATCCCGTTTACATTTCCTTACAAAACATTGCTCGACGTCTACCCACGACAACACGGAACCACCGTAGTCTGATCCCGAGTCTCCAACTACGGGAGTGACGACCATGAAGTACAGACTGCTCGTTACCAGCATGCTGCTGGGCCTTGCCCTTTTCACCACCGGCGTCGCCATCACCGATACCGACAAGCAGCGCGGTCACGGCGCCCATGGCGAGCGCTGGAGCCACGCTGAGCGAATCGGCCGCCACCTCGATCTGACCGACACCCAGCGCGAACAGATCCGTGCGGCCGTGCAGACCCATCGGCCGGAACTGCGCGAACTGCGCAGGCAGATGCGCGAACACCGCCGGGCGATTCGGGAACTGGCCCATGACGGATTCAACGAGGAATCCGTACGGGAACATGCCGACGCCCTGGGCGCCATTGCCGGGCAGAGCGCATTCGTCCGCGCACGTCTGCAGGCGGACATACACGCGGTACTGACCGAGGAACAGCGTCAGAGTCTGCGGGAGCGCGCGGAAAAACGTCGCGATCATCGCAAGGGCCGCCAGTCCGACCGGCGCGGCCGCAGGTCCTGAGCCGGAACGCCCGCCATGCGCCCCCGCGACGTCCGTCCGGGGGCGCGCCTGTTCAAGGCAGAGTCACGCCGCACGCGGAGCGCACTACACTGAGAAGAGGAATGGATTCACTTGCGCGGACGCGGATCGACCCCATCGGCCGCTTCCGCGCATGACCTTCGAAAGGTGTAGTCATGAGCCGGCAGACGGTACCGGACACGGAACCCCATCCTTACAGCGCGGAACCGCGCTCCGCCCCGGAAACACGGCAGCTTCGCCTGTCCGGCGCACGGCTGGGCAACAGCCTGACCGTACGGCGCGCGCTTCCGCAAGCCCGCCGCCGCATGGTCGGCGCATGGTGTCTGCTGGACCATTTCGGCCCCATGGACGTTTGCGCCGGCCGGGGCATGGACGTGGGGCCGCATCCGCACATGGGCCTGCAGACCGTAACCTGGCTGTTCAAGGGCGAGCTGCTTCACCGAAACAGTCTGGGCTATCAACAGATCATCCGGCCGGGTCAGCTCAACATCATGACCGCCGGCCAGGGCATCGCCCATTCCGAGGAAACCCCGGCAGGCCACAGCGGCTGCCTGCATGGCGTACAGATGTGGATCGCCCTGCCCCGGAGCTGTCGTCACGGCAGTGCGGATTTCGAGCACCTGGACAGCGTCCCATCGCTGCGGATCGACGACGCCATGGCCACGGTCCTGGTCGGTTCCCTGTGCGACGGCACCGCGTCGGCGGCCTCGGTACACTCACCGCTGCTTGCCGCGGACATACGGTTGCCCGCAGAGGGCGCCGCCACCCTGCCCCTGGACCCGGGATTCGAGCATGCACTGTTGCCGGTGTACGGCGACACGCTGCTCCATGACGGCATCTGGCTCCGCGAAGAACAGTTCTGGGACCTGGGCATGGGTGCGGATCGAATCGCCCTGTCCAGCCCTCGCGGCTCACGCCTGCTACTGGTCGGCGGCGAACCGTTCGATGAAAAACTTCAGCTATGGTGGAACTTTGTCGCCGCCGATCGGGAGGAGATCGTGCGCGCGCGCGCCGACTGGGAAGCCGGCCGCCGCTTCGGCAAGGTATCCAACTACCGCGGCGAACGTCTTCCGGCGCCGCCCCTTGCAGAGTTGCCGGGAGCGGGCTCGAGCGCGAAGAGGTGAATTAGCCCGCTGCAGCCTGTCAACACGCGCGCGCCGCGGGAGGCTATTGCAGGTGCCAGCGGCTGTTCTCCGGCGTCTCGCCGGTGTTGGTGCGAAACGGATTGATATCCACGCCGCCCCGCCGTAGATAGTGCGCCTCCAATGTGAGTTCGTGCGGTCGGCAATGGGCAAGAATGTCCCGGAACATCCGCTCCACGCACTGCTCGTGGAAATCCTGTTGCTGCCGGAAGGAGATCACGTACGCCAGAAGCCCGGCATGATCGATGGCCGGACCACGATAGCGGATCTCCAGCCCGCCCCAGTCCGGTTGCCCCGTTATCGGGCAGCAAGTGCGCAGCAGCAGCGTATGCAGGGCTTCAACCACTTCCCGTTCGCCAGCCAGCCGCAGCAGGAACGGTTCCGGGTGATAGTGGCGAACCTCGATCGGCAGGCCGTCAAGACACTGTCCCCGAGGGGCCGTAGTGATCGTGGGCCAGGCATCCGGCGGAAGCAGCCTCACCACCACCGGCGCGCCGCTGGCGTCGGAGAGATCCCGGGCAAGCAGCGATTGCACCTCTTCGAGCGTTCCCGCACGCTCCTGGTTGAGGCTGTTCAGATAGACCTTGAGGGATTTGGATTCAATGATCCGCGGCGAGTCCGCCGGCACACGGAACTCGCCCCGGACCATGGTCGGTTTGCCTCCGGCGCCGAGCCAGGAGACCTCCCAGGCGTTCCACACGTCCCAGCCCGTGAATGGCAGCGGGCCATGGAGCCCGAGCGCCTCCCGACCTTCCGAACGGGGAATGGGCACAAGCAGGTTCGCGTCATAACCACGGTCGTAGTCCACGCTGCGCCCCAGCGGCGTGCTGTCTCTCCAGTTGACGGGATCACCCATGGCCTGGCCTGCTTGAAAGTTCTTGCGATTCGGGAAGGCGTGCACTCATCCCGCTGCCGCGGGAATGGCCCAATATCAACGCGAACGGGCATTATGCGGATCAGCGAACCGGGCGACAATGAGACCGGTGAATCGTGGATCCGTTCAGGCGGCCGTGCTGGGCTCCGGCTCCTGTTGCTGGCGCTCGCCGTTACAGTAATGCACGAGTTTCCAGTAGCCGAAGATATTGGCGTTGCGAACACCGATGCGCTGGAAGTCTTCCATCTCCGGCAGGCTGTCCAGGTCCATGTCGGGCCGGAACCCGAGCATTCTGGACAGCGGGCGCAACCCCTTTTCCAGCCCCCGCAGTAGCGGATTGCGGGAAGCGAAGTGGTTGATGATGATGATGTCTCCACCCGGTACGCAGACCCGTCGCATCTCGTCGATGAGGCGATCGGGGTGCGGCACCACCGAGGCCACGTACATGGCTACCACGGTATCGAAGGCGTTGTCCGGGAACTGCAGATCCTCGGCGTCCATCACCAGCAGGTCTTCCACCTGCATGAGGTTTTCGCGCTCACGACGCTCCTGGGCCTTGGCAAGCATCTCCGGCGAAATGTCGATGCCCACCACCCGGGCATCCGGATCATAAAAGGGAAGCGACAAACCCGTTCCCACGCCGACTTCCAGGACTCTCTGCCCACCTCCGCCGTCCAGTGCCTGCACCGCAAGCCTGCGACCCGGAGCAAACACCGGTCCGAAGATTCTGTCGTAATGTCTAGCGTAACGTCGGTAAGCGTTCCTGATTGAATTGAGGTCCATCTGGCGCTCCGTATTCTTGTCTTGTGCCCGGCAGGCGATCGGGGCTCCTCGCCACTCATGGCAACGGATCCGACCGACACGCAGCCGGACCCGGTACGAACTGGCCCAAAATACCGGACTGGAGCCCGAATGAAAAACGGCGCCGTGTCGTCAGTGCCGAATATCCCGGATCAGCCGGTGCCCGATGCCTCCAGTGCCTGTTCGAATATCTCCACCGCCTCGTCGATCTGCTGGCGGTTCACGATCAGCGGCGGCAGCCAGCGCACGATCTGACCACCATAGGCACCGCAACGAATCAACACCAGTCCGCGTTTTTCCGCCTCCTTGAGAATGCGCATGGCCCGCTGCCCATCCGGGCGCCCGCCGGAATCGACGATCTGGGTACCTATCATCAGCCCCTTTCCACGCACGACGTCGATGGCCGGATTGGCTGCCTTGACCGCCTCCAGGCGGCTGAAAAGGTAATCGCCCTGCTCCGCCGCATTCTCCACCAGTCCCTCTTCCTCGATCACGTCGAGCGTGGCCAGCGCGGCGGCACAGGCAACAGCGTTACCGCCGTACGTCCCGCCCTGGGAGCCCGGCCATCCCTTCTCCATGATGTCATGGGGTGCCGCGATCGCCGACAACGGGAAACCGCTGGCAAGCCCCTTGGCCGTGATAATCACATCCGGGGTTACATCGAAATGCTCATGAGCCCAGAACCGGCCGCTGCGCCCGTAGCCGGACTGCACCTCGTCGACGATCATCAGCATGCCGTGCTCGTCACAGCGGCTGCGCAGCCCCTGCATGAACCTGGTGCTCGCGGGCACATACCCCGCCTCGCCCTGAACCGGCTCCACCAGCACGGCGGCCGACTCCACCGGCGCACTCTGGGTGGCGAAGATGTTGTCCAGCTCACGCAGGCAGAAGTCTGCAGCCGTTTCCTCGTCCCAGCCATAGCGGTGCGCGTTCGGAAACGGCGACACCACCACGCCGCCCATCATCGGCTGAACGCCGGCGCGCAGGCCGACGCTGGAGGTGGTCAGCGACAGCGAACCCATGGTCCGTCCGTGAAATCCTCCCTGGAAGACGATGATGTTGGGGCGGCCCGTGGCCTGTCGGGCCAGGCGGATGGACGCCTCCACCGCCTCGGTGCCGGCATTGGAATAGAAAATCGAGTTGATGTCCCCGGGCATGCGTTCGCCCAGCCGCTCGGTCAGCGTCAGGAGGCCTGTGTGCTTGACGATCGCATACTGGCCATGGATCAGGCGCGCCACCTGTTTCTGGGCCGCGGCCACGACCTTCGGATGGCAGTGGCCAGTGGCGGTCACGCCGATGCCCGCACTGAAGTCGAGATAACGCTTGCCTTCGGTGTCGAAGAGATACATCCCCTCGCCATGGGAGACCGTGATACCGGTTGACTGCTTCAGCAACGGCGAGAGTTCTCCGGGCCGATGAGCCATCTGGCACCTCCAGGTCAGAAAAGGTCAAGGTCGCAGGCCAGAGAGTCCAACCGCTCTCCCGGCCAAGGACACAGCGGCGTATTCACTCGACCGCTTCGGCCCGCCTGCGGCGTTGCCGGCCGGGCCTGGCAGTTCCGGACCCCGGACCGCCACCGCGCCTGCCCGGGCTGCCGGAATCGACTCGGGCACGCGCGTGCGAGTGCTTCGGTTGTTCCTGAAGAACTCTCATGCGAGATGTGCTGATAGCGCGCCAGTGTACACCGCCGTTTTCGAGCGCATCAAACCGCGTGCCGGCAACATCGTCAGTCCAGGGCGGCGATCACCGCATCTCCCACGGCATCGGTGCCCCGGCGCGCCTGGCCATGACTGCGCAGATCCGCCTCCACTGCATCGCGCAGGCGCCGGGCAGCCCGGGCGGCATGGGCATCCTCTTCACCCATCCAGTCGAGCATCATTGCCGCGGTCAACAGCATCGCCGCCGGCCCCGCCAGATTGCGGCCGGCGATGTCCGGTGCGCTGCCGTGGGTGGGCTCGAACATGGGCGGCTGGCGTCGATCCGCAGGGTTGAGATTGCAGGAAGGGGCAACTCCCATGCCACCGCAGAGCACGGCAGCCAGGTCGGTCAGTATGTCGCCCTGGAGGTTGCTCGCCACCACCACGTCGAAGGCCCACGGGCTGGTCACGAACTTCATGCATGCCGCGTCCACCAGCTCGTGATGGATGGCGATGTCGGGGTAATGGCTGGCGATATCGGCGAAGGCTTCGGTGTACATCTCACCCCAGTACTGCAGGGCGTTGCGCTTGGTGATCAGGCATACCTGCGCGCGCGATTCGCCGCCGCCGGAAAGCGTGAATCGACGGTCGCCGAGGGTGCCCGCACTGCGAGCGGCAGCGCGACCTCGCGCGCGCTCGAAGGCATGGCGGAATATGCGCTCGGCTCCGGCACGCGTGAAAACTTCCATCTGGGTGGCCACTTCCTGCGACGTACCCGGCCGCAGACGACCGCCCTGGCCCACGTACTCACCCTCGCTGTTCTCGCGGATGACCAGCATGTCGACATCGCGGGCGCGGTCATCCCGAATGTACTGGGGAGCGCCGTCCAGCAGGCGCGCCGGACGTTCACAGGCCCATTGATCGAACCCCTTGCGAATCGCCAGCAACGGAGCCAGCGAAACACCGTCAGGCAATACGTACCGGTCGGGGTCGTCCAACGGTCCGGGATCGCCAAGGGCGCCCAGCAGCAGGGCATCATGGGCGCCGAGCTGCTCGCGCCAGTCATCGGGCATCATCTCCCCATGCTGCCGATGCCAGGCGTGAGAGGGCCAGGGCAGTTCGTTGAGTTCGACGTGGGGTCCGCCATCCTCGCACAGCGCCCGCAGGACACGCAGCGTCACCCCCATCACCTCGGGGCCGATACCGTCACCGGGGAGCACGGCAATCTTCCAGCGACTGCGTTTGCGTTCGCGACTCCACATGGTCGGCCCTCCTCGCTGTTGATTGGCGCAGACCGTTACGGTCCCCCGACCACCATGCGGATTGCAAGCCCGGGTTCCGTGGGCGCAGGCACACCGGTTTCCCCAGCCCGCGATCGCAGGGCGGACCCGAATTTCGGCCCCGCGGGATCCGTTGCCCCCATTGATTCTGATAGAATGAGCACCAGATTGGTCCGATTAAGGTATCTGCAGGAGGTTGTCCATGTATCACCCGCGAGGGGAACCCGTGATTTTCAGCCGCGACTGCGACGCCGTCGTCATCCCCGCAGGCGATGAAGGCGTGATCCCACAGGGCGCCGAGGGCACCCTGACCCAGGCGCTGGGCGGCAGTTATACGGTTTACATCCAGGGCAACCTGTTCCGGATTGCCGGCAAGGATGGCGACGCCATCGGCCAGGAGGCGGTGAAGCCGCCGGAGCTTCCGGAGAACGCGACCGATCAGGATGTGGAAGACGTCATCTGGGCACAGCTTCATACCTGCTACGACCCGGAGATACCCATCGACATCGTCGAACTGGGACTGGTCTATTCCTGCCGCGTGAGCAAGCTCGACAACGGCAAGCGCGAAGTGGATATCGAAATGACCCTGACCGCGCCCGGTTGCGGCATGGGCGAGATACTGGCCGAGGACATCAAGAGCAAGCTGGAGATCATCCCGACCATCCGCGAGGCCCGGGTGGAACTGGTGTTCGACCCGCCCTGGAATGCGGACATGATGTCGGAGGCCGCCCGCCTCCAGACCGGCCTGTACTAGCCCGCATATCTCACCGCCGTTCGTCGCGAGCGCGTCGAGATGCCGCGGTGACGGGGGGCACGGACCGGATGACGGCGAAGGCGTAGCCGACACTACGTCGAGCCGGCTGCAGGGAGT
>SLSJ01000111.1 GCA_007130525.1 Ectothiorhodospiraceae bacterium | reverse complement strand
CCGTCACAGCGGCATCTCGACGCCCTCGCGACGAACGGCGGTGAGATATGCGGGCTATTCGTAGCGCCGCATCTGCCCCACGACAACACCCTGTATCCACACCTGCTCCGGCGCAAACTCCATCGGCGCGAAGTCGGCATTGGCCGGATGCAGGATGACCCGGCCCGAGGTCGCTTCCAGGCGCTTGAGGGTCGCTTCCTCACCATTGATCAGCGCAACCACCAGCTCACCGTTGCGGGCTTCACTGCGATGCTCGACCACGATCCAGTCGCCATCCAGGATGCCGTCCTCGACCATTGAGTCTCCCCGAACTTCGAGCACGTAACACACGCCTCGCCCCCGCAGTCCCGCCGGCACCTGGATCCTCTCCATGCCCGTAATGACCTCAATGGGGCTGCCGGCGGCAATGCGGCCGAGTAACGGCAGAGTTCGCGTTTCCTCCAGGACCGCTTCGGTCAGCCGCACGCCCCGCCTTCGGCCGTTCGCAGGCTCCACGAGACCGGCAGCTGCCAGGGCCTGGATATGTTTGTGCAGTGAGCCGCGTGAGCGCAGACCGACTGCCTGGCAGATTTCGTCCAGGGTGGGCGCATGACCCGCTTCCGCACGTTCGCGCAGGTAAGTGAGGATCTGGTTCTGCCGTGACGTGAGTTGCCGCATCTTGCCTGTTCTCTTTTTGTTCTCTATGTTGGGAAGCGCCACCAGGAGAACACCAGGAGAACAGCATGGCAGAAGCGGCGGAAGTGATCCAGCGACAGGGGGACGAAGATCAGCCCGTGCGCAGGCTGGCGCGGCGTCTGCGTCGCAAGTACCCGGATCGAATCACCGGCGAACTGGTAATAGCGGCGCATGAGGGGCGTTATGCGGAACTTCCCGAGGCGCTGAATGAACGCCTCTGTCGGGCGCTTAACGTCCACGGAATCTCCAGGCTCTACAGTCATCAGCGCGAGGCCTGGACGCACATCGCGGAGCGGGGCGCGCATACCGTGGTGGTCACGCCGACCGCCTCCGGGAAGACGCTTTGCTACAACCTGCCGGTGCTGCACGCGGCGTTGTCCGATCAGGCCAAGGCCCTGTACCTGTTTCCCACCAAGGCACTGTCCCAGGACCAGGTCGCGGAACTCATGGAGCTGAACGAGGCGGGCGGGCTGGGTATCCGCGCCTTCACCTTCGACGGTGACACTCCGGGTGACGCCCGCAGGGCGGTGCGCACGCGCGGCGATATCGTGGTCACAAATCCGGACATGCTGCACCAGGGCGTACTGCCTCATCACACCAAGTGGGCGCAGTTCTTCGAAAACCTGCGCTACGTGGTGATCGACGAAATGCACACGTACCGGGGCGTGTTCGGCTCACACATGGCCAACGTCATTCGCAGGCTGCGACGCGTGTGCCGTTTTTACGGCGCCCAGCCGGTATTCATTCTGTCGTCGGCGACCATCGCCAACCCAGGGGAACTGGCCGAGGGGCTGGTGGGCGACAGTGTGCGCACCATTACCGAGAGCGGCGCACCCAGCGGCGAGAAGCACCTGCTGCTCTGGAACCCCCCGGTGTTGAACGCCGACCTCGGCATTCGAGCCTCCGCGCGTTCCCAGAGCACGCGAATCGCCCGCATGGCGGTGCGGGCGGCACTGAAGACGATCGTGTTCGCGCAATCCCGGCTGATGGTCGAGGTGCTCACCAAATACCTGAAAGACGTTTTCGATGCCGACCCGAGAAAGGCTCCACGCGTTGCCGCCTACCGGGGCGGCTACCTGCCGGGACAACGCAGGCAGACGGAAAAGGCCCTGCGCCGCGGCAGCATCGACTGCGTGATTTCCACCTCGGCGCTGGAACTCGGTGTCGACATCGGCGGCCTCGACGTGTGCCTGCTCAACGGCTACCCGGGGACCATTGCCGCAACCTGGCAACGCCTGGGCCGGGCCGGACGGCGCAATCGGCCGTCGCTGGGGGTGCTGGTGGCATCCAGCCAGCCGCTGGACCAGTACGTCATCCGCAATCCCGAGTTCTTCCTCGGGGCCTCTCCGGAACACGCCCGCATCGATCCCGATCAGTTGCTGATCCTGCTCGATCATGTCCGCTGTGCCGCCTTCGAGCTGCCGTTCCGGCGCGGCAAGCGCTTTGGCGATCAGAACCTGGAAGAACTGCTGAGCTACCTGGAAGAACAGGGGGTATTGCACCGGGAGGCCGATACCTGGCACTGGACGGAGGACAGCTATCCGGCGCAGAGCGTGAGCCTGCGGTCGGTGGCGGAGGGCAACTTCGTGGTTGTCGACACCACCAACGGCGCCAGGCGCATTATCGCCGAGGTGGATTACTCCAGCGCCGCGGAGACGCTTTACGAAGGCGCGATCTATATGGTGCAGGCGTCACCATACCAGGTGGAGCGCCTGGACTGGGAGGGACGCAAGGCGTTTGTTACGGAAACGCGCGCCGATTACTACACGGATGCCATCGATTACTCACGGCTCAGGATACTCGAGCACTTCGAGCGCGCGCAGCACCGGGATTCACAGGCGGCACACGGCGAGGTTCACCTTGTACGCAGAATTCCGGGCTACAAGAAGATCCGCTACTACACCCACGAGAACATCGGCTACGGCAATATCAATCTCCCGGACCAGGAGATGCACACCACCGCCGTTTGGTGGCAGCTCTCGGCCGACGCGCTGGCAGCGGTGTTTCCGAACCGGCAGCAGGCGCTGGACGGATTTCTGGGCGCCGCCTATGCCATGCATCATGTGGCCGCGCTCAACGTCATGTCCGAGCCCCAGGACCTGGGCCGCGCGGTGGGCGACGGCGATGCACGCTGGTTCGCCACCATCGGTGTCGGCGGTCGGGGGCAGATGCGCACGCTGGACGGTGCGGAACGTGATCCGGACTCGGAAGCACGGTTCCAGCCCGCTGTGTTTCTGTACGACAACTACCCGGGAGGCGTCGGACTCTCCGAGCCTCTTTTCGAGCACCGGCAGCAGGTGGTCGCGGGCGCCATCCAGTTAATCGACGCCTGCAGCTGTGCCTTTGGCTGTCCCGGATGCATCGGCCCGATACTCGCGTCTGATGAAAACCGCGGATTCTCGCCCAAGGGTGCGGCACTGACCGCGCTTTTCCGGTTTGCAGCCCATGCCCCTCAGACATCGTCTTGACGCGCTGCGCCGGGAGGCGGGAGCCGGGGTCCCCGCGCCACGGACGCAGGACGACGCGTTGCGGCGGCGCCTTCAACGACTCAACCGGCGCCCCGGGCACACGGGAGCCTCTGGTGGGAAACAGCCGGCGTCACCGGACGCGCTTGCAGCGACGCTGCGTGGCCGGATCATTGACGAGCACCTGATCCTGTTGGAACGACAATGGTGCCTGAGCGAACGACATGGCCGTTTTCCCCTGGAGGTCGCCACCGGGTCCGCTCACCCCATTGCCGATCTCTCCCCTTCAAGCGCTTATCTGGATACCGAAACGACGGGGCTTGCGGGCGGCACCGGCACGGTGGCGTTCATGGTCGCGCTGGGGGAGGTCGGTGCCCGTACCGTGCGGCTTCGACAATGGCTGATCACGGCATTTGCCGGTGAACGCCCCATGCTGGAGCAGGTTGCGCGGACGCTTGCGGCAGCCGAATGCGTGGTGACGTATAACGGCGCAGCGTTCGATCTGCCACTGCTTCGCGACCGTTACCGGCTGATATGTGGCGGCGCACTGCCGGAGGTGAACCACTTGGACCTCCTGCACACCGTGCGTCGTCTCTTCCGTCAGGGCTGGCAGGACTGCCGGCTGGCAACGGCGGAGGAGAACCTGCTCGAATTCAGGCGCCGGGGCGATCTGCCCGGTTCGGAAGCCCCTGGCGCGTGGCGCGCTTACCTCGCCGGCGATCCGGCGCACCGCCTGGCCGAAGTGACTCGGCACAATGCGCTGGATGTCCTCAGCCTCATCAGCCTGCCGCCGATTCTCGCCCGCGCTGTCTCGGCTCCGCGAGAATACGGCGCGTCCCCACGGGCTGCGGCGGCCACCTGGCACAAGGCCGGTCTGCCGGACAAGGCGCTCCAGATCCTTGAAGGAAGCCGGCACACGCTGGATGCGCGGAGTGCCCTGGAACTGGCCCGTCACCTGCGGGCGGCAAACCGCTTCAACGAGGCGGTCACGATCTGGCAGGACCTCGCGCGCGCCGGCAATCCCGAGGCCACCGAGCACCTCGCCAAGTTTCAGGAACACGTCAGGAAGGATATCGCTGCCGCGCTCGCCCTGACGCGGCACTTGCCCGATACGCGGCAGACGAGGCACAGGAAGACCCGTCTGCAACGACGTGCCACCGAGCCCATGCAGTTGTCTCTCGGGCTGTAGGACATGCTGATCTAGCCCGCGTATCTCACCGCCCTTCTACTACGCACGCCGATCTGCTCGCTGTGACGGGGCGTACTCCCTGCAGCCGGCTCGACGTAGTGTCAGCTACGCCTTCGCCGTCTTCCGGTCCGTG
>SLSJ01000061.1 GCA_007130525.1 Ectothiorhodospiraceae bacterium | reverse complement strand
TTCCCACGTTTCCTTGGAGGTTGGCCATGAAGGCTCAAGGACGTTTGGCCGGGCGTTGCTGGTATACGCTGGCGTTGGCGGTTCTGGCGGTCGGCGCGCTGTCGGTCGCGGCGGTCTCCCGGGATGACGAACACGTGTCGGAGAACGACGAACAATCGGATTCGGTCAGGCTGAAAACGCCCACCGGCAAGGCGGAGAGCGTGCCGGAGGGCAGGCGTTATCTCGACGCATCGTTGTCCGTGGACGAACGGGTGGAGGACCTGCTGGCCCGGATGACGCTCGAGGAGAAGCTCGGACAGATGACGCAGATCGAGGTGGACAGCGTCAATCCAGGCGACGTCGCCCACTACGGCTTGGGATCCGTGCTGAGCGGGGGCGGCGGTGTCCCTCCCGACAACAACCCGGAGGCATGGGCCGACATGATCGACGCATTCCAGGAGGAAGCGCTTTCGATTCGGCTCGGCATCCCACTCATTTACGGCGTCGACGCCGTCCACGGCCACAACAACGTCGTCGGCGCGACCATCTTCCCGCACAACATTGGGCTGGGCGCGGCCGGCGACGCCGAACTCGTACGCGACATCGGCGAGGCGACGGCGATCGAGATGCTGGCCACCGGGGCGTCGTGGAACTTCGCTCCGGTGCTTGCGGTGCCGCAGGACATCCGCTGGGGCCGAACTTACGAGGCGTACAGCGACGACACGGATATCGTCACCAAGCTTTCCGTCGCCTTCCTGGAAGGCCTGCAGTCGATCGAGAGACTTCCCCTCGTCGTCGGCACGCCCAAGCACTTCGTCGCCGACGGCGCGGTGGAGTGGGGCACGTCCGAGCATCCCGAAGGATGGCGGATCGACCAGGGCGACACCTCGATCGGCGAGGAAGAACTCCGAGAGGTGCACCTCGCTCCATACAAGGCGGCGATCGATGCAGGGGCACGGACGGTGATGGGCTCGTTCTCGAGCTGGCAGGGCGTGAAGCTTCACGGCCGCAGGGACGTCTTGACCGGCATGCTCCGCGACGATCTCGGCTTCGACGGCCTGCTGGTCTCGGACTGGGGCGCGATCGACCAGATCGATCCCGACTACCGCACGGCGGTAGTGACGGCGGTCAACGCCGGAATCGACATGAACATGGTTCCCTACGACGCGCAGCGCTGGGTCGGGACGCTGAAGGCGGCTGTTCAGGACGGCGACGTCCCGTTGGAGCGCATTGACGAGGCCGTACGACGCATTCTAAGGGTCAAGTTCGAGATGGGCCTCTTCGAGCAGCCGTTCGCGGTACGTGAACTGCTCCCGGAGGTCGGATCGAAAAACCATCGGGCGCTTGCGCGTCGGGCGGCAGCGGCGTCGGTGGTACCGCTGGTCGGTGGAGACCGACTCCCGCTGGATCGGAGCGTCGGCCGCGTACTGGTCGCCGGCGAGGCCGACGATGTCGGCACCGCAGCCGGCGGCTGGACGATCACCTGGCAGGGCAGGCGGGGCGACATAACCCCGGGTGCGACGATTCTGCAAGGGGTCGAGGAGGCCGTGAGCGCCGAAACCCATGTGGAGGTCAGCCGTCTGGGACACACCGATGAGTCGGCCGAAATCGGTATCGTGGTCGTCGGCGAGGCGCCGTACGCGGAAGGCGTCGGAGATGTCGAGGTGCCGGCATTGTCGGAGGAGGATCATGGGATCATTGCTCGAGCCCGCGCTCACGTCGACACGCTGGTGGTCGTCGTGGTTTCGGGCCGGCCGTTGTTGCTCGGCACGGCGACCGATCTCGCCGATGTGGTTGTTGCGGCGTGGCTGCCCGGGAGCGAAGCCGCAGGTGTCGCCGACGCTCTGTTCGGCGTGGAGGAACTCACCGGCACGTTGCCGATGGCCTGGCCGGATGCGATCGACCAGATCGGCCCTGGCCGCGCCAAACCCTGGCTCCCCCGCGGGCACTCCGGCTGAGAGCCGGTCCGGCCACTGTTCGGTTGTGACGGCTTGCGATTGTGACGGGGTCGGACCACGCCAAGGCGTTGTTTTCACAGGAATGACTCGTCCACATCGGGTCGGGAGATCGCCTTAAACCGCCAACTTCTCCTCCGGAATCGTCGCTATAAGTTGCCGGTCAGACGTGTCATGCATTTCGTTGACTTGGCTCAGTGACGGGTTCAACGATGGCGGTGACGCCTTGGAAGCGCACTATGCGCACCGTGTCGCCCTCCTTGATCGCCTCCGGGCCAGCGGCTTCCACGGTGAAGAAATCACCGCGCACACGAATCCCCAGGCGCTCGTTGTTCTCGACGACGGTGAATTGCATCTCCTCATCGACCTGACGTCGAGCGCCACGCAGGTACCGGCTTGCGAAGTAGGCGATGGGCACAGCAATTGCGGCGCCGGCACTGCCTGCAACAATCTGCGACGTTGCATCCAGGCCGAGGGCGCTGGCAATCGCCGCCGCGAACGCGCCGAATGCAAGGATCGGCAGGACAATACTCGCCGCGCCGAAGAGGAGAACATCGACCAGGATCAGAACAAGACCGATCATTAAGAGTGTCCAGGCGGGCATGTGCATCTCCAGCCATTCGGGAATTCAGATTTGTTTATCCGTTCGCGTACGACACATGCGGGTATCGCATACGGGAGCATACGGGGTCAGCCCACACCAAGACATTACTGCCACAGGAAGGACGCTTCGACATCGGTTCAAAAGGAAATGCCTCAAGCCGCCAGCTTCTTGTCCAGAATCGTTGCTATATGTTGCCGGTTGCCTCCGGGTGCCGTATCCAGGCCACCCTGATCGGGCAATCCTTGAAGCCGCGATTTCGACGAGAAAACAGGGCATCAAAGACCAAGTAGCGCCGGAAAACGGTTTCTCGAATTATCCGAGAGCTACCTCGGTCCGACCCACGTCCTCCTTGCGCTGGGCGCGGGCTGGCGGCCATCCCGATCGTGGAACCCGATAATTGGAACCGGGCTGCTCGTACCCAATGGCATCGCTCTGCCGTTTTCACCGGGCTTTGGGCTGGCGGAGTGCGGAAACGTTCGATTTACCGCATTTTACTCACCCGGTCCTGACCACAGCCGTGGGCGGGGACACAGCGGCCAGGAATGGGCACCGGATAGCGGGTTGCGTTACTCCCCGATCGGTGTGAGCAACGCATTGTCGGTACCCCTTGAGACAACGGCCTCGCACTGGGCCGTCGTCAGTTCCGTATTCTCGGGCGAAGTCTCGGCGCGCATCAGGTTGCCGGGCTCCTCGACATGCTCCCCGCTGTCCATGAGGATGTGCACCAGCTCATGGGCGAGAGCGATGCCCGGGTCGCGCGTGGCCTCCGTGAACCAGACGGTGTAGCGCAGCGCCGGCCGCGTCGCGCTGTTGCTCTTGCCGATGGCCTCCGCGTCATAGGGTTCGATCTGCAGCGTATCCGTCACGAAGTAGACGGTCGGCTTCGGCAGATCCAGTTGGCGTACCAGCTCGCTGCCGATCGCGTCGTGGAAGTAGCGGTAGACGTCGGGGCCCTCGAGCACGCGCACCTCGACCTGCGGAATACGAATGCCGCACTGGCTCAGTATTTCAGCCGCCTCCCTGGCATGGCGCCGCAGCGTGTCCAGGCCCCATGCCGTATCTTCGAAGTAGGCGAGGGTGGGCTCAAAGACGAACTCTGGCGAGGGGACAGGGTGTTCCTCGGGGTAGAGTTCCTCGCTGGTGAACGTGTGCCGGGCAAGTTCCCCGGGCCGGCCGTCATCCTGCAGTGGCGGCAGACGCTCGGCCTTATCGGGGCGTGGCATGAAACCCTGGGCCACCCCGCTGCGTTCGCCCGAAAACGACGGCAGGACACGCACGAAGATCGCGTCCTTCAGTTCCGACGCCCCCCAGTCGGGATGTTCCGCCAGCAGGCGCGCGGCAAGGGCCGAGACCCTGATGGCCGCATAGCTCGAGCCGGAAGCCGGCACCTCGCTGCCGTCGAAATCCGTTACCCGCAAGCGTTCCGCAGGAACCATCAGGTCCACCGACTCCTCTCCCCAGTTGGAACCGCGTGCCAGCTCGCCATTGGCCAGGGCGGAAGTCACGACAATGGCATTGTCGAGCCCCAAAGCTGCCGGATAGACAGGCCGGGCGTCGATGTCGCGGCCATCGTTGCCGGCGGAGAGGACGAACAGCATGTCGGGGTGATTCTCGGCTGCGGCTGCGAATGCCTCCCACTCACTACGCTCGTCGCTGCCCATCGAGATATTGAAGACACTAATCCCCTTGACCGCGGCGTTGGCGACCAGTTCGCTCATGCGAGTCATGTCCGGGCGCGGATAACGGTACGGCACGAGTCGCGCCTCAGGCGCCTCCTGCAGCAGCAGGGTGGCGGTCCGGGTGCCATGGCGTTGCGGAAAGAAGGGCGATCGTGCCGGATGGGAGTCGAAGGGACGCCCGTCCATGTCCCAGTAGTCGTAGCCGAGTATTGCGCCGGCCTCATCGCGCGCAAGCCGGCCACCAACTTCCGGTAGGAGGTAGTTG
>SLSJ01000121.1 GCA_007130525.1 Ectothiorhodospiraceae bacterium | reverse complement strand
GTGCCCCCGTCACAGCGGCATCTCGACGCCCTCGCGACGAACGGCGGCGAGAGCGGTGGGAAATGCGGGCTAACCCCGATGTAGGAGGCCAGCCCCCTGGCCGATGGGGTCCTGGCGCTCGACGCTCGGCGCTTGGCGCTGTCACATGGCCTTCTTCCGGTCCGTGCCCCCGTCACAGCGGCATCTCGACGCCCTCGCGACGAACGGCGGTAAGAAAAGCGGGCTAGCCCGCTTTTGCCGTGGCGATCATCGACCGATACTCCCGCTCGAAGAAAAACTCCGGCTCGCCGAACGCCGGCCGTAGCTGGTTCAGCCAGGTCGCGTCGGGGTCGAATCGGGCGAAGAACGGACGTTGCACCCAGTCCGGATTTCGTCCCTGCAGGAAACGCAGGACGAATACTTTTTCGCCATGGATCTCGGTCACGCCCTGGATTTCCACCTTGCCCGGATCCGCGCTCATGGACGGACCGCGGGCAGTACGCCCCAGCCCCGAAACCCGCTGCATGGCACCGCGGTAGACCTCCCATGCCTGCGCCAGCGGGACTTCGAAGTAGCGCCGCGCCCCCGTATCGCGTTCCACGAACATGTAGTACGGGATGATTCCCAGGCGAACCTGGGTGCGCCACAGAACGGCCCAGGCCGCAGCATCGTTGTTTATGTGATTAAGCAGCGGCCCCTGGGAGCGGATCTCCACCCCGGTGGCACGCAGCCGGCGGATCGCTTCCTCGGCGATCGGCGTGGACAGTTCCTGCGGGTGGTTGTAATGCGCCATGACGGCGACATGCTTGCCCGCCGCCACCAGATGATCCAGCAGCCGCAACAGGTCGTCGGAATCGCGATCGGTGACGAAACGATAGGGCCAGAAGGTCAGCGCCTTGGTGCCGATGCGTATGGTCTGCACGTGATCAAGACCCCTTTCCAGCAGCGGCTCCAGGTACTGCGCCAGGTTCCGCGTTTTCATCACCATGGGATCGCCGCCGGTCACGAGCAGGTCGCTCACCTCGCGGTGGCTGCGCAGGTAGTCCAGGAGCTGCTCGGCCTCGTTGGAGGCAAACCGCAACTCCTTGTCGCCGACGAACTGGGCCCAGCGGAAACAGAACGTGCAGTAGGAGTGACACACCTGGCCCTGGCTCGGGAAGAACAGCACCGTCTCCCTGTACTTGTGCTGCATGCCCTCGACCTTTTCGCCCTCGTGCCTGGGCACGTTGAGTTCCATCTGGCCGGCCGGATGTGGATTCAGGGTCGCCCGGATCGACTGCGCCAGGCGCTGGATCTCGGCCCTGTCCGCATTGCCACGCAGGGCGTTGGCCATCCGATCGAAATTCTCCGGCGAGAGCATGCCGCGCTGCGGGAAAACGAGCTGGTAGATGGGATCATCCGGCACGCGGTCCCAATCGATCAACTCGTTGACTACGTACTCGTTAACCCGGAACGGCAGCACCTGGGCCACAACCTGCATGGCGAATCGCTGTTCCGCAGACATGCGATCCAGGCCGGGTATCCGGTCGAGGTCGCGAGCGGTAAACACCTGGAAGCGACGGGCCTCCAACGTATCGGCCGCACGCGGCAGATCAAGCGGTATGGTCGAGCTCACGGACGGGCTCCTCCATCTTCTTCCGGTGCCGAAAGCCGGAACCCCGTTGCCGCTCCCACGGCAGCAGGCGGCCTGTCAGACCGAGAGGTCTGGGGAGCAAGTCCGGACTCCGGGACCACGCCGACGGAGTCCGGCGACGGGAACGGAATGCATCCGTCCGAAACCGGGGCGTCCAGCATCACTCGGCGTCGCAGGGGACCGCCGGGCACCGCTGTGAATGACACAAGGCCAGACATCATAACCGCACAGTCGGGCCATGGCTAATCAAGTCACCGCAGGCGGGGCGCGGCCCCGCTCCGAACGACCGGCCACATTCCGTTATACTGGCCTGCCGGCAGGCGAGCGTGCGAACCACAGGGAGTGCAGGGATTGGATTTCGCCAACCAGGTCATCTTGATTGCCGGCCTGCTGTTCCTGGTCAGCATCCTCGCAAGCATCGTCTCCAGCCGCATCGGCGCCCCACTGCTCCTGGTCTTCCTGCTCATCGGCATGCTGGTTGGCGAGGAAGGCCCCGGCGGCGTCGCATTCCACGACATCGAGACGGCCTACCTGGTCGGCAGCCTGGCGCTTGCGGTAATCCTCTTCGACGGCGGACTTCGCACCAAGGTGGAGAGCTTTCGCGTCGGCCTGCGCCCGGCGGTCACGCTCGCGACCCTGGGGGTGGTGCTCACCGTCGCCATCACCGGACTGGTCACAGCCTGGATTTTCGGTCTGCCGCTGCTGGCAGGACTGTTGATCGGTGCCATCGTCGGTTCCACCGACGCCGCCGCCGTATTCAATCTGCTGCATGCCCACGGGCTGGAAATCAAGCAGCGCATCGCCGCCACCCTGGAGATCGAATCCGGCAGCAATGATCCCATGGCGATCTTCCTGACTATCGCGGTGGTGGAGATCATGGTGGGCGAACACTCCCATGCCGGTCTGGGCCTGCTGATCCAGTTTCTCAGCCAGATCGGCATTGGCGGTCTCGCCGGCCTGGCAGGCGGCTACCTGCTGGCGTGGCTCATCAACCGCGTCCGGCTTACGCCGGGACTCTATCCCCTGCTCGCCATCTCCGGTGCGCTGCTGATTTTCGGACTGGCGTCGGTATTGAACGGGAGCGGCTTTCTCGCCGTATACCTGGCCGGCATCATTCTCGGCAACCGGCGTCTGCAAAGCACGCAGAACATTCGCCGTTTTCATGACGGCATGGCCTGGCTTGCGCAGATCATCATGTTCCTGATGCTCGGGCTGCTGGTCACTCCCAGCAATCTGTTGCATGTGGCGCCGCAGGCCATCGTCATAGCGGGGCTGCTGATACTGATTGCACGACCGCTTGCGATCGGCCTGTGCCTGCTGCCGTTCGCATTCCCCTGGCGCGAACAGCTTTTCATTGGTTGGGTGGGTTTGCGCGGCGCGGTGCCCATACTGCTTGGGCTGCTGCCATTCCTGGCCGGCGTGGAAAACGCCGCCTATTACTTTAATATCGCATTCTTCGTCGTCCTGATGTCCCTGGTCATCCAGGGCTGGACGATTGCTCCGGTTGCCCGCTGGCTGCAACTGGACGTGCCACCGCGAAGCCGCGTCATTCACCGGATGGAACTGGATCTGCCCGGCCAACTGGAATACGAACTGGTGGGATATACGCTGGAGCAGGACAGCCCTGCCCTTTACAAGATGGTGGGGCGGCTGAAGCTGCCGGAGAACACCCAGATCGTGGCCGTCGTTCGCGGCGGGCGCCCCCAGCCGGACACGGCCTCCGAGATTCTCCAGGCGGATGACTATGTGTACGTACTGACGCCGCCCGACCGGTTGCCGGAACTGGATCGTATCCTGGTAGCCGAACACGCTCCGGCACGACTGGAGGAGCACGTCTTCTTCGGCGACTTCGTGCTCAACGGCGACACACCGCTGTCGGCTCTCGCCAGTGCCTATGATCTGCGCATCCCCGACCAGCGTGGCGACGACGAGACGCTGGGTGATTACCTGCTTCGGCTTTTCAAGCAACGGGCCGTGGTGGGGGACCGGGTGCGACTCGAGAACATGGAATTCGTCGTCCGGGAGATCGAGAATGGACGCATCACACGTGTGGGTTTGAAAATCGCCCGGCGGCGGCAAATGTCGACGCAATCCAATTCGAAATGACTTCCGATGCGTCGAGCCCGCGACCAGCGGGTCGGACGCCCTGCGAGGAGGCCTCAGCCATGAGCGACGCACTGCGCGACCAGTTGATGAAAGCGGGACTGGCCGATGAAAAATCCGCCAACAAGGCCGCCCGCGAGGCACGCAAGGCCAGGCAGCGGCGCAGCAAAGCGCCCGGTGGCGAGGTGGCCGCGACCGCGGCGGCGGCGCGGCAGCGTGCCGTGCAGGCGAAGCTTGAGCGGCAGGAACGGGATCGGGAGATCAATCGCCAACGCGAGGCGGAGAAGGCCGGGCGGGCGGTCGCTGCCCAGGTGGACGATTTACTCAAGGCCCACGGGCTGGACATGAAGGATGGCTCCATTGCCTACAGTTTCGCGCACGGAACGGTCATCCGTCGCATTCATGTCACGGCCGACCAGCAAAGCCGACTGGCGCGCGGCGCACTTGCGATCGTCCATCACAGGCGGCGCTATCACCTGGTGCCCGCGGCAACCGCGGACAGCATTCGCGAGCGTTCTCCGGACACCTTCATCTGCCGGATCGAGGAACCGCCGCCAGGCGATGAGGACGCCTACGCCGATTTCCCCGTGCCCGATGATCTGCACTGGTAAACCGCACCATGGGTGAACTCGAGCAATTTCTGGAACGCGCCGAACGGCTGCTGCGGCATGTCGAGGAGCTACTGCCACCACCGCCCACGGAGCCGGACTGGAACGCGGCCATCGCCTTCCGCTGGCGCCGGCATGCGCCGGGGCAGGGCCGGCTGCTGGCGCTGCGGCACCCCCATGACAT
>SLSJ01000265.1 GCA_007130525.1 Ectothiorhodospiraceae bacterium | reverse complement strand
GCGTGCCGGGAGGATCGCGGCGCTGTTCACCGTTGCCGTCCCGTCCACCACGGTGGCGCCGACCGGAAAGCGATGTCCGGCGCCGGACTGGCCGCGGCGAACCGTAGCGCCCACCAATGCCGGCGGGAGCGGGGCGGAGCGGACGACTGGGTCCGATGCCATGGAGCTTGCGAGTGATATTAACTGTCCTTTGCCGACCGTTTGTGGGCCTGCCGCGCATGAGGATAGCGCTGCGTGGGTATCTGGCACTGGTCGTGGCGGGCCTGCTGGGTGCCTGTGCAAGCGAGGATGACAGCGTCGGCAATACTGAGCGGGTTCCCAGTTCGCCGGTGGCGGCGACGGAGATTCAGGTCCTTGACCTGTCCCGGGAACTCCGGGTGTCCGCCCGGGTGGAGCCAAGGACGCGTATCCGCCTTGCCAGCCGCGCCGCCGGCACCGTGCAGGCCGTTCACTACGAGGAGGGGGACAGGGTCTCCGCCGGTGATGTGCTGCTGGAACTGGACATGGCGGAGGAGCGTGCGGAACTGGCCAGGGCCGAGGCCCAGGAGGAGGATGCCCGCATACGCTACCGGCGGGCGGCGGAACTGCGGGAACGCGGTGTCATCAGTCCGGCGGAGTACGACGCTGCACGAGTCTCCCTGCTGGTTGCCGAGAGCAACAGGCGCCTGTGGCAGAGCCGGGTCGGTTTCGGACAGGTGACCACGCCGCGCGACGCCGTGGTCACCGCAAAATACGTTGAACCCGGGGACGGCGTGGACGCGCAGATGGTCCTTTTCGAACTGGCCGCCATGGACACGCTGGTGCTTCGCCCGGCCCTCTCCGAACTGGACGTGGTTCATCTGGAAGCGGGGCAACCGGTACGGGTGAGGCTGGATGCCCTGCCGGAGCTCGAACTGGATGCGTCCGTGCGCCGTATTTTCCCTGCCGCCGAGGCCGTGAGCCGTCTGGTCACCGTGGAGATCGCCCTGCCGGGGGATGCCTTCGAGCGCGGCGTGCGCCCGGGCTATCTTGCCCGCGCGCTCATGACCGTGGACAGCCGGCCGGAGGCCATCGCGGTACCCTCGGCTGCCGTGGGCGAGGACGGCGATGTCCGCTATGTCTACGTGATCGAGGAAGACACTCTGCACCGGCGGGAGGTGGAGACGGGAGTGACGCGCGCCCGACTGACCGAGATAGTCGATGGGCTTGAAGCGGGTGAGGTGGTTCTGGCCACCAATCCCATCGACATGCGCGACGGTCAGCGCGTGCGCATCGTGGGCTGGAGAGACTGATGTCCGGGCTGGACAGAAGGAGGGGGCGGGGGCTGACAAGCGGGGCCATCCGCCGACCGGTGGGAACACTGGCGCTGGCATCCGTGGTGGTCGTGCTTGGCCTGTTTTTCCTCGACCGGCTTCCCATCGATCTGCTTCCGCCGATCGACTATCCCCAGATCCGGGTGACGGTCAACTATCCCGGCGCCTCGCCGGAGGTCATGGAAGAGCAGATCACCCGGGTGCTCGAGCGGAATCTGGCGGCGACCGAGAATCTGGTCAGCATAGACAGCCGGGCCTCGGAAGGACGTACCAACGTCAACCTGATCTTCGACTACGGCACCAACCTGGATCTGGCCCTGCAGGACGCATCCCGTCATCTGGAACTGGCGCGCACCCAGATGCCGGCGGACATAGAGCCGCCCCGGCTCTATCGTTTCGATCCCTCCCAGGAAGCAATCTGGCAGGCGGGTTTCAGTTCCAGCCTGCGCTCGGAAGTGGAGGTGCGTGACTGGGTCGAGCATCGTCTCGTGCCCCAGCTCATCGCGGTCAGCGGCGTGGCGAGCGTGGAGGCCGCCGGCGGCATGGTACGGGAGATGGAGGTGATTGCCGACCAGGAGCGACTTCGCTCCTACGGCATGGGGCTGCAGTATCTTTACAACGTGCTTGCGGCGGAGAACGTCGAGGTTGCTGCCGGCTGGGTGACCTCCGACACCTTCGACGTCATGGCCAAGACCGAGGGCCGTTTCACCTCCGCCGCGGACATCGAGAACCTGCTCCTGGACGTGCCCGGCAACGAGAATCGCCGGATCCGGCTGTCCGATGTCGCCACGGTCCGGGACGGACACCGGGAGCAGCGGGTATTGGCAAGGCTCAACGGTATCGCGGCCGCCCAGGTCTCGGTATTCAAGCTGCCCCGGGCCAATACCGTGGAAGTCGCGGATTCCGTGCAGGATGCGCTGCGGCGCCTGGAGCGGTCCGGCTTCATTCCCGAGGACATCGAGTACCAGTCCACGCGCGATCCCGCGTTCTTCATTCGCGGCTCCATCACCTCCGTGACCATGGCGGCGCTGCTCGGCGGAACCCTTGCCATGCTGATGGTATTCATGTTCCTGGGCAGCCTGCGCAAGAGCTTCGTGATCGGTCTCAGTCTGCCCATCGCCCTCCTGGGTACCTTCAGCCTGATGGGGATCGGCGGGCTCACCGTGAACATAATCAGCCTGGGCGGGCTGGCGCTGGGAGTCGGGCTGCTGCTCGACAACGCCATCGTCATGCTGGAGAACATCTACCGGCACAGGGAACAGCTGGGCAAGAGTCCGGACGATGCCGCCCACGACGGCGCCGGCGAGGTGCTCTCGGCGGTCACCGCCGGCACGCTCACCAATCTGGCCGCGGTGCTCCCGTTCCTGCTCATCACCGGATTCGCCGCGCTGATGTTCCGGGATCTGATCCTGACCATTTCCTTCGCCATTGTCGCCACCCTGGCGGCGGCCATCACCCTGGTGCCGATGCTGGCGGCCCTGCTCGGCGCCCTGCGCTTCGAAAGCGGCGTGATTCGGACTTGGCCGCTACGCACCTTCAACCGCGGCGTGTCGGCCCTGCGCGGCGGTTATCGACGGCTGCTGCCCAGGGTGCTGCGGTTGCGGTGGGCGGTCATGGTGGTGATGACGGGATTGCTCGCGACCGCGGTGCATCTGGGCGGTCAGCTCGGCGACGAGTTCCTGCCGCCGGTGGACGACGGCAACGTCAACGTGCGGGTCTGGCTTCCGCCCGGTGTGCCGCCGCACGAGACCGACGCCGCCGCGCGCGCCGTCGAAGAGGCGGTGCAGGACCGGCCCCATGTGGAGAGTGTCTTCACCATCGTTGGCGGGCATCTGTGGGGCGGAATCATCAATGAGCGCCCGGGCACGGCGCGTATGGACGTGCAACTGTCCCCGGCCCGCGCGCGGCCGGACATGAGCGCGAGCCGCTGGGTGGCGGAAACCCAGAGCATCCTTGATCAGCTGGATCTGCCCGGTGCCCGCATCGACGTCCGGCCACCGTCCATTCCCGGGCTCTGGTTCACCCGCCACGGTGACGATTTCTCCGTGTCGGTGGTGGGCGACGACTTGCGACAGCTACGCGGCCTTGCCGGTGAGGTGATGGTGCGCCTGGAGGGTATCCCCGGCCTCATCGGTGTTGAACTCAGTCGCGAGGAAGAGAGTCCGCTGATGCGCATTGCCGTCGATCGCGAACGGGCCGCGGACAGGGGGTTGCGAGTCTCCGAGGTGGCGTCGGCGCTGCGTACAGCGGTGGACGGCGGCGTGCCCTCGCGCTACCTCTCCGCGGGAAGGGAGTATGACATCCGCCTGCGACTGCCCCGGGAGGAAGTGCGTGACGTCGATACCCTGGGCAACGTGATCCTTTTCCGTGACGGCGACGCCCCCGTGCTGTTGCGCGATGTTGCCCGCTTCGAACTGGGCGAAGGGCCCGCACACATCGAGCGCGAGAACCAGTCGCGGGTGGTCCGGGTGGTCGCCGACATCGATACCCGGGTTTCCGACGTTGGCACCATCATGGGCCGGGTGGATGCCCGCCTGGCCGATCTGGAACTCCCGGACGAGATCAGCCTGCTCTACGGCGGCCAGTGGGAGACCATCCAGGAGACCAATCGCGAACTGGCGACGGTGATCCTGCTGTCCATGTTCCTGGTGTTCGTGGTGCTGGCTGTACAGTACGAGCGGCTCAGCAACCCGCTGGTCATCATCCCGGCGGCGCCCATGTCGCTGATCGGCGTGGTCGGCATACTCTGGCTCACCGGCACGCCGCTTTCGGCGCCCGTGCTGATCGGCGTGGTCCTGCTGATCGGCATCGTGGTCAATAATGCCATCCTGCTGGTGGAGTATATCGAGCTCGGCCGGCACCAACGCGGGCTGTCAATACCGCGGGCCATCGTCGAAGCCGGGTCAGTTCGCCTGCGCCCGATACTGATGACAACCTCCACAACCGTGCTCGGCATGCTGCCGCTCGCCATCGGCGTTGCCGGGGGTGGCGAGATCATGCGTCCGCTGGCGCTGGCCGTGATCGGCGGACTCAGCACCTCCATGCTGCTGACGCTGTTCGTCGTGCCCTGTCTCTATCTGCTGGTCAGTGGGCCGGCGGAGCGCCTGAAAGCCTGGCTGACCGGCACGCCTGCGGCGCGGGCCTAGCCCGCATATCTCACCGCCGCTCGTCGCGAGGGCGTCGGGATGCCGCGGTGAAGGGGGTACGGACCGGAAGACGGCGAAGGCGTAGCTGACACGACGTCGAGCCGGCTG
>SLSJ01000139.1 GCA_007130525.1 Ectothiorhodospiraceae bacterium | reverse complement strand
TCCCGGCCGTCGGAGCCGTCACTCGGCAGGCAGCCGCCGAGTCCCAGGGCACCGACGCCCATGACCACCGCCAGCGCCGTCATGCTCCGCGGCAGGCGGGATCCCCTCCAAGGAAATTCGGATGTCATTTTCACTTCCCCTCTATGCTCTGCACGTTAATCGGACCTTGACGTCCTGTTCTCTGTCGAACCCGCCCGAATGCGGGCTAGAACCTGTACACGCCCGAGACGACGAACAGGTGAACGTTGTAGTCACGCTCATCCGGATTCGCGATGACCACGCTTTCGCCGAGGGACCAGTCGTCCTCGGAGAAGTGCTGGAACATGTACCCGGCCCGCAGGGTGAGATCCTGATCCATCATGTGGTACTCGCCGTACAGGCTGAGCTCGAAATAGTCGCTCTCCAGGGTCGGGTGGTTGGCCGCGTCGAAAAACTCCATGCGCGACCGCGATTCCACCCGCACCACTTCGAAGCCGAGATCGAGCTGGTCCGGCCGTACCGCCCACTCACCGCCG
Source organism: Ectothiorhodospiraceae bacterium (assembly GCA_007130525.1). GTDB lineage: Bacteria > Pseudomonadota > Gammaproteobacteria > Nitrococcales > Aquisalimonadaceae > Methylonatrum. The sequence continues at coordinate 4,036 of SLSJ01000139.1, read as the reverse complement.
ATGCCGGTGGTGAGGACCTCGATACGCTGCTCGGCCGTCCAGGGCTCGCCATTGCCCCCGGCCAGGTCGATCTCGTTGACGTCCCAGCCAAGGAAGGCGTACAGACTCAGGCGCTCGGTGGGTAGCCAGCTGACCTCGCCGCTGGCGGTGAACCGCTCGGCATCGGTGCGCCCCAGGTCGGAACGATCGTAATCGTCCTCCATGTAGTTGACTCGTCCGGAGAACGAAATCGTGGGCATCGCCAGGGGCGTGTAGGTGGCGAACACCCCCACCTCGAACCGGTCCCTGTCGGCATGGTCGTAGTTTCGCAGCCCCTCGGGCTCCGTCTGGCGCCGGCTGCGCTCGAGGTCGTAGGTCGTGCCGTTCTGGCGGGAGAACGCAGCCCGGAGCCCGCCGCTGAGCGCGGGAGTGAACGTCGTCCTGAACTGTGTGTGAAAGGTGTTTTCCACCGTTTCCCGCCGGTCGCCGAAATCCCGGTCACGTTCGTCACGCTCCACACCCGCGCTCACGCGCGCGCGTCGCGTCAGGCGGTAGTCGCCGTCCAACGAATAGTTGATGCGCCGGTAACTCAGGGGCTTGGTCTCGCGGGGGCCAACCTGGAAGGTGTCGGTCCGGTTGTTCCGATCGTCATAGCGGAACGCGGCCCGCAGCCGCGCACGGTCGGTCAGCCGGTGTGAGCCGCGCAGGTTGAAGGCGGTGGTGGCGATCTCGCCATCGATATCGGAGCGCGGGCGGCCGTTGCGGGTGACGTCTGTGGCCGTCTCCGCAAAGCGGTCATCCTGCAGCATCCGCCCCAGGTGCAGATCACCGGAGACCCGGGTCCCGGCGGCCACGGTGTAACCACCGGTGAAGCTCAGCCGATGGAAGGTGTTTTCGGGCTCCAGCGCGAAGGTATCGCCATCCACCGTCATCACCGAGCCCTGGTCCTGCGAGAACGCCGAGTAGTGGTAGGCGGCGCCGCCCTGAAAGCGATCGCCCATGTAATCCAGGCGCAGGTTGTACTGATCGGTGTAGTAATCCACCAGTTCAGGTCCGATGGAACTCGCTATGTTGCCGACGGCCGGGCTGCCGCCCGCCGTGAGGCCTCTCAGACGCGTGCCCTCCCGTGTCTCCCGGTTGAAATCGGTGCTGAGCCGCCAACGTCCCTCGTGCAGGTACGTGCCGCCAACGGCGCCCCGTTTCCGCCTCTGCTTGATATCGAACTCGCGCGGGTTATCCGTGTCGACCTCCAGGTCCGGCGTACGCGCGCCGCGGTGTACTATCTGCACGTCTTCCCATTGGTTGTGGGGCATCTGGCGGAAGTCCAGGAAGCCGGAGAAGTGGCCCTGGCGGCCCGCCTCGAAGCGCGCCGAGCGTGACTCCAGGCCCAGGTTGCGGCCACGCAACCGCCAGAAGTACATCTCGTCGGCGTCGTAACTCGAGCGGCTGTGCAGATCGAGCCCGAGATCGAGAAACAGCCCCTGCTCCTCCAGGCCGTTGAAGCGGCCGAACATGAACGAATCCTCGGACACATAGCCTATGCCGAGCGTCACTTCGTGATGGGGTTCGGACAGGCGCTCCCACAGCTCCTCGTCGCGCTCGACAACCTCTGCAAGGTCCACGAAGGCATGGCTGGCGGCCAGCGGGACAATGCATCCAACAGTCGCGGCCATGCCCAGGACGGAACCTCTGGAAACGCCTTTTGCAATCTTCATTGGTGTGCCCTCATTCCCGTTGTTCAGCGCCTGAAACTATGTCCGTCGGGGTGGTTCGACCCGTGGACCTGCGAGTGGCAATTGAGGCAGTTCTGTCCGGCCACGCGGCCAAAGTCCAACTCGTCCCCGTCGAATCTCGCAAACGCATGGGGCTGCATGTGGCACTGCTGGCAGAGTTGCGGACCACGCATCTCCAGCAACCCGCGGTGCACGGAGCCGTGGGGCTGATGGCAGGTGGTGCAATCCTCGCGGACCGGGAAATGCTCCCAGAGAAATGGCCCGCGCTTGCCGGCATGGCAGGAGTAACAGGTCTCGTTGACGGTCGGCTCCTTCATGTCCGCCCCGAAGCCGGCGGAGCCGTGGACCTGGTGGCAGTCCGAGCAGGCCATCTCGCCGTCGGGCACGGGGTGGCGCGACGGACGACGCATTTCATGATCCTGTTGCCGATGGCAGCTTGCGCAGACATTGTGTTGCGTCAGTCGGTCCCGGATCTTGTCGTGCGCGGTGTGGATCTGGTGACAGGAAACACAGGCCAGGTCGCCGAACTCATGGTTGCTGGAGGCCCAGTGGATCAGGTGGGGGTCGCTCTCGTGGCAATTCAGGCAGCCCTCGTTCTGCTTTCTTATGGACGTGACCTCGTCTTCATGGCCACGATAGGTGTACTGCGGCGGTTCCTCCTCGTCGTCGAGGTGCGCCTCCATGTCTCCGTGGCATGCGGCACAGCCCCTTTCGGCAAACCCGGTGCGAGTGTCGGCCATTGCCGCATGGGGAGTCTGGAAAATAGGCAGAACCGGATAATCTTCCGTCTCGTCATGGCAGCGCGTGCACGTGTCGATATCGGCCGAATCGGCGAGTGCGGGCCCCGCAACCCAGAGCAGAGCCAGTGCGCACAGCACCCCTGGCACACCGACCAGCATCCCCTGTTTCCTGATGACTGCCATGATTGCCTCCCGTGACCACGCCGCGCCCGGGCCTGGTTTGTTGATCGCTGTCGCTTCTTTCCGAGGAGACGGGCGGTGGCCCTGGCGGACAGGGCCACCGGCTTTCGTCTACTGCCCCATCACGGCGATATCGCCCTGATCGCTGTCGATGCTGAACGAGTACTCCAGCGACACGTAGTGGAACCGGCCTTTGGTGCCGCCTTCATGGACCGCGAAACCGCCGTGGTACGTCTTGCCGGATTCCAGGTCGATGCGTGTGTCCGCGTCGCCGGCAAGCGCCCGGCTGATGGTGACCACACGGCGGTCGCCATCCTCCTCCAGTTCCACCTCGACGGCGGGAGAGTCGCTATCGTGGCGGCGCTCGAGGATATAGCCGTCCACCGGCAGCACACCGCCGTCTGCGGTCAGGCGGGCCTGCCAAAACTCGAAGAATCGGCCGCCGCTGATAAGCTCGGCAAGCTCGCTGTCGCTGCGGTAGTTTTCACCACCACCGCTGCGCGTGATCTGGGTGCGCGAGGCCGCCACGTACTTGGTGAGGTCCAGGGCCTCGGTATCGCTTTCCATGCCGCGCAGATCATCGTGGCAGGCACCCCAGCACCCGGCGCGCGTGGCCTCCCGCACCGCGTCGGAGGCGAAAAAGACGGTGACGCGGGCCGGGTGGTCGGCATCCATGGGGTCGCCGGCATCGCTTTGGGCATCCCAGGAAAACCGCCAGTACATCCGCTCGCCGTCGTGGCTGGCCTGAACATCGAGATCGACCAGAGCGGGCCGATGATCAAAGGGATACGGCTCCGGCGCTTCGCCGTCGCCGGTGGCGATCGCGGCCAGGTCGTCCATCTCGTCGCGGTGGCAATACTGGCAATTACGGCCTTCGTCCCGGAAACGCTCCACGGCGCGGGTACTGTGATCGCCGGGAGTCAGCACCCATTCCCAGGAGGCCTGCCCGGGGTGGAATACCGGCACGCTATGCGTATCCACGCCACCCCAGTCGACGGCGTGAACGGGCTGGGCGGCCAATCCGATCGCCGCAACGGCGGCGATGGCGGTCGTGCTGCCGAGGGCTCGCAGGTTCATCCGGTTGGCAATCATTTCGTTACTCCCGTGTCGTTTGTCTTTCACCGGTGGCTGTCAGCCGCCAGTCAGATCGATCCCACCGCGGCGCCGGGGCTAGCCCGCATATCTCCCCGCCCTTCTGCTACGCACGCCGATCCGCTCGCCGTGTCGGGGCGTAATCCCTGCAGCCGGCTCGACGTAGCGTCAGCTACGCCTTCGCCGTCTTCCGCTCCGTGCCCCCCGTCACAGCGGCATCCCGACGCCCCCGCAACGAACAGCGGTGAGAGATGCGGGCTAGAACTCGAATGCATCGGGCTCCGGCTCCTCTTTCGGGTATTCGTGCGCCAC
>SLSJ01000163.1 GCA_007130525.1 Ectothiorhodospiraceae bacterium | reverse complement strand
GAGTGCGGCCAGCCATTCCTGGCGCAGGCGCAGGTAGACGCCCAGCACCGGCAGCAGCAGCGCCAGCACCACGCCGGTGGCAAACGGCAGGCGAAAGAGCGGATCGAAGAGCAGCTCCGCGTTCATGCCGCCACCTCCACCAGGCGGTCGCAGACACGCTCCAGGAAGGCGAGCTCGTGACTGATGAGGAGCACGCCGCGCTCGCCCCTCGTCCGGCACAGCGCCTCCCCCAGCAGCCGCTCGCCGTCGGGGTCGAGGTTGTTGGTGGGCTCGTCGAGCAGCAGCAGCCTGGCGGGGTGGCTGAGCACGCTCCAGACCGTGAGCAACTGCCGCTCGCCGCCGCTCAGGCGGTCGATGCGCCGATCAAGGATGCGTTGCAGCCGCGCGGGAAGCGCGCCGGGGTCGGCGTCGCTCATCAGCCGGAAGAGCTCGAGCGCGCGCAGCGGCAGCTCCTCCACCTCGATGCCCTGCTGCGCCTGGTAGGCGATATCGAGCTGCGGGCCGCGCTCCACCCTGCCCTCGAACAGCCGCGCCTCGCCGGTGAGCACGCGCATCGCCGTGGTCTTGCCACAGCCGTTCGGGCCGGAAAGGCCAACCACCTCGCCCGCGCGCACGGCAAAGGACAGCGGTCCGACCACCGGTGCCTCGTAGCCGGCGCGCACGCCCTCGAAGGTGATCAGCGCAGCCATGTCACTTCGCCGAGGAAATGGCGTCCACCCAGCGCTCGATCAGGGCGAAGTAGTCCTCGGCGCTGCCCCCGACCTCCACACCGGGCATGAGCTCATGGACCTCCATGTCCAGGCGCGCCCCCAGGAAGTCCGTGGCCCGCTCCATCTGGTAGGGGTAGCGGATGATCACCCCGCGCTTGCCCTCGAGCCCGCGCACCAGCTCCCGCAGGTGGGCGCCGGTGGGCGGCACCCCGGGCACCGGCTCCAGGTAGCCGTGCACGGGCACCTCGAGCAGGCGCATGAGGTAGTTGGCATCGGCGTGGAAGAGCACCACCCCCGGCGCGCCGTCAACCCGCTCCCGCCAACCATCGATGCGCGCTTCGACGCCTTCGGCGAACGCCTGCGCATTGGCGCGGAAGCGCTGCGCGTTGGCCGCGTCCATCTCGGCCAGACGCTCGGCAAGGGTCCTGGCGATGCGCGCCATGCGCTCGGGGTCGAGGTAGACATGCGGGTTGCCCGCCGGGTGCACATCCCCCAGGGCGCGGTCGGCAGGGCGTCCCTCCTCGATACGATCCACCTGCGCGGCAGCCTCGAAGTAGCCCCTGCGCCCCGGGTTCACGCGCGCATTGCCGGCACCGGAGATCGCCGCCGGCAGCCACCCCACCTCCAGCTCCGCGCCCACCGCCAGGAGCAGGTCCGCGCGGCGCAGTGCGGCCATCATCGCCGGGCGCGCCTCCAGGTAATGGACGTCGCGGTCCGGCGGCGCGAGCACCGTCACGCTCACATGCTCGCCACCCACCGTCTCGGCCAGCATGCCCATGTTGGAGGTGGTCGCCACCACGTTGAGCTGGCCGTGGGCCGCACCCGCGGCCACAAGCATCAGTGTTGCAATCAGCCATCGAATCATGTCGGCTCTCCTGCTATCAGAACGCATGCGCGCCGTGGGCGCCGAGGCTCAGGTTGTACTGCAGCATCACCGTCCAGGCGTCGCCGTGGCCGTGGCCACCGTTGTCATCAGCGAAGTCGGCGTAGTTCGCCTGCAGCCGGATGCGCGAGAACTCCGTGGGCATGAACGAGGTCTGGAGCGCGTAGCGGTAGGAGGTGCCGAAGGAGGTGAAACGGTTCTCGCCACGATCCGCCTCCAGGCTGTCGTTGGTAATGCCCAGCGCCTCGGCGCGCGCACCCACGTTCCAGCGCGGCGCGATGCCGTAGAGCGCCTGCAGGTACGCCCCGTCCTGCTTCGCCTTGCCCGAGAACTCGTCGGCGGCATCGCCCTGTTGGGTCGCCACCAGGGCGCCGTCCTGGAAGACCCGCGAGCGGTAGTCCACATCGATCACCCGGTAGAAGTACTCGCCCTGCACGGTCCAGTTGCCGTGGCCGTAGCTGCGCGCGGCATCGTACTTGTAGACCATGTCCACGCCGGCAAACCAGGCATCGCCGTCCCAGGTCTCGAAGCGCGCGCTGCTGTGCTCGACCGCGTTCTGCCAGCTGCGCGCATAGCCGCCGGAGACCCCGAACTGCGCCGCATGATCAAAGCCCAGATCGGGTGCCACCTTGGCGAACGCGGTAAAGAGCCGCGGGCCGCTGGCGTCCTCGAGACCGCTGTCGCCGCGCGCACGCACCCGCTCGAAGCCCCCCGCGCCGTCTTCCCGCAGGAAGTTCACCTCGAAGGTCTGCGAGCCCTCGTAGCCCGAGATCGCGCTACCCCCGCCCTGCAGCACCTCCACGCCAAGGCGCGTGTACCAGGGCGTGGGCGCCACCCACGAGAGCTGCACGCCCGTCTCCTGCAGGCCGTGGTCGCCGAAGAGGAACTCGCTCATCAGCGGCCGGTCCACGAAGTCCCACTGGTGCGGGTGCTGGCGGTTGATGTAGCCGATATCGGAGAGAAACTTGCCGGCCTTGACCTGCAGGCCCGCCGGCAGGCTGCTGGTGGCGATGTAGGCCTCCTCGATCTCGACGTGATCACCGTCCACAACGAAGATCGCCATGGCGTCGAAATAGCTGTCCACCGAGCCGGAGAACGCGACCTCGGTCTCGCGCAGGCGCAGGCCGTCGTCACCACCACCGCCATGGCCGTGATCGTGGCCGCCCTCGAAACCGGCCGGCTCGTCGAGCTCGCCGCTGACGGTGTTCTCGTAGACGCCGTCGAAGATCACCGAAATGGCGGGGTTGAACGCCCTCAGCGCACCGAGCTGCTCCCGCGTGCCGCCCAGCACGTCGTAGGTGCCGATCCCCGGACTGTCCAGCGGATCGGCCACGCCCGCACGCGTGGGACTGGACGGCTGGGCCAGTGCGACACCCGAGACGGCGAGCGCCAACACGCCTGCGGTGCCGGTAACAAGCATGGATTTCACGATGGTTTCCCTCTTGGTGTCTTGAGAAAGTTCTGCATTAATCCCGCAGCCGGAAACGCAGACCCGGGGGCGGGCCCGACGCGCGGTATCCGTAATGTTATCTTATAACAATTGTTGGAGAACGATATTACATAACACTAATCGGCCGAACAACATTGACCCGCATATCTCACCGCCGTTCGTCGCGAGGGCGTCGGGATGCCGCCGTGTCGGGGGGCACGGACCGGAAGACGGCGAAGGCGTAGCTGACGCTACGTCGAGCCGGCCGCAAGGAGTACGCCCCGATACAGCGAGCAGATCGGCGTGCGCAGTGGAAGGGCGGTGCGATATGCGGGTTAAAACTGTTCCCGAAGAACCAAGGCAGGGGTCCACCCAATGGACTCGGACGACACAGTCCCGCCGCCCGATCCGTACCTATGGACTTCCGGGTTTCAGGCGTGGACATCCCGTAAACGTGCGATCACATGAGCCTTTCCGACTGGTCCGGGCGCCCGACCCTGGTGAAGACCGCAGATCAGCGCTCCGAAAGCGCCTTCACCTCCTCGCGGATCAGGTCGGCGATGGCCTGCTCGTCATCGCCCACGGCCTCCAGCCTGTCAACGCCGACAGGTTCTCCGATCACCAGTCGCACCCTTCCCGGTCGGGGCAGCCGCCGGCCCGTCGGCATCAATTCATAGGTGCCCTCTATCCAGACCGGCACCACGGGTACCGGCCAGGCCCTCAGCAGGAGTCCCACCCCCGGCTGGAAGGCCTGCAGCGTGCCGTCCGGTGAGCGCGCGCCTTCCGGAAACCAGACCAGGCTCTGCCGGCGTGCGAGAGCGGCAGCCGCCAGCGCCAGGCTCTTGCGTGGTGCGGCCCGGGGGTCAATCGGCAGCACCCCCACCACGCGACTGAACCAGCGGCTGACCGCCCGCTGGAACAGCATGCCCGTCCACCCCGCCCAGCGCACGGTCCTGAGTTCGGCATTGGTCATGCCCTCGGTCATTACCAGGGGATCGAGGACACTGAGGTGCCTGGGGGCTACCAGGTACGGCCCCTCGGCAGGCAGGCGTCCGCGAACGTCAACCCTCACCCACAACCGCATGAACACCCTGACCAGCCCAAGCAGGAGCGAGCCCCAGAGTCGGTTCGTGGCACTGCGCGGCTCCAGCCATGCCTTCAGCCGCTCCGGCAGCGCGTCCTCAGGCTGACGCAGGGCCTCAACCAGGTCCAGACCACCTTCATCCGACCGCCCTGCTCCGGCTGCCTCCCGAAGCAGGTCGCGCACCGTCTCGATGCGGCCGATGGCTTCGTCATCCAGCTCGATCTGAGCCCTTTCGCCAAGCGCCAGACTGAGATTGACCCAGGCCAGCGAGTCAATTCCAAGATCCAGGTTCAGGCTGCTGTCGGGCGTCAGGCGGACGTCCGGGTAACGCTCCACAAGGTAGTTCCAGGCGGCCTCGGCAGCCGGGTCGGACAACAACTGCTGGTCCTCGGGAGCCATGGATTCCACCGACATCGGTTCGGTGGACGCCTCGGCCATGTCGCCCTGCTCGGCCAGCT